>NZ_JAMMTO010000003.1:172706-442632 GCF_051807745.1 Salmonella sp. NW38 | reverse complement strand
CGATCTCCTTCGTTGGAAGATTGATTATGCCGGATGATCTCTAAATATGAATGGCACGATTATGCGGGATACTTACATTATGTTAAGACACATTCAAAATAGTTTAGGCAGCGTTTACAGAAGTAATACAGCAACTCCTCAGGGGTCAGATTATTCACCATCGTAGCTTTCAAAGCCAGTTTGATACCACAGGCAACACCCTCTACAATAATTGCTGGGTTTGCTCATTAAATGTTATCAAATCCAGAGATGGCAATAATTATAGTGCATTAGAGGACATCACTTCTGATAATCAAGCGTTTAATAATATATTAGAGGGTATTGATATAATAGAATGTGAGAATTTATTAAAAGAAATGAATGTGCAAAAAATACCTGAATCCTCTCTTTTTACAAACATTAAAGAAGCTTTACAGGCAGAAGTTTTCAATAGTACTGTAGAAGATGACTTTGAGAGTTTTATTTCTTACGAATTACAAAACCATGGACCACTGATGTTGATCAGGCCTTCACTTGGCTCGGAATGTCTACATGCAGAGTGCATTGTAGGCTATGATAGTGAAGTGAAAAAAGTATTAATTTATGATTCAATGAATACCTCACCTGAATGGCAATCAAATATTGATGTCTATGACAAGCTTACATTAGCATTCAATGATAAATATAAAAATGAAGATTGCAGTATTTGTGGTCTCTACTATGACGGTGTTTATGAGCCAAAACCTTTACACTCCTCCTCCTGGAAAGACTGGTGTACCATTTTATGATAGTTAACCTTTACCAAGGTAATTATTCAGGCTACCGCTAACATATCGCGACGGCCTGAGCTGTCAAAAAAGTGCAAATTATAGGTTACTGTTAGGCTGTTTCGGCCAGACAGGCTTTAAAGTATCCACCCGGGTTACCATTTTTCCACTCGTCGAGGTGCGCTTTCTCATCGTCTGTTGCGATTCTAGGATCAATGGCATCCTGACTCATCTGTGAAAAATTCTGGCTTGGCTGGTTAATTACCCACAGTGGGTTTCAATGTATAAGAACAGAACTATTATCAGTAATATTTATATACTTGTTGAAGTATTATACAGCATATACCAATGAAAATAAGATTGCTTTTGCGTCGGATGATACTTCAATTGATCTTAAACACAACTTATGATAATAATCAGTTAATTATAAATATTCTCAACTAAATGTATATTACTATCCATAAAAGGTTCATACTGTTTTGTGATTCATTCTGACTATTATCACAACACATTAAAGCGAGTAAAACCAATTCCTTGCAACTCATAAATATTTTTCAGGAGTAGATCATGAACACTTTAGACATATCCTCATACCCACCTAACTTACTTTCAGATATAGAGATTATTTATGGTAAAGCGTTACTACAACTCATCATGGAGTCTAAAAAAATCAACAGTGAGAATCTTATCTCGCTGTTACAAAATGCACAAAAAGAACAGCAATGGCTCGAAGATAAAGAACCATTATCTACTGCCCTGAAAATACTGGATAAATCATGAAAAGCAGCATTACATTTTCATTTTTACTTGTGCTTACAGTTATAATAACAGGATGCTCGTCCGGTAAGAGTAAAGGTGATTATAGCCTGGTGGATGGAATATACTTCTGGGGCCAGGATATAAGCGTATTTCAACCATGCCATACACACCAGATATACTGGCTTAACGGAGAAAAAAACACACTGAGAAGCTTAAAAAAGCATCACAACACAAATAAAAGTGTCTATGCTTCGCTGATCGTGCATAACGATGGGTATCAGGACAAAGGGCCTTCAGGCACTTATGATGAAACTCTTATGCTTGAGAAAATTATTAGTATAGACAATAGTGAAAACCACGTTGACTGTCTGAACTTTATAATTCCCAGTAAAAAAACACAAAGTTACATCCAAAAATGAACTTTCCGGATAAAAAATTGTCAAAGTAATATACATAATAAAATGTACTTCTGAGGATATATGGACAATACACTGATAATAATTACCATGCTTATTATATTCAGTATTTTTAGCTGTGCTGTAATCAAAGTAGGAATAGGTATATCAAATAACCCGGACAAAACTGATGAGTAAAAATCAGCATTTTCTGAATTAATGTCCCTACCTTACTATCAAAAATTAACAACGTTTTAAGGAATATTTCTTAATGAAATCAAAAGATACTTTAAAGTGGTTCCCCTCTCAACTTCCTAAAGTTCGTATTATCCTGGGTGATGCTGTAGTGGAAGTAGCGAAACAGGGCAGGCCTATCAATACCAGAACATTGCTTGATTATATTGAAGGAAACATAAAGACCAAAGCATGGCTGGATAACAAAGAACTACTACAAACAGCAGTATCAGTTCTTAAAGAAAACCAGGATGTGAATGGGAAGATATAATACATTCCAAAAAGGAGATAACCCAGACAAAATTTCACCGCCTGACCATCACCTGTTATCATTTAATTATAAAGCAATCAGACAAACAATTATCAACTTCTGTAAGAACGTCTACACTCTCTTTTACTCAGTCTGGACAACATGTTACTTGTCTCTTACAACTATCAGAATAAATATATATCACCAGTTAATATAGAAAAAATAGTTTTCTTTTAGATAAACGCTCTCTTTTCATGCTATACTCGCCCCAAATCAATAAAATTCGGAAAACAGGATGTCCTATACCTTATTTTACTCACCAGGAGCAGCCAGTTTTGCAGTCCACTGGATGTTGTTCGAACTAAAAACGCCATTTACTGCTCAACTCGTTGATATTGAAAGTGGTAATCAACGCTCCCCTGAATATCTCAGTCTTAATCCTGTTGGTCGGGTGCCTACCCTTATCGTTGATGGAAAACCAGTGACTGAATCAACGGCTATTTTGATGCTTCTTGCCGAGCGCCATCCTGAATCTGGCCTTGCACCTAAACCAGATACGCCTGAGCGTGCAGAATGGCTGGAACTGATGATATATATGGCAAATACATTACTTCCTTCAATGCGAGACTGGTTTTACGCCGATAAGGATGGTAGTCCCGAAGACGCTGACGCTATTCGTACCCTGGCCCGTAGCCGTATTGAGGAAGCCTGCGAATATTTAGATAAACGTCTGGCAAATCAACAAACCTATCTGGTGGGTGACAGACTGACTACAGTAGACTTATTAGCGACAATGTTGATGCGCTGGACACGCAACATGCCAACCCCAGCCATGCAATGGCCACACCTTGCCAGTTACATTTATCGAATGAGAGAACTCCCTTCATTTTTACAGACTCATAATCAAGAAAAATTAGAGGGATGGTTAAATTCATAGTTCATTTGGTACTCTGGCGTAAATTACAAGAGTAAAAGCTCTGAACCTGAGTTTCATATATGCACTCCCTCCCCGTTATGTATTTAGTCCCTGCTCATACAACACTAAGTTCTGAACTACCGTACTAATATTTTACTGACTGACCGGAGAAACCAGCCAGTCAGTAGTTATTACTGTGGTAATGCTGGCCACCTGATTGCTATGAAGGTGGCCTCATCTGGAACGGCTGTTAAATCCAGTGTTTTAAGCTTCCTGATATACGCCATCCATTGAGTCAGATTTTCCTTATCGTCGTCACTGATTTCACCCAGTGCCAGTTCAGTTCGCCAGTCGGCAATGGTGCTGTTAGCTCCATCCAGTAGTTTCTGTCGGGTGGTTTCGGCCTTAGCCTGATAGTCAACGGGAACAGCCAGAACAGTGCCGTTCGAATATTTCCAGCCGCCATAGATATTAAATCCGACTGGTAGTTTATTGACCTCAACAACCGAAAAACCTGCCGGATAAAGGCGCGATACATCTTCGGCTACAGAACGTATTATATTTTCGGAGTCAATGCACAGCTTATATTTTTTGGTGAATTTACTCAGTGATTCGTAAAAGTCCTGACCATCTTCACTACGAAAATACAGAAAGTTGTTATCGTAGTCCTGGTCGTCAGGAATGTATCTGGTTACGTTTTTTAATTCCATTATATTCACCTAAATTATCCATTAATTGTACGCCAGCCATTACCCACCCACATTTGTAGCGGTCTATACGCAAATGTCACACCGTATGCTGTTGTTGGGTCATGTCTGGCCTGTGTTAAAAAGCAACCAGCAGGCGCTTCTGCTGGTCCATATTCATCTACTTTGCCAGGCCATACAGGAGCACCGCGCTGGATATTCTGGACATAACGA
Organism: Salmonella sp. NW38; assembly: GCF_051807745.1. NCBI lineage: Bacteria > Pseudomonadati > Pseudomonadota > Gammaproteobacteria > Enterobacterales > Enterobacteriaceae > Salmonella > Salmonella sp. NW38. The sequence goes on along the minus strand of NZ_JAMMTO010000003.1, from coordinate 438,412 downwards.
TTATCTGATTCGCCTTTTGTATATACGTTTCCTGATGTTAAATAACGGGCGTCAAAATTGCTGTAATTAGCAGGGTAAATATTGCCGTTTACACTCAGTTCGATACCGCCGTCTTGTCGTCTCTGGCTGTAGAAATGCCAGCCCTGATCGTCACTCAGTTCAATGACCGTTGGGCGGTCTGTGCCATTTCCCCACAGACTGAAACCGGCGTTCATCGCGGAGTTGTTACCACTCGATAACGTCAGTGTTTTTCCGTTGCCGGCACGTAAGATACCATTAGTGAGAACATCAACTGACATGTGCAGCCAGGAGTTGTCGATATAACCGACCAGGGCATTATTGGCATAAAGGCCTAAAACGCCGTCACTGTGCCACTTAATCCCGGTATCGTTATCACCGAGCACAATAGAATTACCGCCCAGCGCATTATCAGTACCAATACCTAACGAACCGTTAAGCCGTCCCCCGGTAATCGGCAATGCCCCCACATCACCGGCTGAAGGTTTGTTCGCGGTATTGTAGTCAATAATCCACGGACGGCTGGTATTCGGTTCAGTTCCCCAGTCCTGGCGCTTTGCGTTCGCGCCCATATGCGCGTAATAGTGCTGAAACCAGACTTCCCCGATTTTCTCAACAAGCATATATCCATAGCTGTACAGCTTGCTGCCATCCGGATAGGTGGGAAAATCAGTGACCGTATCAGAATTCGACACAGCCACCCGCCACCATCCTGGAGTATTAGCTGATGCCATCGTGCTGTTATCGGTAATTTCTCCGACAGCATCGGCGGAAATGGCCCTCACATCAGCAGCCGACAGAGTGATGTCGCCGGACAGCGGTTTGTTGTTAACCCTGCGCGTCGCCGGGACGGCATTTTTTGCCAGATTTATGGTTTCCCGTAAACCAACGTATTCGATAAGACCGTCAACGCTTTTTCCTGACAGCGCCGTCAGGGTTTCGTCCAGTGGCTGCTTGCCCGCCAGTTTATTCAGTACCGTGGTAGCAAAATTAGGATCGTTACCCAGCGCGTCAGCCAGTTCTTTCAGCGTGTCCAGCGCTTCCGGCGCAGAACCAACCAACTGTGCCACTTTCGCAGCCACAAACGCTGCCGTGGCAATTTCAATACCTGCAGCTGTGGTTTCCGGCGTTGGTGCCGTTGGCGTACCGGTCAGTGCCGGACTGTCCAGCGGGGCTTTGGTTTGCGTCTCGCTCATGACATCCTTGACCGCCTTTGGCGTGGCTGCCAGCGCTTCGCTGTCACTGTCCGTGGCGCTGCTTAACTTAACGATACCTTTTTTCGTCAGGCTGGCATCTTCCAGGGAAATCACGTCCGCGATATCTTCTGCCCGTTTTGCGGCATCTTCAGCTCTGGTGGCTGCTGCTCCGGCAGCAGTACTGCTTTGCGCCGCCAGTGATGCGCTGGTATCAGATGCGGCGGCGTGAGTGGATGCCTCCGATGCTGATGACGAGGCGGCTGTTGCGCTGGCCGCTGCTGTACTTGCTGACGTTGCTGCGTTTGTCGCAGATGTTTTTGCTGCGGCTGCCGATGCGGCTGCCGCCTTTTCCGACGCTGCCGCCGCAGTGGCTGACGCGCCAGCCTCACCGGCACTGGAGGCGGCCTGCGTTTCTGACATCTTCGCAGCGGTTTCGGATGCGCCGGCACGCTCTGCTGATGCCTGCGCCGCCGTCGCGCTGGCGGCTGCGGCAGCAGCTGAATCTCCGGCGGCAGTTCGGGAGACATCAGCATTCGCTTCAGATGTTTTCGCTGCGGCCGCCGATGCGGCTGCCGCCGTTCTGGCCGTGTCAGCCGATTCAGCGCTGACTGATGCCTCACCGGCTTTTGTGGTCGCCGTAACTGCGCTGCTCTCCGCAGACGCTGCGGATGAGGCTGCCTGTGTGGCTGATGCTTCTGCCGCTCCGGCTGCACTCCCGGCTGTCGTGGCGCTTTCCGCTGCCTGGCCTGCTGATGTCTGCGCCTGTTCAGATGCCTGGCCTGCAGCGGTGGCATTCCTCAATGCCTCCGATGCCTGGCGGGCAACTTCTTCCACCATCGCCTCAAAACGCCGCAGCGCCTCCGGGCGGACGTCGTCTTCCGTCATGGCCCCCAGAAAATCATTCAGGGTTCCCGGCTTTGAATCATCGTAGACCGTAATAACCCCGGCATGTGACGGGGGATACCCTTCCACCAGGAGTGTGACAGCGTACTGCCCCTGCTCCACATCCATGCTGTAGCGCCCGGCGTCATCCGGATTTTCCGATGCCACCGTATTCACGACCACCGTCGTACTGGTCCGGCAGGCCTTCAGCTGAATGGTGCAGTTCTGTACCGGCGTTCCCGTGGCATCTTTCAGTACGCCGGAAATAAGTACTGGCATATTACCTCCATAAAAAAGCCCGCCCGCAGGCAGGCTTCAGATTCATTCACATCTCAGCACTGATTATCCGGGTCACGTAAATATGCCGGCAGAGAACACTGGACGCTCCGCGTGATTGTTTTTCCCTTTGCCTCGCGGTGCTGTTTCTGCCCACGGTCGGTGCCGGTATAAATCCGGGTCTGGTTTTCAATATTGCTGTTACCGCTTCCTCTTCCGTTATCGGCAACGGCAGCGGTGGAAAATAAAACGGACAGGGAAACCCCTGCCGCCAGATAAATTAAGCGCGACATAGTCATATCTGTTCCTCGTTAAACGAAAGGGACCGGAAATCCGGTCAGTTTGTGAAGTTGTTCCCCGACCGGGAAACCATCACCAGCGGCCAGACAGAAGCTTCAGTGGTGTACCGTCCGCTAACCCTCAGAGAGACACTGATATCCACGACCGGTGAAGTGGTGTGGACCGAAAAGACGACGGTCTGATACATGGCCGGAATCCCCGCGGTATACGGCATAACCTCCGCCGTTTTCACCTGGCCGTTAATATTTATCGTGACGGTGATGGCGCCGGAGCCACCGTTACGCTCGCAGTTAGCCATCACCGTGATGGTTTTCCCTATCTGATAGGTGGCGCTGTCGGTATACCGTGTTGAGGTACTGCGCTCGTCATTCGTCGCCCTGATGCTCACGCCCTGCATGACTTTTGAGCCACAGATATCACCGACAAACTCTTTTGCTTCTATCACGCCAGAAAACTTACCGGAGGTGGCATTGATTTCTCCGGTAAATGAACCGGAGACGGCGTTGATATGGCCGCTGATATCCGCATTTTTCGCAGTCAGCTTTCCGTCCGGCGTCAGGGAAAATGCCGGAGGATCCCCGCCACTGGTGATGGTCGGCGCAATGAGATATTTCACCAGCGCTTCATTCAGGAATATCTGTCCCCCCTGCGCCACCAGCATCGGAACCGTATTACCGTCAGACGGGTCAATAATTGCCGTGCGGTTCGCTGCCAGCAGGATCTGACTGAGCGTCTGACCTGCAACATCCTCAATCCCGGCACCAATCCCGGCGACATAGGGCACGCCGTCTTTCGTTTTCTGTACCTTCAGCATGTACAGCGCGTTCAGATTATTGTCGGTATCGGTCTGTACCTTCTGGATTTGCGAAATGGTGGCGGACTGGTCACCCAGCGTTTTATTCACCGTCTGCTCGATTTCGTTTTTTGTCTCACTGACGATCTTGCTGATGTCGGCTATATCCTGCTTCAGCGCAGTGTTATCCATTTTATCCAGCAATTCCTTAGCCAGTTGAGTCTGCTGTATCTTTCCGTCGAAAAACGCCAGATAACCTTCAGCGTCATCGCTGCATTGTCCGCTCGCCTCTGCAAATGCCGACTTTCCAACCCTGTTCACGCTGCGCACGTAAAACCACGCATCATGCCCCGGCCTGATGTTGTCCTTTATCCAGAATGAACCCGTGCCGAGATACTGCGCTTTTGACTGAATGTCTGCTGCGGTCGCCAGCTGTGTTGCGGAGTACCAGAATTCATACTGCACGCTGGCATCATAAATGGCCTGGTACGGCGTCACCGTTATCTGAAAATAGCCCGGCGTCATCTCAATCGTGGATGGCGCTTCCGGTGCCTGGATACTGAATGCCACGGACGCCGGTTCGCCCTGCTGCCCGAATCCGTTTATTGCCCTGACTGTCAGCGTGTAGTCACCCAGTGGCAGTTCGTGGAAGGCGTACTCCGTTTCGCTGGTCGTCGCCGTTGTCACCAGACGAACCGGATCGCCCTCTTTCCCACTGCCGGTGGTCAGCCTCACCACAAAACGCACGCCTTTTACCACGCGCGGTGTGTCCCACTTCGCTTTGGCCTGATACAAAATGCTGTCGTTATCCGTATCCACGACCAGATGCTGCACAGCAGGCGGAATAATCCCGTTAGTGGTGCCGGGTAACGGGTCAAAGTGCGCTCCGTTGTCCACGATGGACTCTTTTTCCGGTACGTGTTGTACGGCAGTGATGGCGTATGTGCCGTCATCATCCTCCTTAATACGCACACAACGGAAAAGGCGGCGCTTCAGAGAGGGCAGTTTCAGTCCCCAGATACTGTATGGCTGCACGGTTTCCGGCATCACCTTCAGTACAACCCGATCCGGTGCGGGCTGCGACTGAATCTCCGTACTGAACGGCGTACCGTCAGGCCCGACAATATTCAGCGTGGCGGCGCCGCTTTCCGGCAGGGTAATTTCCCGGTCAAGCGTCAGCGTGCGCGTGGAAATATCCAGGTCAGTGATACGCCCGCCGATCGACGCCCCGGCGTAATCGTTGTCGCATACCTCAATAATATCGCCCGGTGTATGGCGCAGGCCTTCCGCACCGACAGAAAAATCCACGGTCTGTGTTTCCAGCAACTCCGTCATCATCACCCACAGTCCCGTCCGGTGCGCCTGTCCACGTGAGGTACAGCCGAACGCGTCCATTTTCAGCAGATTGCGCCCGTAACGTATCTGTGAGGCATGGTCTTCCACCAGCTCCGTGGAGGTTTGCCAGCCATTCAGCGGATCGGTGTATCTCACTTCTATCGCGTTATGGCGGTCTTTCAGGGCGCTGAAGCTGTATTTAAAGCGCCCGCCCACCACGTTACTGTTGGTGTAGGTCCATGCCGAATCGGAGGGCCGATCCTGAACGAAGGTCATCCTGCTGCCGTTCCACACCGGCATACAGCGCATCACCGAACAGAAATCTGCCAGCACGTCATACGCCTTACGCTGGCTGGTCATATACGCATTAAGCGTCATGCGGGGTTCCGTGCCGCCAAATCCGTCCGGCACCTGTTGATCGCAGTACTGCGCGATGGCGTACAGCGCCCATTTATCCACATCCGCCACCCCAATACGCCTGCCCAGCCCGTAACGGGGGTGGGTCAGTATATCCATCGTGCACCACGCCGGGTTATTCGTGTACGCCGGTTTAAGCGTCCCGTCCCACAGGCCGGTATATGTGCGGGTATCCGGGTCATAGTTTGAGGGGACCTGAAAAATACGTCCGCGCAGGTGGTAGTTACGCGTGACCTGCTGGCTGCCGAACTGTTCCGCATCCACCAGCAGACCGGCAACCGCTGTGCCAGGATAACCCTGCCGGATATCGATGATTTCCGTATACGACGACCACAGCGTTTTGTTCTGAAGCCTGTCGGTGGTGCTGTCCGGCGTCACCCTGACCATGCGAACGCTGAACGGGCGCGGCGGTAAATTATCAGCCACCACTGATGCCAGATACTGTGTTGTGATCTTGCCGTTAATGGTGATATCAAATTCCGTGTTCCAGATCCCGCTACGCTGAAACTGTATCAGCAGATTCACGGAGGACGGGTTACGGTCCCCCTTGTCCGTGGTCTCCTGCAGCATCTGTACACCAAAAGTGAAGCGTAGCCGGTCGATATTTTCTGAGACAACAGTACGGGTAACGGGATTATCGTGTTTCACTTCCACACCCAGCACTATTTCCGCGCCGGAAGCCTCAAAACCTTCCAGCGGTGACTGTGGTGTCTCCCCCACCTGATATACCACGGTCACGCCGTGAATATTACTGTTACCGTCCGCGTCCACCACCGGCGTGTTGTTAATCAGCACGCTCTGCAGACCGTTCACCGGGCCGACTATCGGTCCCTCACTGAGGGCATCAATCACGCTCAGTTGTTGTGTGGACTTCAGATCGTCCTTCGCCTCACGTGGTGTATGCCCCTTCCCTCCGCCTTTGCTCATTATCCTGGCTCCATAAATAACAAAACCGCCGTATTGGCGGTCATGTGTGTCAGCTCATGTTGTCATGATTATCACTGCCGGATGACGACAGACGGTCTGGTAATCCCGCCGTCCTGCCGCGACGTGGTGTTTGCCTGTAACGGGGACCCGATCACCACAACTTTTCCCGACGTGCTCTCATCCCGGGTACTCATCATCTGCGATATCACCCGTGACCCGATTTTCATTTCACCGTACAACACCGGCACCGGGTTCCCCTGAGCCACCATATTTTCCAGGGAAGAAAAGTACGTGTTCTGTTTCCCGTTATCTGTCTGACCCACCGTCGGTGTTTTGGGTACAGGTGTCAGCATCTGCGCCACACCACCCAGCGCCATACTGGTTCCTGCGGAAAACAGTACTGTCGCCGCTACAGCATTCAGACCGGGAATAAATGACGCGCCAATCAGCGCTGCCCCGGCCACCACCTGCCAGATGCCGTTTTTCGCTGCTCCCGCCATACGCGGTACAATATGAACCACCGCCCCCGCTGGTAACGGTTCATTCAGTCTGGCCGTAAGGGTATCCGGCGCCACGTCGCTTCCGGCAATCCGGACCTGATACCAGCCCTCATTCATTCGTTGCCGAAATCCGGGGAGTTGTATCGCCAGCGCATGTATGCCTTCCGCCGCCGTCTTTATGCTGAGGCTGATACGCTTTCCAAATCGTTGTAAATCCCCGTAAAGGCAGATTCGCACCATTGCCGGTGTCGCCATATCGAATGCGTCCGTCGTTGCCATTTGTCGGTATACCTCTCTCGTTTACTCAACTGCTCCGGAATATGGTGCAACAGTTCACCGTTGCCGCAGTAAATCGCCGCATGATTGGGCGTCGGTGAACCAAAACAGCAAATCAGCACGTCGCCGGGCTGCGCATCCTCCGGATCCACCCGGTAAAATCCCGTCGCCTCCAGGTGATCCAGATAGAGGCTTTTACCCTGACTCCACCAGTCATCTTCCCTGTCGAAATCCGGCATATCAATCCCGGCCAGATGATACGCATCGCGGAACAGCGTGTAACAGTCCGTCACGCCATGCTCAAACTGCCGCCCGGTCAGATGTGGCACGCAGCGGAATTTATGTATCCGCTCATCACAGACCAGCCACCAGTCCAGCCCACTTTGTATCTGGAGGGTACGGTCCACCGTACTCAGATATGGCTGACCGCCATCCCCCGGATGACTGTGGACCAGCGCAACAACCTCACCCAGAAATGACGCCCGGATATAATCTTCAGGCGACATGCGAAAATACATCCCGGGTTCAGCGGAAATGTTCTCGCAGGGCAGGTAAACTGTTTCGAACGCCGTCTTCACGACGTACCCGCATGACTCCGCGGGAGTGCACCTTTTCGCATGTGTCAGAATGTCATCATTAATCATGGAAACCTGTTAAGACAGTTTGTTGATGGAAGCGAAAAATCCGGCATTCACCAGATTGTTACGCATTTTGCAGCCTTTCATGCAGTGGCTGCATTTATCCTTTTTCGGGTCTGAGGTGGGCTTATCGAACTCATCGGCCACTGGCGGGCCGTCGTATCCGCAGTTTTCATCCCGGTAATCCCACGGACATGAGTCCGCCAGCATGGTACGCCCCGGCACCACTGAACCGTCGGTTTCTGCCGGTGATGCCAGAATAAGGGTGGCAGTCGATGAGTCAAGTTCTGACAACTGCTCCACGTTATAGCGCGCTACCGCCTCCTGTTCAGGATCGGCTTCCGGATTGCCGTTACGGAAGTTCACCGCATCAAGAAACTTGCTGTAAACCTGATGCCTTACCACTGACGCGCCGACGAGACTTTGCAGATCCTCTGCCATGCCCGTGACCAGCCCAAAGAGATTGGAAACGACAAGCGTTACCCGTGGTGACGGTCCTTTACCGTTCATCTCAACATCCTGTGCCTGTAGCGGGTATGGCTCATACTGCCGTCCCTGCCAGGTCACCGGCTCTCCTTTCCCGTTTGGCTCATTACAGAAAAAATAACGTCCACCACCAATCCCGGTTAAATCAAACTCCCACAGATCCGCACGGGCAGACTGCTCCGTCTTTGTGGTCTCGTTCAGGGTGTTTTGTGGTATGTCCTGCATAATATTCACCCATAAAAAAGGACGCCATGCGGCGTCCATATATTCAAAAATGAAAAAGGATTAATAAAATGAAAGTAAAGTACCTTAGTACTCTCGTAGTGGCACAGGCAGAACGAGGGTTATTTTGCTCCGCCTGTTCCGGTATACAGTTCTGTCAGAACTGATACACCAGACCGGTAGCCACAATGTTGTCTGTATTCAAACCTGCCGGGTTATCAGCCTTCAGCAGATTGATTTTATAGTCAACATATGCGGACATATTTTTATTGAAGTTGTACGTAGTGCCAACATCGGCATATTTCACCAGATCAAAGTCTCCATAGCCGGTATTACGGGCACGCGACTGCAGATAAGCTACAGAAGGACGCAGACCAGAATCAAACTGGTATTGTGCAACAATTTCCCAGTTATCTGTTTTATGGGCAAAATCGCCATCGTAATCCTTCTGATTATCCTGTCCAATACGACTGTTGTCAGCGATATTAAACCAGGTCATATTACGTGTCTGAGTATAGTTTGCCGCCAGATAAACATCGTTAGCATCATATTTAAGACCAGCAGTCCAGGCTTCAGCCTTGTTGCCACCATCGTCCCTGTATTTCTGCTCACTGGTCCTGTTAGAGTTCGTATACGCAGCACCAGCGCTAATCCCCATGCCTGCATCATAAGTTGCAGACAACCCAAAACCATCACCATTCTGTCCGGCAATTTTACGGGAGTTATTGGATAACGGTGTACCATCCCAGGTATCACCCTTCCAGTTATTCCCGTCATTTTTTCCCTGATACTGGAGGGCAAAATTCAGACCATCAACAAGGCCAAAGAAACCATTATTACGGTAAGTCAGTAACCCGTTGGCCCGACCGGTCATGAAGTTATCTGAATTTTCATAGGAGTCATTACCAAACTCAGGCAACATATCAGTCCATGCGCCAATATCGTACAGAACACCGTAATTACGACCGTAATCAATGGAACCAGCATTACCAAATGACAGTCCGGCAAAAGCCAGACGGGTATAGCTTTGTGGAGAATTACTGGTATCTCCATCTTCCGGGCGGTTGGTGTTAATCTGGTATTCCCACTGACCATACCCTGTCACCTGCTCATTAATCTGTGTTTCGCCCTTAAAACCCAGACGCATATAAGACTGATCACCGTCTTTGTTTTTATTACTGGAAAAATAATGGAGACCATCGACTTTTCCGTAAAGGTCAAGCTTATTTCCGTCTTTATTATAAATCTCTGCAGCATTAGCCATTCCTGCCGCCATGACGGCTCCGGCCACCGCGGTTACTGCCACTGCGAATTTTTTCATTTTTTATTCCTCGCCACTGAACTATTCACATGAACAAGTGTCTTGTGAAGACAAGGCGAACGCTATCACCCGCAAAAAGACCTGAAACAGCATTATTGTTAGCATTTTGATTACAAAGTGTGAGAATTAATTTCAAATTAAACAACCACCTGCTCAAACATTGCTGTAAATGTCGTCTTCAGTAAGCCTGCTTTCACGCTCCATTTCCTGCAGACAACCTTAATTTGCCGATATCCGTAAGGTGGTGTCCACAGAAATGCCTTCACGCCGTTATGTTCCGACAGAAAGTCCTCCAGATATCCGGCATCCTGCCGTTTTGTCCGGATGGTGACACTGTACTTTTTCAGGTTACTGTTGAGACCCGTTACGCGTCGCTGTTCGTATCCGTCACCAAACTTCACCACCGCCACCTGCGGTTCTGAATCCACCCCCATGTCCGGGTCAACTTTCCAGTGAAAGGTTTTCATCAACGATATGCCCCGCTCAGTCTGCCGCCGTCACGCCCCTGCTGCTGCAGGTAATCAGACGCAGCCTTTTTGCCCATATCGTAAACAGCCTTCATCGCCTGCGCTCCCAGATCCGGCCCGGTGTTAGTAATGGCAATATGATACTGCGGCGCAAACATTGTCATTCCGCCACTTCCCGCCGCCACCACGCCAAGCTTTCCGTTTGCGCCACGGCGTAACGGCAGAATGGCCTCCGGCCCGGCTTCCCCCATCACTGCCGCCCCTCTGGCAAAGGCAAAGAACGTCGGTCTGTTAACAATACTGCCACTGTACTGGCTGAGTCCTGCCGAGCGGTACACGCCGCCGTCCGCATTCGGAATAACCGACAGCGCCGCAGAACTGTAGGCCCCGGATGGTGTACTGCCGCCTGCTGATGCGCCAGCGCCGAACATACCCAGTACTGACCCCAGCAGTTTAGACGCGGCAATACGGGCCTCCATTTTTGCCAGATCCGCCAGAATGGAGACCGTAAAACTGCGAAAATCCATTTTTCCGGTCAGGGTAAAATTTGCGATACCGTCAGCCATGCTGTTAAACGCGTTAGTGAAGACGTTTTCCGTCATGCCTGCCACGTCGCTGCCCTGTGCCATAAAGTTATCCAGCGCCCGCGACACCCCCAGCGTCCAGTCTCCGCTGGCAGTATCCACTTTTGCGTTATAATCCGCCCACTCAGCCAGCCGGCGATCGAGACTGGCCTGAAGTTCCTGTTCAGCCTGGCGGTATTCGTCAGAGCCATATGTCCCCTTTGCCTTACTGTCGCGTTTAAGCTGCTCCAGCTTATCCTGATACTGTTGCTGAATTTTCAGGCGCTCGTCATATCGCCCGCGCTGCTGATCACCCATACCCATTGTGGCCAGCGCCATGGCGTGCTGCTGCCTGACGCGGGACTCCTCTTCCGTCAACTGACTGGTTAATGTGAGTGTCTTTTTCTTCAGTTCATTGAGGGCATTCTGGTGTTGCAAATCCTGTTGTGAGATATCGAGCTTCTGTAACGCCTGCTCTATTTCATCTTTGTGGGCCAGTACGCTTTTTTCCTCTGCCGTCAGTTTTTTACCGGACAAATCAGTGATGCGCTGCTGAAATGCCAGAAGCTGCTTATGCGCCTCCGTCATTTTTTCGGTCGTGGAGAGTTTCGCAGCGGCTATCTGCCCCTCAACCTGTGCCTGTTGCTGGCTGTACTGCAGAAGCAAACGACTGGCTTCATCGTTGTGGTAAGCAGGTGATTTATGAGTTACAGGCGGTTTGTTATCCTTATTTATCTGGGCGACAGCAGTTTCTCTCTGTGCCTGGCTCCATTTACCCGGTGCTTTTGCAACATTGGCCCATAACTCCGTCAGCGCTGCTGAACGTTTTTTCTGCCATGACAGATTTTCAGACAGTATTCTGTTCTGATAAATCAGCGATGCGGTTACGTTATCGTCAGCCTTTTTCGCTTTGGCCTGAGACTCTGCATAACCCTCCTGAGATTTAATAACAAACTCAAGTCCTTTTTTCTGACTCAGCAGCTTTTGTAACCCGGCATCAAAAAGATCTGATTTTCCGGATTTTTTCCTGTCCTCATAAATCTGGTTAATCGCCTGATTAACCTGTTCCAGTTGATATTGTTCTGTCTTTGGGCGACCAATATTTAATGCCGCATCCCAGAATTCCTTCCACCGGCTTGTTGCACTTCTTATCGCTCTTTCAATAATCCCCAGATTATCGATAATCTGCTGGCTGCGCCGTTGTTCGGCTTTGCCATACGCATCTGCTGCCGCCTGTCCTGCCGCCTCCTTAAACCCGCGTTGCTCAAGAGACGAGATGTACTCATACTGTGATGATGTCAGATAATGAAGCTGCTTATTGAGTTCCTCTGACGCCCTGGTCGGGGAATCATACAGTTTCTGAAAGTTTGCAATGGTTTTATCCACCGCCTCGCCCGTGGCGTTCTGCATGGCAACAGCCGCGCGGGCTACGGTTTCAACCTGTCCACCACGAAATGAACCGCTGCCCACCACCTGCGCCAGCACGCCTGCCGCATCGTGCTGCGTAACGCCGTTTCCGGCGAGCGATTTCACCATCTCATTAAGCTGCCCGGCAGTTTTCCCGGCGTAGCTCCCGGTCAGAATAAGCTGTTTATTGAACTCCTCACTTTCTTTCGTCCCTTCATAGTACGCCTTACCCAGCCCGTAAACTGCTGCCGCAATGCCACCAACAACACCCCCGATCATCATGCCCTTCGGTGACATCAGCGTTTCAATCCACCCGGCGCGGTTGGCCAGCGTGATACCGGAACCGCGAAGGGCACCAAAGTTACCCCGTGCAAGTTCACCAATCAGCACGCCAATTTCACGGCGCGCCTGCGCTGATTTCAGTCCCAGTGCATGAGTGGATTTTGTTGCGGTATCCAGTTTGCGGATATAGACATCGGCGGCGCTGCTGACCCCCAGCTCAGCCGCTTTCACCCGCAACAGCTCAGCGCGTGAAAGATTTTGCGCTGCTGCCTGCTCTTTCAGGCTGCGAATGAACTGTGCTTTTTTCTGCGTGGCCAGCGCTTCGGCATCGCTGAGTTCGCGTGTTTTTGCAACAGTTTCAGATACCAGCGTCAGATAATCTCCCTGTGAGATATCACCACGCCCTTTCGCCTGTTGTACCTTCGCCTGGATACGCTGCAACTCCTGCAGACCACCGCTTAACTGTTTTACACTGTCAATCTGACGGTAAAATGCGGCGGCGGCGGCATCCTGAGCCTGTGCAACCGCCGCTGCCTGCGCCTGCTCTTCCCGCAGCTTCTGATTCAGGGCTTCAATGTTGCGTTGCGTAATATCTATGCGCTGAGCCACCTGATCATAAGCCTGCGAATTCAGTATCAGCGCCTGCTTCTGTCGGGTGGTCGCGTTGAATACGGTACCGCTTCCGTCAACATATGCCCTGCCCTGTTTCTGCAGGAGCTCCAGAAGATTTTTTTGTCGCCGTGCTGATATCTCCGCTTTATCGGAAGCGTTCTCCAGCATTTTCTTTATACGCGGAACTTCGTCCTTAAACTTCTGCGAATCCAGCGAAAGATCAATCACCAGATTGGCTATCTGGTCCATAACGTACTCCTCCGAAAATGCCTTCGCCTGCAAACATCATATCGTCATCATTTTGTTCAAATGCCGGTTCAGGCTCCGGCATCAGACTGAAATCCGCTGCATCGTGAGGCGTTCCTGTCACCAGTCCGGCCACCAGCGATTTCAGGGTGGCAAATTCTGCGTCCAGGTGCGCATCACTGAAGCTGTACTGCCTGAAGTATTCAGACCACGCCCCCAGCTCCGTTGCACTCATTTCTGACAGCATCCGGCGCCAGTCTCCCCTGCCAAACTCCCGCGCAAGCTGCATGGCAAAACGAATTTCAGCCTTCAGGGCTTTTCCGGCGAATCGGCCTCTCCCGCTTCCGTTTCATCGCCAGAATCAGGGAGGGACATTCCGCTCAGGGACAGCACCATATCAGCCCCTTTTCCCAGCGCCTCATACGACCAAAGGGCGGCAATATTATCGCTGGTTTTCCCTGTATCCCGCGTCTGATCGCCATTCTGTAATGAGCGGGATACCAGCCAGGCATTAATATCAATACCCATTCGCAAAAAGGCGACTCGCCTCTCTTCCTCGCCCGCATCTGCAGTTTCTTCGTCATACTGCGCGGTTCGCTGCTGGATATATTCGAGGTATTCAACGCGCTGCAGTCCGGAAAGCTCATGCAACTCAACGGAAGCATCGCCATAGTTAAGCGTGTCTTTCTTTAAAAACATGGTTTATTCCTGTAAGAGGGCCCCGGCAGGCGGGGCGAAAAGGAGGGCTACGCCTGAACGGTAATATCCGTAATGGCGGTAAAGTTACCGTCTGACGTCATGCCAATAATTTTTGCCGTTCCGGCTTTAACACCTTTCACTGTTGCAACGTTATCAGCCTGAGTAACCGTGGCAATCGTCGGATCTGAGGTGGCAATGCGCAGGGATTTATCTGTGGCGTTATCCGGTTTCACGGTATACGTCAGATCAACCGTTGCGCCGACGTTCACGTTTGTTGCCTGTGGTGCCACAACCAGACCGGACACCGCTACCGGCGGCGCGGTGTCCTCCTCCGCCATATGAGGACGCCCGACGCCTGTAATTTTCACCGTGCGGGTGATCGCCTCTTTGGACTGAACCGTTTTTCCCAGCGAACTGATCCAGCCCTTAAAGACATCCACGGTGCCGTTAGGGTACTTAATGCGCCAGGCTTCCACATCGCCCTTATCAAACAGATCAATCAGTTTTTTCTGCCCCTGCTCTCCCGGCTTCCACGCCAGCGTGATACTGGTGTCCCCGGCACTTTTTTGCCCCTGTGCGGTGGTTTTCCAGTCGGCATCTTCATCATCCAGGTAGTTATCATCTTCAGCGTCAGCGGTCATCTCACCGGGCTGCAAATCCTTAACCTTTGCCAGCTTCAGCCAGTTGTTATCGCTCAGCGGGTTCGCATATGCATCGCCGTTACCGGTATACAGCCAGAACGTGGTACCGGCTCCCTTCACTTTTTTCAGCGGGTCAGGTGCTGCCATAATTCATTCTCCTTACATCGTGTAGGTTATCTGATACGTTATTTCCGTCATGGCCCAGAGAGCCATGTCACCATCACGCTGCCAGTCATATCCGGCCGGCGTCATGGTGTCGACAAGAGCAGCCAGTTGTGGAACATCTCTGAGGGCCGGATAGATTTTCCCTTCCATCCAGTCATCCAGCTCACGGTCAGGACTTTCTGCTTTCAGGAACGCCGCAACGTGCAGATGCGCTTTCCAGTTGTCTTCATCAAGCTCTTCTCCCGTGTACTGCGCGTCTGTCAGCCAGACCACCAGTGCGGGCAAATCTTCCGGCGCGATAACGGCGGGCAGACCATCAAACAGCGTTACGCCTTCACCTGATGTTTCGGACAGGCGGTCAAGAATGGCGTTACGAATGGCTGTATGTTTGTTCATCAAAGTCTCCTGGTCAGGTGTAGCCGGAGTTGCTGTTTCAGCGATGAGGCGAGTTCTTTGGGAAATTCTTCCGCAATGATGCGGTTTTTAGCCTCTTCAAAGTGTTGTGTCAGTGCCGCCGCCAGCGGGACCTTCACTACGTCAATGGGATAGCGCTTCTTACCTTCGATGCGCTTCATCACATGCCAGCGCCCGTTTGCCAGTTGCTGGATAAAAGCATCACGGAACAGGTACGGCCCAATCTTCAGCACACTGCCCCCGCGCAGCAACTGTCCTTTGCTGCGCGTCAGCCTGACCTGCGCTGTACCGAGTTTAATGGCGGGCAGATTGCCCCGGTTGATACGGATTCGGGCATACTGTTTTCCCACATCAAAGCGGGGGGAGGCTTTCCATAGTCTGACGCGCTGTTTAACCAGCCGGAAAGGAATACCCTGCCGGTGGTTATCTCCGGCGACCGTCTCTTTTGCGACTTTATGCGTGGCAAAGGAAATAGCCTTCTGTGCCAGCCTGTTTATCGTCATCGCGGACGCCCTGGGTATCATTTGTCTGTCGATACTGCTCAGATTCTGTACGGCATTTTCCAGGCCTTTAAGTGACATACGTCCTCCTTACCTTCGCCGGGTATCTGTCGGTGGGTCTCCCGTTCCCAGCCAGATAACCCGGCTTCCGCTACTCTCTTCCGGTCCCATTCTGTCCACCCAGTAATTCTGCTCCCCAATCACCAGGGTATCGGCTCGCTTCAGTTGTCGTAAGGCTGACGATTTCACGAAAAATGACGGGCTTACCCCTTCAATTCTGACGCCGCCGGAAACATATGAAACACTTTCCGGATCATCAAAAACCCCGGTCAGCGAGGTGCCCGCCAGTACGCCTGACGTGATGGTCGCTACAGTTCCCATAACGCTGATAATGGTGTCATCGGCTATTGACATGGCTGTATCAAAAAGATTGTCTGTCTGCGACATACCGCGTCCCTCATAACGCAACAATCAGTCCGTCGCGCGCGAGTTCATGAACATATATTTCCTGAATACGTGCCAAATCCCCTGCCTGAACGGTATCCAGAATCCGATCGCTGTCTGCTGCCAGCGCGTGAATATGAAGCGTGCGGACCGCCCTGATAAGGGCAAATCCCGAAAGATTGGTATTGCTTTTTGCAGATTCCGGCTCGTCCTGTGGGTCACTGGCCGTCGTTTCAGCATTTTCCCCGGCTTGCATTCCGCTCGCCTCTTCCTCCCACTCAGCGACACGCTGGCTGATTTCGGCAGCGCTGCCGGAAATATCCGGCTCCCGACCGAGCTGTACGGCGAGTTCCTGCAGACGGGCGATATTCTCTTCTTTTGTTGCCATTTTCGGTCATCCTTCTGATTTCATGACACAAAAAAGGCCCTTACGGGCCGTTTTGTCGGTTCTCTCAGCCCACCTGGACAATCACAAATTCATCCGGGTCCGGCAGCACCATCAGCGGCGCAGACTGCGTCATGGTGTACTCGTTAGCCGGGTCGCCAACGGTGATCCAGTGCTTCGGGTAACGCGTTGCAGCAACAATGCCCTCCGCGAGCGCCTGTGAATCCTGAATAGCACCATAACAGCGGATACCTTCTGCCGCGGTATTGCCCAGCACCAGAGTGCCTTCCGGGAGGTAGCGCTTTTCAGTGCCGTCTTTATCGATGTATGAGGTTTTTGCCACCACAATCGCCAGATCGCCGTACCAGCCCTTAAAGGACACGACGGCCCCCAGGTCTTTAACGGCGGTTTCCAGCACCGATGTGGAGCCACGGCGGGTATCCAGTTTTTCGCGGAACAGTTTAAAGCCGTTTAACAGGCGCCAGACCTTCCCGTCCATCACGGCGATATTAATCAGTCCGGATGCCTGGTCGCAGTACATATCGATATCAAATGACGGATCGAAGGTATCACGGTCCTGTTCTGACCATTTTTTACCGCTGGCCTGGGTGATGTTATTGGCCGCTGAGCGCCCGAAATCCACCTCCACGGTCTCGAACTGCTCGCCCTCCATAATGTATTTTCCGTTCAGCACTGCGCTGACGGCCTGCATCTCCTCCACCTGGATGATGGCCTGCTCCTCCTGCTTGAGGTTGTCGGTCAGAATACGCAGACGACGGTAGGCCGGGTCGTTCAGTTGCGCCGGATCTTCCCCTGGCAGACGCTCCACAACCTGCGAATAATTCACCTCATGCTTCGGTTTGACGTATCCCGGGCGCAGTACGCGGGTTTCACCGCCACGATTACGCAGCACTTTTCCGCCCACCACCGGCGACACATAGGCCGCAATGGGGGTTTTTCCGGTAATTTTATCCAGCATGACCTCCTGCTCTTTGAATGTCACCGTGCGACGAAAAAACAGGGTCAGGAAAAGCGGGTTAAACTTGACTTTCTGCTCGGTGTAACCGAGTAACTGACGGGTGGTAAATAAATTCATGAAACGTGTTCCTTTGAACGGTAAAAACAGAACAGGCCGCTGTGCGGCCTGCCGTGTATTGCGTAATTATCGGACGGTTATCAGGGCAGTGCGGCATGACTGATGGCGCTGCCGGAAAAGGCATTTGCCTTTTTAACGGCGTCAACACTTTCCGGCCACAACAGCGCTTCCGTGGCAAATGTGCCGCTTTTCCAGTACGTCAGTACACTTTCAGTGCCTTCCAGTGGCAGGGTCAGTACACCCACAGCGGCTCCGGCCTTCTGTCCGTCCCATGCCGCAAGTTTCCCTGTGGCATCATCCAGCATCAGTGGTGTCAGCGCTGGGGTTGCAGCCGTAATACCGCTGGCCCCTGTTGTGGTATATGCCGGATCATTTCCGGCGAAAATACGGTTTTCATCACGCTGTTGTGTCGTCGTTTTAAAGGTCATAATTTATCCTCGCCCTTTGTTGCCCTCGTTCCCGGAATGCTCATCAGGAGTTGCGTATCTGTATCAACATCGTTGCTGTTACCGCTACTTCCTGACAGTGACGCCGGGGAATGTAACTGCATAAACTGATCAAAGGCATTATTCATATTCGTCCCCCCCGAACCTGAAGCATCCGGCGCCGCCGCCAGTAGCTCGCGAGCCTGTTCAACTGTCATTCCAGGTATGGTCGCTAATTTTCCCGCCAGTTCTTCACGCCCCTTAGCTTCATCCAGTGCCAGAATACTGTCGCTGAGGGATGTAGTACCGGCACGCGGTGCAGCGGCAAGAATGGTTTTTGCCCGCTCTGTAGTCATATCCGACATGGCGGCCAGCGTGGAGGCAAGTCCCTCTCGCCCCTTAGCGTCGTCAAGCGCCATAATGCGATCGGCCTCGCTGACAACTTCCTGCTGCGGCGCGGCTGCAGCCAGAATGCCCTGCGCCTGCGCCACGCTCATACCCGGTTGTCCGGCCAGCATCTGCGCCAGCGCCTCACGCCCTTTTGCCTCAGAGCAACCTATAATCCCCATCACGCGCCGATTTTCCTGCGCTGCCGCTTCTGTTGCTGTTAATTCCGGCATAGTGCCTCCTGTTGTATTGTTCTTCAGTGCTGCGGCCATTACCGTAACGGCATCTGCAGCGTTTACCATTTCATCAGCCAGCCCGATATCAATACCCGCCTGGCCGTCGTAGACGGCGGCTTCCGTCGCCATGACGGCCTCTGCGGACAACCCGGTATACTGTGCAACCCTGTCGGCAAACATCTTTCTGGCTTCGTCCATTCGCTGCTGATAGTCGGCATGGACGCTTTCCGGTAATGCCCGCGTTACATCCAGATCGACCTTGTGCCCCCCTGAATAGATCAGGGTGATTTCCACGCCCTCCTGTTCCAGTTGTCCGGCATAGCTGGTATGCGCCATCACCACGCCAACAGACCCGATTCTGGCAGTCTGCGTCACCAGGCGGCGGGAGCATGCAGACGCCAGCAGCATCGCCCCTGAACAGGACATATCATTCATCAGCGCCCATATCGGCTTCTGTTGTCCCAGACGGTAAATCATGTCCGCGCAGTCAAACGCGCCTGCGGCCTGTCCGCCCGGACTGTCTATATCCAGCAGCACCCCCGTCACTTCTGGATCGGAAATTGCCTGTTGCAGACGGGCGGTAATGCCGTCATAGCCGGTCATGCCGGAAAATGGCCGCATCCCGCCAAGTTTATGAACAAGTGTTCCTGACACTGGTAACACGGCAATACCATTCACCACCTGGTAAAAACGCGCCCGTGGTTTGTCGCCGGACATATAATTTCCGGTAACAAGCTCCATACCCGCCTGATCAAGGTTTTCCAGGTTCTGGGGAATGTGCAGGCTGCCAGCGCCTGACTCCCTGCCCAGCGCGCAAAAGAAAACCCGCGCATAGGCGGGTTCAAGTAACAGCGGGGCGTTCGTGGCCTGGCTGAGTATATGCGGGAGATTACGTTGCACGTTGCTCCTCCTCCGGTTTTCTGCTGTCTGAAATCTGTTGCTGGTATGTATCGGTTATCCATACCGGGCGTGGAAGCCCGGCACTGCGGCGTTCTTCTGACTCTCTGACCTGCTGGCGGAAAATATCCTGGTAATCTTCACCCATAATGGCCAGCTCTTTCTCGTAGGTGCTGAGGCCTGCCTCGATACGCATAACGGCTTCCTGTACTTCCTTGAGCCCGTCAATTGCCATGCGTCCGGCACCAATCCATTCCGCCCGACTCCAGCTTGAACGCGCCTCCCAGAAAGAAAATCGGGCGCGTGGCGCTCTGATCACTCCACGTATCAGCGCTTCTTCCAGCCAGCAGGAAAACATCTGCGTCGCCAGTCGTCCGGCAATGAATTTCCGGCGCCCCAGAAAATAACGCCATGATTCATTGGCAGATGCGCGGGCGCTGGAGTAACTGACCTGTGAGTAATCCCGCGAAAGTTGTTCATAAGAGACGCCCAGCCCCGCTGCAATATAGCGAAGCAGCGCCTGTTCCAGCGCTGAAAATCCGCTGTCGGCATTCTGTGCCGTCTGTAATTTAAGTGCGTCACCTGGGTGAAGATGAGGAATTTTTACACCGCCGAGTTTTACATTGTTGGCGGCATAATATCGCGCATAACTCGCCAGAACGCTTACCAGCGGATTATTCGCATCCGCGACTCCTTCCCCTCCCATCCCCGCGATGTACTCAAAGGCCTTGTCAGTATCCAGCTCGCTCTCAATTGTTGCGGCATACATCGCCTTAACAATCGTCGACTGAAGCTGCGTTGCCTGCAGCGTATCAAGCATTTTCAGACGCTCCATTACGCTGTAAAACTGGTTGGCTCCGCGCGTCTGTCCATCCTCCACAGGCTCAAAAATATGCAGCATGGCAGGACGTCCTGAAGGCAAATATTTCGGTATCCGCGTCCACTGCCCTGCACCTGATAACGGCCAGTCATCATCGCAGACATGATACGCCAGCGCCTTACCGTTCCGGTCAACCTCCACACCCGCTCTTAACTGCTTATTCCCCATAGCGTGACCAGGTGTATCAATGCGCTTTGGGCTTATGGCTTTAAATCGGGTTCTGAACAGTTGCGTGGTTTCCGCATCCCAGACGGGCTGGAGAAAAATTTCACCATTGAAGGCGTGTACCCCAACCCCTTCACGAATAAATTCTGTAAAGGTACGCTTCCCCTCAATGTCTATCTCGCCAAAAATACCGTCACAGTATTCTGTCCAGGCCGATTCCACCTCATTGATAAAGCTCCTGGCAGCAGACTCGCGCATTCCCAGGTACTGCCAGTTAGGTCGGTAGCTGATAAGAAACAGATGGCCAACAATATGATCCTTGTGAAGCGATACCGCGTTAGCCGCAATGCCGTTATTCCTGACCAGATCATCCGCCCGGGCATTACCGAGACGTAGCGAAGGCAGCAGTGCCGCGTCGACGCTTTCAGCGCCCGGCATCCAGTCGGTCAACTGACCACCAAAACCAGTACCGCCACCACTGTATCCCATACTTTCACGCAGTGGTGCCCCGCTCACATCAATCAGTACTGGCGCCCGTTTCATAATCTCACCCCTGCCGGACCGCGACGCCCTCCCGTTTTCAGGCTGGCTTCCATTTCTGTTATGTACTTTTTCAGATCGCCGACGGAGGTTGCGGTAAACTCCACCCGCCGACCGTCCTTCTGTACTGTCGCCACCCGTTTTCCTGTCATCAGGTCATGCAGTGCGGCACGTGCTTCATACAATTCAGCCATTGTTGCCATTATTAAGATCTCCCGAAAGCATGGCGGCCAGCTCCTCAAGGGTTGGGCCCGTTTTATTCTCGCTTTTTCTGGACTCGGCCAGCGCATCCAGACTCAGTTGCCAGCGCTGGACGGATACCCGGTATGCCGCATACGCATATACCAGGCAGTCCAGCGCTTCATTACGCCTTTTCTTTGCATCCCACAGCAGCTTTATCTTCCCGTTAACCACCTTTTCCACCAGTTCTTCTGCCACCAGTTGCTTCGCTTCCACGTCCGAAAAAATTTCCGGATTATCCGGAAAACGAAAGGTGTAAGGTGAGGCTGAGTCAGGCGGGGTGGGAGGCTCTTTAAGTCTGGCGTAAATCATCTCTTTGGCGGTGTCAGTCCCGATTTCACATAAAAACACACCGCGCTGATTCCTGCTCCTGGGCATGGTGATAACGGGTTTTCCGTATACCGACGCCCCTTTGATGGGCAATACCCTGAATATGCCGTGCTTTTTTGAACGCTGATAAACGATCTCCTGATCAATCCCTCCGGTATCCCAGCAGATACGGGAAATGGAAATATCCGTCCCGTCAGCATGACGATATTTTTTATTAATGACGGCATCCACACGCTGCAGGGTATCTTCATCATCATGCCGTCCCATGATAATTTGCTTATCAATAAGGAAAGCCTCTTCGCCCGGCGCCCAGCCCCAGACATACATTTCATAACGGTTACGCTGGGAGTCGATACCAGCGGTCAGATACACCACCCGCTCCGGAACCGGCGCCGCATAATGAATCACTTTTTCCAGCAAAAGCTCATGGCTGAGTTTTTCGGCCACCGCCTCTTCATAAGGCTCGCCCAGGGTGGTGTTTATAAAGGTTTTCACACCATTTGGATCTTTCAGCGCATCCAGCCAGTCATAAATAATTTGTATCCAGGTGGTAAAGGGACTGTAAGCCGTCCAGATATGAAAGGTAATGGATCGTGGCGGCGGAACCTCCTCACCGGACGCGCTGAAATAAGCCAGTCCATCGCGTGTCCACATGCCTGTGTTATCGCAAATCCAGCGGCCTGCTTTCTGATCAAGTTCCGATTGACGGATCACGCATCCATTATGTTCACAAAGGTAATACACCGTCTCCGGCTTGCTTTTCTCCCATTTCAGACCGAACGGCGTACTGCCATCACCGAATTTAAGGTACTGTTCTTCGCCACAATGCGGACACGGTACATGAAAACGCATAAAATGCGCCGATTCATTTGCCGCCTTTTCAATCTGGCATGACCCTTTGACTTTTGGTGTGGAGCCCCGAATGGATTTAGGCCAGACAGAACCTTCAATACGTTTATCCCCCAGCAGCGTCGGCGAACCTTCTTTCTCGACATCAGGCTCAAAAGATGACAATTCGTCATAGCAGACCACATCCACCGATTTTTCACGGTAGTTTTTGGCTGCTGCACCGCCGAGGCACCAGAACCCGACACCGGAAGAAAAGCGTTTCAGGGTAAGCGTATTATCGCGATGTTTACGCCCGAACCAGGGGGCCAGCTCCAGCAATACAGGAACATCCCTGATAGTCGGCTCCACGTGGGATTTCATAAAATCCTCAGCGGATGAGTCGGTCGGCTGGAACAGCAGGCTGTTGCGCGACTTGTGCTCTATGAAATAGCCTTCCACCCCCAGCAACATTTTGGTATAGCCCACGCGGGCAGACTTAATGAGGTTTACAACGCGGATCAGTTCATACCCCATCGCGTTCATTATCGCTACCTGAAACGGCAGCGTTTCCCATTTGCCGGGGGTGTAGGAGGACTCTTTTGGCAGATAGTAATACTCATCAGCCCACTGCACGGTGGTAAGCGGTACGGGAATATGAAGCGCTATCAGCCCGTTAGTTATGGCTCTGTTGGCATTATTCGCCCTGCGCTCTCCGGAAATCATCGGTCCACTTCTCCACATCCGCTATCGTGGCGGCCCTGCCTGACGCCCTGGCGATTTCCGTTCTGACCACATCGATGTGTGACTGGCACAGATCAGGATATTTGCGCTGTAATACCAGCGGTACCCTTGACAGTATCCCTGCTATTTCCTGAGCCACCCGTTGCAGGATGTAGGTGAACAATTCGGTCTCAAGAACCAGCCCTTCGCGCTCAGCATTTTTAAGTTCCTGCGCATCCGCCTGGGCTTTTGTCAGGCGGTAGCGCTCATAGTCGATGGTGCCGGGATTAAGATCTGATTCCGCAGCGGCACGTAAATCATCAACCTCTTTACGCAGCTTTTCATTTTCAATAGACGCATCACGCTCCGCGTACCATGAAATCGCTGCCGCGGTGTCGAACACTGCTTCGTTACCTTTTCCTCCTCCGGAAACAAGTGGCAGCCCCTGGCTTTGCCAGGCTGTGACAGTTCTGACGTCACAACCAAAAATTTCAGCCAGTTTTTTTTTGTTCACGTTCATGGAAAAGTCTCCCGGAAACAGGAAAGGATCTGCGATCTTCGTTTTTAACTAAAAACGTTATCCAGCAGATCCTTTCTTTTTTCTAAAAAAACCTTTAAAAACAGTCAATAAACGATAAGAAGAACGGATCTGGCTTTTCCCTGAAAATTTTCATAAGGAGTGAAATCCTGCGACGCTGCCGCCCCGTAATGTCCCTGACTGCCGGAAAGGACCCGTAAAGATTGATGTCCTCCCACGGATTAGCCCCTGCTGTAATGCTTACTTCACAGCCTCTATGGTGGCACCATTAGAGTTCATCACATAAACCTGATCGCCCGGATAGATAAACTGGTAACGGCAGCCATCACCCGCGCCGGGGAAATTTTCACTCGGATATTCCTCAATAATGATGGCAATAGCATCAGTATCCAGCACATCAGTACGGTCACTAATAACCAGTTCTTCCTCCTGCAGCGCTTTGGTCATTTCTGGATCTTCATAGATAGCCGGGAGCCAGTATGCGAAGTCTGGGCTGGCTGAGTTATGAGTAAGTTTTAAAGTATCTGCGAACGTTTCAGAACCAGCCCTGGCTATCGAGATAGATGGTTGCTCACAAATATGCGTAACACCGTTGATGATGGTTTTAACTGTAAACATAGTATTTCCTTCTTCGTCTTCTTGTTACAACAAAAAGCCCCGCCAGTGCGGAGCTATGGGATTGTTAGTTGACTCTCTCACCGAGTTGTAAATACGCTCACACGTCACTCCGGCCCGGTATGCCGTCTCGATGGCCTCCCAGTCCGGTTTTGCCATGATTATGTTCCCTGTGATTAACCATTATCGCAGCCCCTCACTGAAGGGCTGCTGTAATGCCTGATCTCACCTACTGCATAACCGTATTATCAGCATCACTACCGAGAATATCGGTCAATGCGGTATCGACAGCGGCGTCAATCTGCTGATCCAGTGTGGATTTAATCTGCGTTTTAACCGCGGTGGTTACCGTGTCTGAACGCAGGGCGTTTTTCACCATGTCGTCGGTGACGATATCTTTCATATCCGGCATTTCTCTTTGCTCCGTATGGATGAGGCTTTTCAGCCACTGGGTTATTTTCATGAGGTGTACCAGTTTTTAGCGTCTGGTTACGTTTTTGGTATGTACGGAAACCAGCTCCCGCCAGTACGATAAAAACGCGATGCAGTAGTACGCAAACCCAGAGACATTGTCATTTTTATGCATTTCTGAAACTCCCCCGCAGGTAAGCTCCTTTTCCCTCCTGCGGGGATTTTTTTATCTGCACTGCGTGCGAACGTACTCCTGCAAATACTTCAGTTTTGCCTGATCGCTGATGATTCCGGCGCGGATATCGAGAACGTTTTGTCCAGAATCCCGAGAGAGTTCGACGGTGGCAGCATTGCCCACGCTGCCGGGGCTGGCGGTTGTGGTACTGGCGGGCACTGTACAACGTCCTTTGACGCGCACCCGGCCACCAGAAGCAAGGCGGCGCTGCAAATCAGCATTCTCAGTCTGTGCATCGGCTAACTCCTTTGTGTATTTTGCATCGAGGGCAGCAACGTCACGCTGGCGCTTCGTCATGTCGGTAATTGTCGCGTTCGCCAGCGTCAGCTTGTGAGTAGCGGTGTCGCGCTGCGATTTATATTTCACGGCATTACCGTGGTAGTGGTCCGTTGTCCATGCCAGCGCGGCGGCCATAATCAGCAACGAGACTATTACGCCGGTGGTTATACGATTCATGTCACCACCAACGGATTTGTCCTATCAGATAGCCAATAGCGGCGACAAACAGTACCAGCCAGATCAGGACAAATTTCCAGTTTGGTAATTGCTCAATCATTAGTCGCAACTCCCGTATTAGTTTGCTAATATCAATCACAGGTTCTCCCTTGCCTTATTCAAGGTGCAGAAACAGAAAACCCCGATCGCCGCTAACGTTCGGGGTTTTCGCTTTTATATCCTTCGTAAATCAGAAATCGGCAGATTTTGTGTTATCCGCCCCTGTGGCGCCATGTCATTTTTTGGTGAATTATTCCGCTGACAACAATTTATTGGTTAATCCCCCAACACGTCAGCGCTGATTCCTGGTCGCGGCGTATCACCTGGCCGTAACACTGATTTTCCCTGTTGTGGCAATCTTTGCCGCCGTCATATACCCAACGGCGGATTTCTGCACACGCTCCCTTACGATCTCCTGCGTTGAGCTTCCGGTAAAACGTGGACGGAAAACATTTACCGGGACCGATGTTATACGGACAGAACGACGCAATACCGGCTTTCTGCGGTTCGGTCAGCGGTATATGAACGTGTTTATTTACCCATGCCAGCGCTTTATCCCGCTCGATGGCGTTGTAATGGTCGCACTGGCTTTGCGTCAGTCGCTGGCCTTTCACAACGGGTTTACCATCGATACGAGTCACGCCACGGCATACTGACCAGACGCCGCCGTTATCACGAACGGCCACCAGCGTATTTCCTTCCCGCTCCTGTAAAAACTGGTCGAGTAGCTGCGGTGCGCTGGCACCGGCGGCAATCAGCGCCAGCATGGCGGCGGAAAGACCGTATTTA
Source organism: Salmonella sp. NW38 (assembly GCF_051807745.1). Classification (NCBI taxonomy): domain Bacteria; kingdom Pseudomonadati; phylum Pseudomonadota; class Gammaproteobacteria; order Enterobacterales; family Enterobacteriaceae; genus Salmonella; species Salmonella sp. NW38. Next base: position 412,173 of record NZ_JAMMTO010000003.1, on the reverse strand, counting down.
ACTTTTGTCCTGAGCGCCATTACTGCCCTCCGGCATTTCAGATACCGCCAGCATCTTTAACGTGCTGTCATGGTCGTTTTTTTCCAGAATCCTGGCGATTAGCCTGTTACGCTCCTCCATCGCGGCGGCCTGCCTTGCCTGAGCCTGCTCTGCTTTCTTTTTGTAATGCTTATTAACCAGAAACGTACCAATACCCAGAACAATACCTATCAGAGCGCCATAGTCGTTTAACGTCCACTGGGCGCATATGCCGCTGATTAATGCCCAGATGTAGGCCAGCCATGTCGTATGTTTATCCATTGTCATAACTTCCCCTGTCCGGGAATGGACTACCCGGATGTCGGGTAAGTGGAAAAAGAAAAAACAGACCACCAGTAGGTGGTCTTTATCGTGAATGTGCTTCCATATAAATCATATTTGCGTTAATACAAATTAAGAATACTATTTATATCTGTCAGCACCGATTGAATATTTCTTATAAATATCAAAAATCACATTTTTCACTACCTATCGCTGCCTGCGGTGAAAAAACAGTCCCCCATGTAATAACACACTGGTTTACCCATGGAGTCGGAAAGAGTAAGTGATAATCTTTAAAACCATAATAATCTATCTGTGCACTTATGGAAACGGATTCAGAAGCATACATAGGAACATTAACCCATGCAGTTTGCCCCACAGGAACCTGTGGAGTGAACTCTTCATGGAAATTACCATCATAATCATAGTACACAACTTTTAGCCTCGATACAAAACCTGCTTTACTGTATATTTTATACTGAACCTCAGGTGATACACCAACATCACTCATTGCATTTAAAAGATTTTTCTCATTGTAAGTTGAAGTATAAGATGTCATATATGCAGTATATAATGAACGGGTCAGATCACCAAATGACATGCCTTTATGCCAGTCTTCATTAGCATCATAAAAAAGCATATAACTCAGTTCCAGACTTTTATTTTTATCAAAGCCACTTGCACGAAGGTTATTATATAAGTTATAGAACATTTTCCTTATAAATCCACCACGCTGATACGGATTCATTGATGGTGTTATATCATGAATATTTTCTACTGCACCATCTCTTTTAGGAGAATCAACATAGCGAATCGCCTCCCCGGTTCTGCTATATCCTCTGCCAATATCCCAGTCTACAGCATCTCCGGAAACTCCATGGTTATTAAAGAATACCGTAAATATATCTGAAAAAGCTTCATCAATTGCGCTGTCTTCAGATGTTGCTGATGTCTGCCCGGCGTTAGATATCGCATGTCCAAATTCATGATAAATAATTGTTTTTCCACTTGGTGTATAAATCCCGCTTCCACTGTTCCCTGATATTAGTGTTACGGTTTTTGTCTGAGCATTCCATGAGGCGTTGGCTCCCCAGTCATCACGTTCATAAAATGAAAGGTTAACAGGAACTGATAATAAGGCTTTTTTATGATATGCCTTATATTTATTTAAAATATCGGTAATATAAGCATATGCTTCACCAAACGGTTCATTAGAACCATTGAATTTCCCCTCTGAAATTACTGCACTTCCTTCAGAACATTTAAAAGTCTTCAACTCCAGTCCGGTTGTTTTTGTCACTCTCTTTGCTATAACGCCGGGGTTCTGCGTCTTACACTCACCTTTTACTGAATCATACTCAACAGGCACACTGGTTTTTATAACCCCTGTTTTTTCAGTTCCTCCGGACACTGAAGCATCCACATAGTTAGCAGCATATGTTAATGAAGAAAAAAACATTAAACCACTTAATGCAGATAAAGCAAACACATTCATAATACCCTCCCGGGATTTAAGTGTGAAAATACACCACAGAAAACATGATGTTATGGCAAGAAAAAATAGAAGTGCCGGATAGCGTGGAGGAAGTATAATTAATCGTAAATGATTCAGCATTTATAAGAATATAAAGACCTTGCCAGATAAAGATGAGTGTATATTTTTAATTCTTAATGATACCCGCCATACACTATTACTGAAATCGCTCCCGTTCCGTCATGGCAACTGTATACAGAAAGGGCTACCGAAGTAGCCCTTGATTACTGTCCTGTTTCGTTTAGTTGTCGCGGTGCCGGGTGCCTCCCGATGAACCGTTGGCTGGTTACTACCGTGGTCCGTATGTCTATGGCTGCAACTAAATGGAAAACCTGTCTTGTAACCTCTTTTACCCCTCCGCTCAGGGGTGGTTCACCGCAACCAGGAAAATCTATAACTTGCAGAGAGGCACCTGCAATAGTTTTCATGTCGGTTCGTTGATTTTTTTCGGGGAATCTATGAACCTTTTTGAAAAGATGGCAATCATCACAGCAACACTCTTCATTATTTTGGCGTTTCTTATATACAGACTGCACCACCCTTTATGAAACAATAAAAAACCGCTTAAATGCGGTTTTTACAGCATGGTAAATCCAGCATATTCCGGTTCTCCCCCCCCCTACACACAACAATTATGTTTCAACCATCTTGCTCCGCAGAGCAATGCGCAATAATTCAATTGTCCAAATCCAGAGACATGTCCCCACAATTTCAGATACAATTTCATCCAGCGGTAATTGTGCGAGATTTGGAGATAACCCCAGTACAGGAAGTGCTATACCATGACAAATAATGGCAAACAGAATACCGAACACGATCCCCTGACACATGGTCACTCTTGGGAAAATCTCGGCAATGATGCAATAGATGATGGCTGCCACAATTGAAAAAATGATATGTATTGCATTCCCCCCCCAATAAACCATCTGTTCAGAATAGCTGTAAACCAGTTTATGCCAGTCAATCCCAAAATCATTTAGCATTTGCACTGGAGGAGCTATTCTGTCTGGCGTACGTGGAGGAAGAATGGCCTCAGTGCCTGACTTAACAAAAGCAGAAATAACTCCAGTTATTACTCCTGAAAAAACCGCCACACCGTAATACCTTTTATCCCGAGGGGTCACTTTTAATAAATCCACAACCATCCCATACCTCAACAGATATAAATGACATATTTCAGACCATAACCCGCAAAATTTCTCACGTTCATGAACTGCACCAAAAAATCTGATGTCGCGGTGCCGGGTGCCTCCCGGTGCGCCTTTAGCTGGTCATACTGTGACGCGCGGGCATTTTCATTGATAAGGATTAGATCGTTCATGTTCATGACCATTTCCGCCCATCCGCTCAGGTGGATTCACTGCGACGAGGTCACTCTATAACCCGCAATAAAATTCAGTAAATACCCGTCTGGTTACATTATGTGTATCCAGAAATATCTTTCTGCAATATCTCTCAGGATGTATAACTCAGAAACGACAAAACCCGCTCAATGGCGGGTTCTTTTTGTGTTCATGTCTGTTATTCGCCTCGCGATACAGCTTTGCGAAGCATAGCGAAATTAAAGCAGTTTATACGTAAAAAAGCAATACTTTTTTAGCTATAACAAAATTCATCATGCATTGGCCGATATAGCATATATTCAGCAACCTTCAGCCAGTGCGCGATACGTTTCTCACATGTGCTAAAACACCATTCCGGATTAACGTCCTGCAATCGCTCAGCCATTTTGCGCTTACTCATTCCCCGCCCTTCGTAACGCTGGTGAATCAACTTTTTCAGCGCCGGATACTCAGCTAATACAGTACCAATCACGCGGTCAATCAACATGGCCTCGGAATCAGTACAATGCGCCAGCCAGCTTTTTTGTTTCCCGTTCATCATTTCACGAAGAAAGGCCTCCAGCTCTGGCTTGCTTGTTCCTGATTTTTTCAGACGGCGTAAAGCCTCATTGATGGCTGTTTTTGTCAGTTTTCTGGAGGCCAGCAACTGGTTAAACATATTGCCGGGTTTACCGCTGCCGATGTATGACCATCGCCCCCACATACGGAGTTTTCCCTGAATCCACACGCTTTCCAGTGTATTCAGTCGAAAATATTCGCCCGGTTTTCCGGTACTGGTTGGATAAATCATTTCGGTACCACCTTTCTCATGCGTACAAGTTTAATCACTGTCAGTACGATCGCCCTGTTCATCAGACACCGGCGCTCTTCCCTGTTCAGCTTATTCCCGTTATCGATTTCGTGATGACACTCCGGGCAAAGCGCAGCGGTCGCGCAGTCGTCAGTTTTAAGCCCCATGCCTTTTAATTCGTTCCGGTGTGCCACCTGCGTTCCCCATGTTCCACAAAGAACACAGCGCTCGATCTGCCCGACGGCGGCGAGCCACTTTTTGCTGCGATAAATAGCCATGCTCACCCCCATATCCGGTTTTGCCACTGGCGATTTATACGCGGTGGTTTATTGCCTTCAGGCAGCCGGGCGCTGACAGTCCAGGTAATGAAGTCAGAGTTCAGGCTCTTTTCTGTCCTTACGCCCCGCTTCTGATAATCCGATATCAGCGTGTCGGCCTGCTCGGTTGTGCAGTCATGATGATGGAACCAGGAGTATTTCATCGCCATCACCCCGCAAAACTCATGAGCTGGGCGGCGGCGTTCTCGGCCTCGCGCTGAGTACGGAATGTACGTGATAAAATCCACCGCCAGAGCACATCAAGCGCGGATTTATACAACTGCTGAAATTCGACCTCATCCATGCTGGAAAAAGCGATGCTGCGGGGATGTTTGCGAAGGGTGCCGTCCGGTAGCTGGATGGCGTCATAGTGACCAGCCTCAACCGTCACCCATGCGCGGTAGGCATCGAATGATTTACACAGGCTAATCCCGTTTGTTACCCGGCGGTTTGCAATCTGTTCCAGATACTGTTCAGCCGCATCCAGTAATGCGCTTTCATTCCCGCCATATGCAGCGAGAAACTTTGCATAACCGTTTACCAGTTTGCGCTCATTGGCAGAAATGGCGCCGCCGGTGGGTTCCCAGTATTCAAACCCGAGATTAAGCAACGCGAAAAAGCGGCGATGGAATGCAGGATTCCTCACCTGACGGAACTCAGCCACCAGCACGGCGCCGAGTTTGATTTTTGATTGCAGAATATCACTGGTCTCCGGCGTAGCGGGGATCAGAATTCCAGATGACTGCTTGATGAGTTGTAATTCGTGCGCCATGGTGTTCTCCGTGGCGCAGCAGGTGCAGGTTGTTCAGGCCTACATTTGAAGTGTATCAAAGCAACGGGTAATTCGATAGCCTGCCTTTTCTAACATTTGCGTAAATAATGTTGGAGTTCCAACTATGTCATCAGGGTGAAGGGGAACAAAAGATATCTCGTCACCACGACGATACATCAGAGCGCGTCCGCTATCCGGAATACTACCGAACCTTGCCACTACACAATGATCGTAACAACGTATAACCGCATACCCTGATTCTGGTAAGTCTTCTAACATGTAACCCCCGTCACACTGACTTTATTTCTGGAAACGTCTGCGACTCCACGATGCTTAATATGCATAAAACCAGTCGTCAGCGCTTTCCCACGTTTCCTGCAGAATGCTCTGTATACGTTTTTTATCGCCATCAGCAGCACCGACGATACTCAGACCATCCTGACTGCCTCGACGGATGGTTAAGTTGCAGTTTTCATACTGATTCTGGAGACGGGTAATTAATTCTTTTTCAAGCGCAGGAACGGCACCTTCCGGAAGCTGTTTTGTCCGGCTGATAACAAGTTCAATTCTCATAATTCCCTCTACATTTAACTACTGTATATAAACACAGTATACCTGTTAGAAAGAATATTCAAGAGGTGAATAGCACTTTTTGCAAAAGCTAGCATGTTGTTTCATATCAGATTTTAGGCGAAAAACCCGCCGAAGCGGGTTATGACGCAACACTTCATGCCGGAGTTTTCCGGTCCGTCTTGTTGTGAACCTCCCAGAGACTAATGCCACAACTGAACACAAACTCAGCCAGATAATTTAAGCCGGACCATTCCCGGATGCCGCCGCGCGCCGCTTCCACAAATACAGCGATATCCTGATCACGCCACACTCCAAACAGGCGCCAGCCGCCACTGTCAGTCTTAACGGCTGCTATACGCGTCAGAACACCAGTCTGGTACAGGTCAGTGAACGCAGGTTTCTTCCTGGTTATTATTCGCATATCTACAAACCTAAGAAATGTTGATTACAAATCACTGATTCGTATTTTTTGATTTTTCACTAATGCCGATCACAGGACCGGCATGTAGATACGGGACATTAGCTCTGCTCTGGTTCTGGTGCTGCTGGCAGCGGCATCCAGTGCGTAACCAAGATATGCTCAATGCAGTTCATCTGATTGCCGCCTCGCATGTCAAAAAATAGTCCAGAATGCTCATCAAAATATGAAACATAACGATATCCCAACTTGTTATGAACAATTACTTCTTGCTCGTCTTCTGGCATCCGCTCACTACAGCTTATCCAACCATCCGGAATTACCGGCGCTGACTGCTCTTTAATATGCAGTCGTGGCTCACCGTCTTTCGGTTCAGGCCATTCGCGCTTCTTGTTCACCGCCAGCTTTTCCACCATCGCCAGGGCAATCTGCTCGTCAGTAATACCAGCGCGGCGTTGTGCATCCCATAACAGGAATTGCATATCAGCCCATTCGCTGAGGTCGCTAGGTTCTGCGGCAGTTTCCAATGCCTCTTTCGAGAGGTGCTTCAGTGGACCGATGGGGCCAACATCGCCGAATGTGGCATCAGACCATTCAGCATGTTCACGGCGAATACGTTCGCGTTCTGGTACTGGTTGCGAGACTGTGTATAACGGGATAACGCGATACATATCAGCATCCTTACTGACAGGTTCAACTGTGAACATTTCGCAAAAACCGAATGTACGTAAATCCCGCAGTTCTTCAGCGTCAGTCCACGCCACAGGTTCAGCGGTAAGCGCTGCCAGCGCACGCTTCAGCACAATAAGAATTTTGGCGTCGTCATCGTTCAGGCCAAATGGAATATCGTCGCGAGTGTTTTCAAATTCAGCGATGGTCTGCTGTAGCCATTCTTTGGTAATAGTGGTCATCTCAATACATCCTCCACACTGATTAACCCCTTACGGCTCAAATAGTCCATTGCGGCACCGTATAACTTGCTGTTCGGCTTGGCGTTTCTGAGTGAGTGGGCCAGACGCTTAATCCACATCGTGAATTCTTCCACTTGCTTTTCTGCTTCTTCCAGTTGCTCCCGCGCATCCCGCATATCATCACGCAGCGCCAGCGCTACGGCCTCTGTTGCGTCTTTTTCCCGCTGGAGTTGAATATTCTCGTCAAGCAGCGCCAGCATGGTGGCGGGGTTGGCTGCGGCGATAAATTCCGCGTCACGTTTCTCAACAGTATGGGCCAACGTCACTTCTTCACCGCAAAGAGAAAATGGCGTTACCGTGATGCCATTGAACAGTGATGAGGTGCGGCGCCAAGTCCCCGGCGTAGCCTTTTCCGCCACTTCACGCAGCGCACGTTTGTCGATTGTCATGCTGCACCTCCAAAAATCCATTGGTTACCTGCGTGCGCCTGGAATTTGCAGGACGTATCAGGCATAACCAACTCATGAACCACTTCGCCTGTTTCAACAAAGTAGTAGTTGCTGTCTGTAACGTTGTTGATGAAGAATGCCTCACGCTCGCGCCATGACATCTCACCGAGAATACGCTGCACCTTTTTGGTGATTGGTCGGTAATCAGGTTCTATGCCAGCCAGTTTTGCCGCCGCGTAGTTGTGGTGGCCATCCATCAGGATGGTGTATTGCTGCCCACGCAGAACTATCGGGTAAACAGATACGATAAAACGCTTAAATCTTGCCGCTCTGTCGTTTACCTTTGCCTTGTCGAGGTAGCGCTGACTGCTGATAAGCGGACCTTTGATGTTGCTCATTGGGCTACCCCCTTGTTGATGCTCATTTTGGATGCTCCATAAACCTGCATTACCTGGCTTTTCTCCAGTGCCGGTAGCGCTGAAAATCCGGTTGTCTTGTTGCAGCTATAACGCTTCAGGTCATAATCAATTACTGCCCGCTGGTCACGAAAAACGCCGCACCGCCCGTGGCGGATGAAACCTCCGCGCACTAACGCGATCTGCAGATATTTCTCCGCCGTGGTTCGGTGCACGCCGAAAATCGCAACGACGTCGTTCGTCGTGATGCGCCCCTGCTCTTTCACCAGACCGATAATCCGCTCAAGAATAATCATCCGTTCGCTGTGTGTTTTAGGTCGGGCCATTTTTAACCCCTTATTTCACAATCCGGAGGTGGCTAACGTTTTTCCGGTAGCTTCCCCAGTCAAAATTCACCCACATCCCTCCGTCCATCTGGAGGCGATCGATAACCCTCGCGCCCAGTGAATCCAACAGCCCCTCGTGGTTAAGATTCGTCAGAACGCCAACAGGTCGCATCGATGAGAGACGGCGATCGATAACCTGATTGAGAATGACCTTCTCACCACTGCTCCCGCGCTGAATACCGACTTCATCCAGTACCAGCAGGTCAACTTTGCAAAGGTCATCAAGCAGGGACGCTTCTGATTGCCCACCGTCGTAGCACTCACGAACCCTGAGCATCAGGTCAGGAATGGTTACCACCAGAACGCTATGACCGCCGGCCAGCAGATGATTTCCGATTGCCGCCGCAAGATGGTTTTTCCCGGTTCCCGGACCACCGCTGAACACAAAGCTCGCAAATCCGCTACCGAAGTTCTGGGCATAACTTTTTGCCATCGTGTACGCTTTTCGCTGCCCCTCCCCGCTTACTTCGTAGTTGGCAAACGTACAACTACGATGAAGATCCTGAATGCCAGATCGTCCGAAAATCTTCTCGGTGCGGGATTTCTGATTCATCCTGTCAAGCTCTTCACTGCGTTTACGCCCTTCGGCTTCCTGCCATGCCCGCCACTCATCAGCAGTCGAGAATTTCGGCTGCACACTGGCTGGGATAATTCTTTTCAGGCGATCAAGCGCACTGCCAGTACCGATTACGTTTTTCATCGTTACCCCCTGAATCCGGTAGGGATCGAATTATCAGGTTGAGATATTTCGTTTACGTCACGACGCTTTTTGCTCGCAGTTTCCTCAGGAACAAGTAGCCCCCTCCACTCATTTTCCATGGTCAGTTTCACCACGAACTCAGGGCTATGCCCCTGCGTCCTGTATGCTGTGAGTTTATTAATCGAGCCGTTGGCCCCTTGCAGGGTTTTAATTGGCTTACCAAGTTGTTTGCGATAACCCACCCACTCCGCCCAAAGAGTCGGGGATAGCCATTCCGGTAATTCAATCGAAAGCGGATTAAAATTATTTCTATCTCCCCCCGTGGGGGATTTAGGGGGATCTTTTAATTCTTTTAGATCTTTATTCTTATTCTTATCTTTATTAGTTGAGTTTCCGTTAGCATTCCGCTCTAACGAACTTTCAACGAGCGTTGAACACACGTTGCTTTCTCGTGCAACTTTCATTGTTTTATTGGCTTTTCTCTTTGCTACTGAGGCCTTTCCTGCGGCAGAACGTTGTTCCAGCTTCGCATGAACAGATGCCAAATCCTGTTCAATACGTTCATGTATCCATTCTTCACCATTGTCGATAAAAAACTCACTTAACGACTCTTCAACGGAAATCCAACGCTCGTTATCAAGTCGTGCAATTTTTGCTAAACGACTTTTCGGAATAGCTCTCCCCGTTTGCCAGTAGTTAAACATCAACAGCAAATAAGCCCCATGCTCCTCTGTAGACAGATGCATGGTATCTGCCAGATAATCAGCTATGTACAATTGCATGTAAGGTAAAGCAGCCATAAAATACCTACAGACCATGGAGTTAAAATGAACAAATTCATAGCAACACCGCACAGACCTGAAATTTCTGTCAGATACGATGAGCATGACAATTCGCTTACAATTTCTATCAATCACTGCCCTGGTGTTAATTCGGAAGAATTGAATATCTGCCGAGAAATTGAGATGCACGTAGGGGAAGTTCCTCGCCTGATCGACGCCCTCACTAAGGCATACGAATGCGCTACTGGAGAGAAGCCTTAAGCCACATGGTGAACTTTGCATAGATACCCCTGAATTTAATACGTTGGAGAGTTCGTCTTTTCTGCGTATTTAAAGACAATATCAACGCACTGAAAGACGCATTTCTGGCAGATAGAAACGCCAGCCACTTCAACATTCGTCTTTCCGCAAAAAGAGCATTTGTGGGTTGGCTGGATGTTTACCTCGATACTGGTTACTGACATAATTTCCCCGCAATGAATTCGCAATGAATTGCACCTGAAAGCCGTTGGTGACCCCTCACCGCGGCTTTCGCCTTTTTGGTTGCTGCCATTTTCAATCCCACCCCAGCGCATCCGGCCTGGCTCGTTCAGCCTTTAGCCCGGCATCAGCGAGAATCTCTACAGCTGTGAGATAGTTTCTGGATACCAGTACCGCCTCCGGTGGCGCGGCCTGAATCCCAAGAAAAGCCAGCTCTTTCGCCATGTTGCAGAAATATCCCTCAGCTTTACGCCTGCTGACTGTCGACTCGCTGATGCCCATATGCTCGGCGTATGATTTCTGCCCTACTGATGCAAGCCGGTTGAGCAGAACACTCTCTATCTCAATCGGGTTGATTTCTGGTGGGTCTAACTTTCGTGCAATTGCGTTCTCCATGGGTAAATATCCTCTATGGTTATTTGGCTGATGCCTCTTGGCTTGGTAAGCCATCGGTTGGGTTTGGGTAGAGATCAGGACGCAGTTCGTGTGGGGTGACTTTCCAGTCAATAGCTCTTGCCACTCGAACTACAAGTTCGCCGGGAACTTTGTTTTTAAACCAGCCGTTAACGGTCTGAGCACGGCGACCAAGTCGGCGTCCCAACTCAGCCTGGCTACACACGGAAAGGATCTTGCGTTGAACAGTTACTTTCATTGGTCGGTCTCATTGAGTGAAGATACAACCAATTATTCAAATTTAATCGATACTGTCAAATTATTTCGATAGCCATACCTACAGAAAAAATCTGTATAATGAAACCATGTAATTGTGCGAGAACGAAAAATGAACTTTGGAGAGCGTTTACAAAGAGTGCTTAATGAGACTGGGATCACCCAATCTGAGTTAGGTCGTAGAGTCGGCGCTACCTCTCAATCAGTTAATGGTTGGTGTCAGTCCGGCATTCTTCCCCGAAAAGATATCTTAGAGTTGTTACCTAAGGCCACGGGTAAGCCGTTGTATTGGTTCTTCATGGAGGATGATGAGGAATCGGATGTGCCTGAACGTCTAACACAAGGTGGTCCAACAGATCTCAATGACCGACAAAAGCGGCTCTTAGAAATATTTGATCAGCTACCGACTGTTGAACAAGACCGTTTTATTGAGCTTGCAGGCACCAGACTTCAAGAACTAGACGATTTCATGGCTGAATACCAAAGACGCAGAAAAATAGAGCCTCCTTCTCGCTAAACCAGCTTTAAAACTACTAACCGCCTTAACTGGCGGTTTTTTTATGTCATTAATTCACCCACATCTCGCTTTCTTAATCTTCCCTGTAAAATTAATCATCAAATTTAATTGACATATATCGATTGAATCGATAATACTTAACCTATCAAACGCAGCAACGAGTCATCAAGGCAGGACGCCCACGAAGTAGCCGCCCGGGGCATACGAAGACCGGGATGAGATGGCAAGGTTAACGCGCAGCAGGTGTAAAACGTTCCGCTGGCCGGCGATAAGGCAAACGAGGGTGAGAATGATTGATTTCGCACGTAAACCAGCTCGACAGCAGGCTGTCCCGCTCAACCGGATTGAGGTTTTAATCCGCCGCCTCTGCTACCTGCTGGCACAAAAAGGAGATCCGGATGCTTAAACAATGCGGTTACTGCCGCAAATCCATTGATGAAGGCAAAGAAGTAAAAAACACCCTTCTCTATCTCAACGGCTTGCAACTGGCGCGCAAAGAAAAGGAATATTGTTCCAGGCAGTGCGCTGAATACGACCAGATGGCGCACGAAAGTTAAATAGTAGTTCCGAAATATGAAATGAAAAATTCGCCATTAATTTGGCGTGGCTTCCTACACCCTGAATTTAAGACTGGAGAACTTATGGAAATCTTAAAAATCGAAATGAACCTGAAAGCAGTTAATAAGAGCATTGCTTTATTCAATTGCGAAAAGAGAGTCTCAGGCGTTATTCACTCAAATTCAACTGGCGAAACCACTGTGATTCTCGACGGTGGATATGTACTCGGAAAGTTCGACTGTCCTCATTGTGCTGTAGAAGCCATTTCGCTGCTCACAGTCAAGGTAAGTGATGGAGAACAAGCAGGGTTTGGTAATTACCGAAGTTACAAGCTTGATTACACAGAAAAATTTTATCAGACCATCCATTAAGAAAACGCCCACCGAAGCGGGCGTGCCCTGTCCGGTCCAACCGACCAAAGCGAACCGGACCTAACAACCAGATATATCGGGGTGCTGTTAAGGCACCTCCATTCTACACGAATTGAGGACAAAACAATGAGTGGAACTAATCCTGTATTTTTAGTCCGCAAAGCAAAGAAATCATCAGGCCAGAAAGACGCTGTACTCTGGTGCAGTGATGATTTTGAAGCGGCAAATGCAACACTGGATTATCTTCTGATTAAATCCGGTGCGAAGCTGAAAGATTATTTCAAAGCTGTCGCTACTAATTTCCCTGTCGTTAACGAGCTGCCGCCGGAAGGCGAACTGAGCCTCACTTTCTGCGATTACTATCAGCTCGCTAAAGACAATATGACCTGGACGCAAATCCCCGGCGTCACCCTGCCATCATCTGAAGCCGCCGCCGCGGCGCGCCAGCATATCGTCGATGGTGTTGATACCGAAACAGGCGAAGTGCTGGAAGACCACACCGAAAATTTTGGTAACGAAAGCAACAGCCCTGCCCAGGCAACAGCCCCAGCCCCCGAGCTAACGGTTGTCGCAACTATGCCCCTCCGTCACCGCGTTCTTGCTCAGTACATTGGTGAAGGTGAGTATCTTTATCACGTCGATGCCTCCCAGAAAAAAGAAATTCTGCGTCTCGAAATGGACACCGATAATTCGTATGTCCAGAACCTGCTGCTTGCCGCCGAGAATGTTGAAGCGTTCAAGAAAGCTATCGAGCACGATATTCACAAAGCAGTGAATGCGTATAAACAGGTATTTCCTGTCGATGGAAAAGTGCCTGAGTTATGCACCACTATTAAGTTTTTTAAGGAATGGTTCAGTGCTGAACACATTAACCGCGGCCTGCTGGTTAAGGAATGGGCTGAACGCCTGAAGAATAAACCAGCACCCGTTAAAAAATCCGAGCCACATAAAGTAATTGTCGCCGACGTAAATAAGCCAGAACGTCCACGCCGTAGCGAAAAACCGACACACAGAACGATTAACTATGAGCTCGCTTGTGGTTTCTGTGAGGAGCTGGATCTGAATAACCTGCGTCCTGCAATGGATTTTGCAAAACGTATCATCGCCGAAGACCGGGAAGACTGGAAGCGAATGTCGATGACAGTGGGCATTATCCCCGACATCAAAGGCTACGACCGACAGACCATTATTGACCTGGTACGCAAGGCACCAAAGGCCGTACATAACGGTAATCCTGATCTTCGCCGGACGTGGTGCGAAAGCTTTCTTGCCGTTCATGGTGTTCGCGATCCGGACTGGTACGAATATGCGCCTGATAACCCCCCAACAACCCATGAAGAAAATGCAGCAAGGCTTCGTCAGGCGGGTAAATGTCTGCGGGATATTGAGGCAGGGAGATTTCAGTGTGATGAAGAAAAACCACAATCGGCAGGCGAACTGGCAGATGAACCAGCAACGCCTGAAGCAGTGGAACAGGACACAACTGAACATCATCCGGACCCGCAGCCGCTGGAGAATGAGCCACCTGTAAGCCAGACAGAAGCAGGCTACCAGAAAATACGGGCAGAACTGTACGAAGCACGTAAAAACATTCCACCCAAAAGCCCGGTTGATGTTGGTAAACAACTGGCAGCCGCACGCGGTGAATACGTCGAGGGCATCAGCGACCCGAACGACCCAAAATGGGTGAAAACCGAGACAAGCCAGCCGACCACCGAACCTGAACTGGTTAAAAATGTTGGCAACGGTATTTTCGACGTGTCCGCTTTAATGCAGAACTCATCAACTCATGGCACAGAAACGAATCCGGAGATCACCAGCAATGTGCAGGTTCAAGAAGCTGACAGTGATGAAAAACAGGCTGGTGATGCGGTGCAGGCAGGCGAAGGCGATCTGGGTACTGGTAAAGAAGCAGTTACCGTAGAGAACCAGAATCAGGCTGAGACGCACCAGAACAACGATTCTGTGAGCCAATCTGAACCTGAGGCGCAACAAAACGTACCGGAATCGCAACAAGAAGAGCCAGAAGCAGCCTGGCCGGAATACTTCGAGCCGGGCCGCTATGAAGGTGTACCAAACGAGGTTTACCACGCCGCCAACGGGATCAGCTCAACTCAGGTGAAAGATGCTCGCGTGTCGCTGATGTACTTTAACGCGCGTCACGTAGAGAAGACTATCGTCAAAGAGCGCTCTCCAGTGCTTGATATGGGCAACCTGGTACATGCTCTGGCTCTACAGCCGGAAAACCTCGAAGCGGAGTTCAGCGTAGAGCCGGAGATCCCTGAGGGTGCTTTCACCACCACCGCCACCCTGCGCGAGTTCATCGACGCGCACAACGCCAGCCTGCCAGCGCTGCTGAGTGCTGATGATATCAAAGCGCTGCTGGAAGAGTACAACGCCACCCTGCCGTCGCAGATGCCGCTTGGAGCTTCGGTAGATGAAACCTATGCATCGTATGAGCAGCTTCCCGAAGAATTCCAGCGCATTGAAAACGGCACCAAACATACAGCCACGGCGATGAAAGCCTGCATCAAAGAGTACAACGCCACCCTGCCCGCGCCGGTTAAAACCAGCGGCAGCCGTGACGCGCTGCTGGAGCAACTGGCAATAATCAACCCTGACCTGGTCGCTCAGGAAGCGCAAAAATCGTCGCCGTTGAAAGTCTCTGGCACGAAGGCCGATCTGATTCAGGCCGTGAAATCAGTCAACCCGGCAGCGGTATTCGCCGACGAATTGCTGGATGCGTGGCGGGAGAACACCGAAGGGAAAGTGCTGGTCACCCGCCAACAGCTCAGCACCGCGCTGAACATTCAGAAAGCCCTGCTGGAGCACCCGACCGCCGGCAAATTGCTGACTCACCCAAGCCGCGCTGTCGAGGTTAGCTATTTTGGGATTGATGAGGAAACCGGGTTGGAAGTTCGGGTACGCCCTGACCTTGAGCTCGATATGGGCGGCCTGCGCATTGGCGCCGACCTGAAAACTATCAGCATGTGGAACATCAAGCAGGAAGGCCTGCGTGCGAAGTTGCACCGGGAAATCGTCGATCGGGACTATCACCTGAGCGCGGCCATGTACTGCGAAACTGCGGCGCTGGACCAGTTTTTCTGGATTTTCGTCAACAAAGACGAGAACTACCACTGGGTCGCCATCATTGAGGCGTCTACCGAGTTGCTGGAACTTGGCATGCTGGAATACCGCAAAACAATGCGAGCGATAGCAAACGGCTTCGACACTGGTGAATGGCCAGCGCCTATCACAGAAGACTACACCGACGAACTGAACGATTTTGATGTGCGCCGCCTTGAAGCGTTGCGCGTACAGGCATAAGGGGAAAATCATGGAAAACACAAATATTGTTACCACTGAGCAGCAGGCACCAAACACCATTTCTGCCAGTAACGCAATTTTTAACGTTCAGGCACTGGGTCAGTTAACAGCTTTCGCTAACCTGATGGCAGACTCACAGGTGACGGTACCGGCACACCTTGCAGGGAAACCAGCCGACTGTATGGCTATCGTCATGCAGGCTATGCAATGGGGCATGAACCCTTACGCTGTGGCGCAGAAAACACACCTGGTTAACGGTGTTCTTGGTTACGAGGCACAACTGGTCAACGCAGTAATCGCAAGCTCCAGTGCCATTCATGGCCGTTTTCATTACCGCTATGGGGGTGACTGGGAGCGCTGCACCAGGACACAGGAAATCACACGCGATAAAAACGGTAAAAATGGGAAGTACACCGTCACTGAGCGCGTTCGTGGCTGGACAGATGAGGACGAGATCGGCCTGTTCGTTCAGGTTGGTGCCATTCTGCGAGGTGAATCTGAAATCACCTGGGGAGAACCTCTTTACCTCTCCGGCGTTGTTACCCGCAATTCTCCGCTATGGGTTTCAAACCCTAAACAGCAAATTGCCTATCTGGGCGTTAAATATTGGGCTCGCCTGTACTGCCCGGAAGTGATCCTCGGCGTGTACAGCCCTGATGAGGTTGAGCAACGAGAAGAACGCGAGATTAACCCTGCTCCAGTCCAGCGCATGAGCGTACAGGAAATCACCAGAGAGGTTAGCACCAGGACCAGCGCGCAGGAGTCGGCAGCTAACGTTGATGCTGTTGCCGACGATCTTCGCGAACGCATTGATACAGCAAGTTCCGTTGATCAGGCAAAAGCAATCCGTGCGGATATCGAATCACAGAAAGCGTTGCTGGGTACTGCGCTGTTCACCGAATTAAAAAACAAAGCAGTGAAGCGCTATTACCAGGTCGATGCACAGAACAAAGTCGAGGCAGTGATCAACTCAATTCCAAACCCTGGCGAACCGGAAGCCGCAGAGATGTTTGCTAAAGCTGAAAGCACGCTTGGCGCTGCTAAACGTCATCTTGGCGACGAACTGCACGATAAGTACCGCGTCACCCTGGACGATATGAAACCGGAATACATCGGCTAATTGCATCGGGAGGGGTTACGCCCTCCCGCCTGAGGAGGTTTTATGCGCCTTATAAATCGCAGTAAGCAATCGCCATTGGGCCGTCGCGCATGTGATGTTGCACTGGCGGCGCATCATGAAAAGTTCGGCGATTACGGCAGACAAAAGCACGTTACCAATTACACCGTTGTAGTGGATGGCGTAAAGGTGCCTGTTGAAGTAGTTAACCGGGCCACCAGCTACGTAGCCACCGCAATGATCGGCGTCCGGAAACTTAGAAATCTGCCAGCACAGGCAAACTGAATATTAGCGATGGCCCGCTGCGGGGCCACTGGAGAAAACGATGAGCAACATTATCCAACTGACGCCAAACAAGTGGGTTAGCGAAAAAGTTCTGATTGCGGTTACCGGGCTTAAGCCCGGAACCATTACCCGCGCCAGAAAAGAATCCTGGATGCTGGGCCGCGAGTACCTGCACATTTCACCAGACGGAAATCCGAAGCCTTCGAGCGAATGCATATACAACAGAGAAGCCGTTGATCAGTGGATCGAGGCGCAGAAAAAAAATCAACCAGGTGCGAAGACAACATGAAAAGCAGTACACTCGTCAATGCTCCTGGACGTCAGGAGGGATTAATGGCTAATGCATCATACCCGACAGGCGTCGAAAACCACGGCGGTTCGCTCCGCATCTGGTTTCTGTATAAAGGTAAACGTGTCAGGGAAAACCTTGGTATCCCTGACACTGCAAAAAATCGCAAGATAGCTGGCGAACTGCGTTCTTCGGTTTGTTTTGCGATAAGGATGGGGAATTTTAACTATGTGGAAAAATTCCCAAACTCACCGAACCTTGCCCGGTTCGGTCAGGATAGAAAGGAAATTACTGTGCTGGAGCTTACCGAAAGATGGTCCGAGCTGAAGAGAATGGAGATCAGCTCTAATACCATGAGTAGGTACGAATCTATCATAAAAAACATGCTTCCACTCATCGGCGAAAACAAAATGGTTTCTGCGGTGACTACTGAGGATTTGCTGTATGTCAGGAAGGAGTTGCTGACGGGCTTTCAGGTAATGAAGAAGGATCACCGGACTCAGGTTAAAGGCCGGAAATCGTCCACAGTGAATAATTACATGATGCTGATGGCCGAGATCTTCCAGTTTGGAACAGATAACGGCTATGCAAAGGAAAACCCGTTTAGCGGAATTAACCGTCTCAAGAAAGCGAAAGGGGAACCAGATCCACTCACGACAGACGAGTTCATCAGGTTTATCCAGGCATGCGGACACCAGCAGATGAGAAATCTCTGGTCACTGGCAGTCTATACCGGAATGAGGCATGGGGAGTTGTGCGGTCTGGCCTGGGAAGATATCGATCTGCATGCCGGGACGATCATTGTGAAGCGCAACCTTACCCAGACGGATGAGTTCACCCTGCCAAAAACCGACGCAGGTACTGACAGGGTGATATATCTCATTCAACCAGCTATTGATGCCCTGAGGAATCAGGCCCAGTTGACACGCCTTGGCCGGCAGTTTGAGGTTGAAGTGAAGTTGCGGGAATATGGACAATCTGTCATTCAGCCCTGCACGTTCGTATTCAGCCCTCAATGCGTCAAACGTGGACCTCGCACAGGATATCACTACGCGGTTAATTCCATTAATAAAATTTGGGCCCCGATAATCAAGCGTGCCGGCATTCGTTACCGTAACGCGTATCAGTCACGACATACCTATGCATGCTGGTCATTATCAGCTGGTGCTAACCCAAACTTTATAGCAACGCAGATGGGGCATACCGATGCACAGATGGTTTACAAGGTGTATGGAAAGTGGATGTCAGAGAAGAGCGCAGAACAGGTTTCTCTGCTCAACCAGGCACTTTCCCGCTATGCCCCATCACTGCCCCAAAGCATGGTAGCAGCGCAGTAGAAATCCTTAAATTCAAGGGGTTAGCAGTCGCATCGCTACATTTTTATAACATGGGGCACGAAATGCGCTCGACCCTAAAGACAGCTTATGGTGTGATCGGGGTTCAATAAATCGCTAAACAAGGTATACTCCAGCGGTTTTCTTAGTTGTTTATTGTACTAAACGCTCCCGTGAGAGGACGCAACAGCGCACCTATGACACAATTCGCTTCTCCTGTTCTGCACTCGTTGCTGGATACAGATGCTTATAAGTTGCATATGCAGCAAGCCGTTTTTCACCACTACTATGATGTGCAGGTAGCGGCTGAGTTTCGTTGCCGTGGCGACGACCTGCTGGGTATTTATGCCGATGCTATTCGCGAGCAGGTGGACGCGATGCAGCACCTGCGCCTCCAGGAGGACGAGTTCCAGTGGCTCTCCGGCCTGCCCTTTTTTAAACCGGATTATCTGAACTGGTTACGCGAGTTTCGCTATAACCCAGCTCAAGTCTGTGTCACCAACGATAACGGCAAGCTGAATATTCGCTTAACCGGCCCGTGGCGTGAAGTCATTATGTGGGAAGTGCCGCTGCTGGCCGTGATCAGTGAGCTGGTTCATCACTACCGCTCGCCAAACGCGGGCGTTGATCAGGCGCTCGACGCGCTGGAAAGTAAGCTGGTTGATTTCACTGCGTTAACCGCCAATCTCGATATGTCCCGCTTCCACCTGATGGACTTCGGCACCCGCCGCCGTTTCTCTCGTGAAGTGCAGCAGGCGATAGTTAAACGTCTCCAGCAGGAGTCATGGTTCGTCGGCACCAGCAACTATGATCTCGCGCGTCGCCTGGCGCTGACGCCGATGGGCACTCAGGCGCACGAATGGTTCCAGGCGCATCAACAAATCAGTCCGGACCTGGCGACCAGCCAGCGTGCCGCGTTGGCCGCCTGGCTTAACGAATATCCGGACCAGCTTGGTATCGCATTGACAGATTGCATTACAATGGATGCGTTTTTACGCGATTTCGGCATTGAATTCGCCAGCCGTTATCAGGGGTTACGCCACGACTCAGGAGACCCTGTCGCATGGGGCGAAAAGGCGATTGCCCATTATGAAAAGCTGGGGATTGATCCGCTGACAAAAACGCTGGTCTTTTCAGATAACCTTGATCTGCAAAAGGCGGTCGAGCTCTATCGCCATTTCGCCTCTCGCGTGCAGTTAAGCTTCGGCATCGGTACCCGCCTGACCTGCGATATCCCTCAGGTAAAACCGCTCAATATTGTGATTAAACTCGTGGAATGTAACGGAAAGCCGGTGGCTAAACTTTCCGACAGCCCCGGTAAAACGATCTGTCATGATAAAGCGTTTGTGCGCGCGCTGCGTAAAGCCTTTGATCTCCCGCAGATCCGCAAAGCCAGTTAATTCTTTCCAGGGAGCCTGCCTGGGCTCCTTTTTCAGGTTTATTTCCGAAATCTTTCACTTCAGCTGCGATTTCTGCTTGTCTGATTGCAGATGCCAGGTAACATAGGAATACCCCCATTTCGGGTGGACAAGTGTTTATTTTTTCCGACTATTAACAGAGAGAATATTATGAGCGTTGTGCCTGTAGCCGACGTACTCCAGGGCCGCGTAGCCGTTGACCAAGAAGTCACCGTGCGCGGATGGGTGCGTACCCGCCGAGATTCAAAAGCTGGCATCTCCTTCCTCGCCGTTTATGACGGCTCCTGCTTTGATCCTGTACAGGCTGTCATTAATAATTCTCTGCCCAATTATAATGAAGAAGTATTACACCTGACGACAGGCTGCTCCGTAGTAGTAACAGGTAAGGTTGTCGCGTCGCCGGGACAGGGGCAAAGTTTCGAAATCCAGGCTACGAAAGTAGAGGTCGCAGGCTGGGTGGAAGATCCGGATACCTACCCGATGGCGGCAAAACGCCATAGCATTGAGTATCTGCGTGAGGTCGCGCATCTGCGCCCGCGCACCAACCTGATTGGCGCGGTAGCGCGCGTCCGCCATACTCTGGCGCAGGCGCTGCATCGCTTCTTCGATGAGCAGGGTTTCTTTTGGGTCTCTACCCCGCTGATTACCGCTTCCGATACCGAAGGCGCTGGCGAAATGTTCCGCGTCTCAACGTTGGATCTGGAAAACCTGCCGCGTAACGACCAGGGCAGAGTAGATTTTGACAAAGACTTTTTTGGCAAAGAATCATTCCTGACCGTCTCCGGCCAGCTCAACGGTGAAACGTATGCCTGTGCGCTGTCCAAAATCTATACTTTTGGGCCGACCTTCCGCGCGGAAAATTCCAACACCAGCCGCCACCTGGCGGAGTTCTGGATGCTGGAGCCGGAAGTGGCGTTCGCCGATCTGGAAGACAACGCCCGTCTGGCGGAAGCCATGCTGAAATATGTCTTCAAGGCGGTTCTGGAAGAGCGTGCGGATGATATGAAGTTCTTTGCCGAACGCGTGGATAAAGACGCTATCGCTCGTCTGGAGCGTTTTGTCTCTACCGACTTCGCTCAGGTGGATTACACCGATGCGGTCGCCATTCTGGAACGCTGTGGTAAGACATTTGAAAACCCGGTGTTCTGGGGCGTCGACCTCTCTTCCGAACACGAACGTTATCTGGCGGAAGAGCATTTCAAAGCGCCGGTAGTGGTGAAAAACTATCCGAAGGAAATTAAAGCATTTTACATGCGCCTTAACGAAGATGGCAAAACCGTGGCGGCCATGGATGTGCTGGCGCCGGGAATCGGCGAAATCATCGGTGGTTCCCAGCGTGAAGAGCGTCTGGATGTGCTGGATGCCCGTATGGCCGAAATGGGGCTGAATAAAGAGGATTACTGGTGGTATCGCGACTTGCGTCGCTACGGTACTGTACCGCATTCCGGCTTTGGCCTGGGCTTTGAACGCCTTATCGCTTACGTCACGGGTGTGCAAAACGTGCGCGATGTTATTCCGTTCCCACGGACCCCACGCAACGCCAGCTTCTGATTTTTACGTCACACTCAAGGCCAGCTATGCTGGCCTTTTTTTTCGCCTGAATGTCAGTTTTATTATCAATAAGTAAATAAATTTAATTACAACCCTCTGAATTACCACATCTTGTTACTGTATATTTCACGAAAATATTTACACATAAAAATTAATCCTTAATTTTATTGCGGATTAGATTTTTCTGTTCTAATAGCACAATTTTTCACCATAATTTCAGACATCAAGACTTCTAAATGGCTATTTTTATGAAATGGCTCGTCTGCTGCTTTTTCAGGCACAACGGTTCTACAAGCCAATAATTACAATAAAATCATAGTGATAAAAGAAAAACGATCAAATCAAAGCGAGAACTCAGGGGAAGTTTGACGTTGTTCACAAAGTTCCGCGAAAATAACATTTGTTTACATATTTTTTCCTTTTGAAACTAAATCTTTATATTTGTAGCACTTTCACGGTAGCGAAACGTTAGTTTGAATGGAAAGATGCCTGTCAGACACATAAAGACACCAAACTCTCATCAATATTTCTGTAAAGTTTTATTGACGGAATTTATTGACGGCAGTGGCAGGTGTCATATAAAAAAACCAATGAGGGTAATAAATAATGATGAAGCGCAAAATCCTGGCAGCGGTGATCCCTGCCCTGCTGGCTGCTGCAACCGCAAACGCAGCAGAAATTTATAATAAAGATGGTAATAAGCTGGATCTGTACGGTAAAGCCGTGGGTCGTCACGTATGGACAACGACCGGCGATAGCAAAAATGCCGACCAGACTTATGCCCAGATTGGTTTTAAAGGGGAAACGCAGATTAACACCGATCTGACCGGTTTCGGTCAGTGGGAATACCGTACTAAAGCAGACCGCGCTGAAGGCGAACAGCAGAACTCGAATCTGGTCCGTCTGGCTTTCGCGGGTTTGAAATACGCGGAAGTGGGTTCAATCGATTATGGTCGTAACTACGGTATCGTTTACGATGTTGAATCCTATACCGATATGGCCCCCTACTTCTCCGGCGAAACCTGGGGCGGCGCCTATACTGATAACTACATGACCAGCCGTGCTGGCGGTTTGTTGACCTACCGTAACTCTGACTTCTTTGGTCTGGTGGACGGTCTCTCTTTCGGTATCCAGTATCAGGGTAAAAATCAGGACAACCACAGCATTAACTCTCAGAATGGCGATGGCGTAGGTTACACCATGGCATATGAGTTCGACGGCTTTGGCGTCACCGCAGCGTACAGCAACAGCAAGCGTACTAACGATCAGCAGGATCGCGATGGTAATGGCGATCGCGCAGAGTCATGGGCCGTTGGCGCGAAATATGATGCAAACAACGTCTACCTGGCTGCCGTATATGCTGAAACCCGCAATATGAGCATTGTTGAAAATACGGTTACCGATACCGTGGAAATGGCAAACAAAACGCAGAACCTGGAAGTGGTCGCTCAGTACCAGTTTGACTTCGGCCTGCGTCCGGCAATCTCGTATGTGCAGAGTAAAGGTAAGCAGTTGAACGGCGCCGACGGCTCGGCCGATCTGGCGAAATATATTCAGGCGGGCGCGACTTACTACTTCAACAAAAACATGAACGTATGGGTTGACTACCGTTTCAACCTGCTGGACGAAAACGACTACAGCTCCAGCTACGTTGGCACCGACGATCAGGCGGCTGTCGGTATTACTTACCAGTTCTGATCAGCAGACCCCTTTGTTTTATGCCTCAAAAACAGGACTTCGGTCCTGTTTTTTTATCTCTCTTAGAGAAAATGTGCGTCTTTCAAAAACAGGCGGGCTTTTTAGCGCTAACGGTTGGCATTTTGTAAATCTGCCGTTAACCTGATAGCGGATTTCCCTTCTGTAACTATAATGGAACCTCGTCATGTTTGAGAACATAACCGCCGCTCCTGCCGACCCGATTTTGGGCCTGGCCGATCTGTTTCGCGCCGATGACCGTCCAGGGAAAATTAACCTTGGCATTGGCGTATATAAAGATGAAACCGGCAAAACACCGGTGCTCACCAGCGTTAAAAAAGCCGAGCAGTATTTACTGGAAAATGAAACGACGAAAAACTATCTCGGCATTGACGGGATTCCGGAATTTGCTCGCTGCACTCAGGAACTGCTGTTCGGCAAAGGCAGCGCGCTGATTAACGATAAGCGCGCACGCACGGCGCAAACGCCGGGCGGTACCGGCGCGTTACGCATTGCCGCCGACTTTTTGGCAAAAAATACTCCGGTAAAACGGGTGTGGGTGAGCAACCCCAGCTGGCCGAACCACAAAAGCGTGTTTAACGCTGCCGGCCTGGAAGTTCGGGAGTACGCTTACTACGATGCGGAAAATCACACGCTGGATTTTGAAGCGTTACAAGCCAGCCTGAGCGAAGCTCAGGCCGGCGATGTGGTTCTGTTCCACGGTTGCTGTCATAACCCAACCGGCATTGACCCTACTCTGGAACAGTGGCAGGTTCTGGCTGAGCTTTCCGTTGAAAAAGGGTGGCTGCCGCTATTCGATTTCGCTTACCAGGGCTTTGCCCGCGGCCTGGAAGAAGATGCGGAAGGTCTGCGCGCCTTTGCCGCGCTGCATAAAGAGCTCATTGTCGCCAGCTCCTACTCCAAAAACTTCGGCTTATATAATGAACGAGTCGGCGCCTGCACCCTCGTTGCCGCCGATGCGGAAACCGTGGATCGCGCTTTTAGCCAGATGAAATCCGCCATTCGCGCTAACTACTCCAACCCGCCAGCGCACGGCGCGTCCATCGTCGCGACTATCCTGAGTAATGACGCCCTGCGCGCTATCTGGGAACAGGAACTGACGGATATGCGCCAGCGTATTCAGCGTATGCGTCAACTGTTCGTGAATACCTTGCAGGAAAAAGGCGCGAACCGTGACTTCAGCTTTATTATCAAGCAGAACGGGATGTTCTCATTCAGCGGTCTGACCAAAGATCAGGTGCTGCGTCTGCGTGAAGAGTTCGGCGTTTATGCCGTGGCTTCTGGTCGCGTGAACGTGGCGGGCATGACCCCGGATAATATGGCGCCGCTGTGCGAAGCCATTGTCGCGGTACTGTAAAAAGCTGCCGACTGGCGTGACCGATAAAAAAGCCTGCACATTGCAGGCTTTTTCATTCTGCTTACCAGACCGGCATCTCATCTTGCAGGAAGGGATTATGCAGACGCTCGTACCCGAGCGTAGAGAGCGGGCCGTGGCCAGGAATAAAGGTCACATCATCGCCAAGCGGCAATAATTTACGCTTAATAGCGTCAATCAACTGGGTGTGATCGCCGCGAGGAAAATCGCTGCGCCCGACGCCACCTTTGAAAATCACATCGCCGGAGATCAGCAGTTGCGACTGTTCATCAAAGAAAACCACGTGTCCCGGCGTGTGTCCCGGACAATGTAACACCTGTAACGTCACATTCCCCACGCTGACGCGATCGCCGTCGTTCAACCAGCGATCAGGCGTCAGCGGCTGACACTCATCCAGACCAAACATGCGGCTTTGCGCCGGCAGTCCTTGCAGCCAGAACTCATCTTCTTTTTCCGGACCGATAACAGGAACGCCGTAATGCTGCGCCAGTTCACTCGCCGCGCCGACATGATCGAGATGCCCATGCGTGAGTAAAATTTGCATCAACGTCACGCCGCTGGCGTCCACTTCCTGTTTAATTTTTTCCGCGTCGCCGCCCGGATCGACCAGCGCCGCCAGCCGGGTTTGTTCGCACCAGATTAATGAACAGTTCTGGGAGAACGCGGTGACCGGAATAATACGATAGTTCATACTGCTCCTTTGATTAAGCCTCGCTGATTACCAGTGCCGCGCCGGCCCGGTATCAATATGCACAAAGTTACTACGTGGGTAATATCCTACACCACCTGCGCGCATAGATAACGCCGCTTTGCGAATATTGCTCAGCGCCACGCCCTCAATATGAAAATCCATCGCCTGCCCTTTTGTATGGTAGCTTTTTTTCGCTACGCCGCTGCTACGGGCGCGTAATTCATTATTGGTATCAAGAGAACGGTAGCCCGAGATGAGCTGCACAGGTTTACGCGTCCCTAACAGCCCCTGAAGTCGGTAAAGTTGGTCAAACAGGCGGGGATCGATTGATCGGACTTTATTCGCGCGATAGTCACGGAAAAAATGGTTTAACTTTGCTAATTCATCCTGAATATAGGCTCTTCCATCGAAAAACTCCGCCTTGATTGACTCTCCGGTATGGAGATTGTTTAACGTCAAAATGCGCGGGCGTGGGGTCGAGAGTGTGGCAAACGCTGGCGCGGGCAGGATGGCGGCGCCGAGAGCGACACCACCAAGCGCCAGCAGCTTGCGGCGATTAGCGTCAAATTTGTCCATGATAATCAGGTCTACAGGTCAATGTTATCGTTAATACACTTCTACCTTTAAGCAGACATGATACCGGCTGGCACAGACTTCTGAACGGCCCGGTCGACTTAAAGGTTGTTGTATATGCACTTCTGGCGCACGAAAGGCACCTTAACTGCCGATAAAGCCCGCGTCAAGATGGCCCTCCCCCAGCCACAACGGGGGTCTACAGCGAAACGCCCCGTTGAAGCCAAACATTAGGACAACATATTTACCAGAACTTCTTCATTTACCTGATTAATTGTTCAACCTTTGGCACAATTTGTGCGCTGGATCGCGCTGTGAGATCGTAATTGTAAATATCTGTACGATATTGCATACGTCCATCTGCGCCGACAAACGCGGTCAGATAGTAAAGATTTACTGGAATGTTCTGCCGGATATTGACATACCGCGTGTCGCCTTGCTTCAGGGCGCCTGAGATCCGCGCATCGTTCCAGCCAGCATCCTGCAAGAGCATATTCGCCAGTTCAGAGGCCTTATTGACCCGCACGCAGCCGGAACTTAACGCCCTGGCGTCACGCTGAAAGAGAGTATGGTTGGGCGTATCGTGCAGATAGATCGCATCTGAACTCGGCATATTAAATTTATAACGCCCCAGCGAATTGTGCGCGCCTGGCGCCTGCTGGAAACGGAACGGAAGATTCGATGGCGTAATGGTGGCCCAGTCAACCTGCCACGGATCGATCGCTTCTTTGCTGTTCCAGCCGCGCATCACGGTGTAGCCATGGCGCTCCAGATAGCCTGGGTCATTCCACACCTTCGGTAAAATGTCTTTACGCGCAAGCGTGGGCGGAACGTTCCACGGCGGGTTCACCACCACATTATTCAGCGCGCTGCTCATCATCGGCGTTTTACGGTCAGGACGCCCGACGATCACCCTCGAAGCCAGCACCTGGTTGCCATTCTGATAGTAGACCAGCGAATAAGCGGGAATGTTTACCATAATACCGGTAGAGAGTTCCGCCGGCAGCAGGCGTAAACGTTGGATATTCAGTGCCAGTACGCCTGCGCGTTGCGCGGGGGTCATATTAAGCCAGTTACGCGTCGCCGGGCCAATAACGCCATCCGCCCCCAGCCCTTGCCATGCCTGAAAACGCTTTACCGCCTCGACCAGTTCACGATCGTAGGCGCGTGCCGCCGGAGCCGACTTACTACGGCGGGCCGTTTGTTCGTCGACCGGCTGCGCCACCGATGTTTCGACTACCGCGGCGGAGGGGCTGACGACGGCGCTATCAGCAGTGTTATCGCCGGGTAAGGCTATCTTTGGACCGCCATCCAGCGTCCCCGTACGCTGTAATATTTCGCGCAGCGCAGGCACATCGTTACTCCATTGCCCCGGGCGCAGCGTCGCGGTATTGGTCAACTGCGGCCACGGGCGAGAGTCCGCCACCAGCTTCAGTAGCGCGTCATGCATGGGCGCATACTGTGGATGCTGCGGCGCCAGGCTGGCGATATACATCGGCAACTGCCCCTCTTCCAGCGCGATTTGCCACTGGTTAATCACCGAGACTGGCGGCGTCGCCAATGCGTAAGGTTTGTTGCTATATAACCAGCGCTGGCCTTTGACGGGGATATTCGCAATGAAATGGAGATAGCCCATCATGGCGTCTGACAACACAACATCGCGCGCCATACCGTTTACGGCGGGATCGGTCAACAATGCCACCCAGGCGGTAAACTGCGGCTGGAATCCGGCAATCGCCACCTCCGCCAACTGTTGCTGGAAGGCTTTCACCGCATCGCGATTATCCCACATGGGCTTCATGTCGCGCGCGGCATACAGCAATGTTAGCTGGCTCATATAGACCGGCGTATAGCCGGAAGGAAGCTGCGACTGTAAATCAGCCCGGACTTTCTCGGCTGAAACGCCCTCCGGCAGCGGCTGAATCCCGGCCATAATCGCCGTCGCGGCGGATTGCTTCTGCGGCCCAGCCTGATCCGTCGCGGCAACGGCGCTATCGCCAGGTATCATTTCAGGCTCATCGGCCTGCGCATTGAACAGTGGAGCGAATGTTACGGCCAGGCATAAACTGATTGCCGACAGACAACGACCACACATCTTGTTAAGCAACATCCCTTGCCCCCTGTTTTCGTTATCATACTCCGCATGACTGTGCTGCCCGCAGCGCGGGTCAACCTCAACCGATGCTTTTGTTTAGTATGACGAGTCAGCCTGCTCACTCGTCAGGCTTAACTCCAGTATATAAAGTTCGTTACGTTTTTGCCTAACCTAATGTAAAGAAGTTTAAAGAAAATGCACTACCCGGAGAGATTTTTCAGATAAAGAAAAAGGCGGCTTTCGCCGCCCCAGGGTAATGATAAAGCAGAACTTGTTGTGCCGGATGGCGGCGTAACCGACTTATCCGGCCTTGCCTGATAAACGAGGCGCCATCGGGCACTTCATTATTTCTGCCGTATTTAACTCGCTTCTGAAGGCGTATCTTCCGTCCGCGTACCGGGAAGCGTTTCCGGAAGCTGCGGCGCAAAGCCACGCAGCCCGACAACATGAACATGCTCAGTATTCTGAAACACTTTACGCACCAGTTTATACGTCGTGCCCTTCTCCGGACTGATGTTTTCCGGCGCGGCGATGATGAGCTGCATCTGCAAACGTTCGCATAGTTCAAACAGCGTGGCGATAGAGCGCGCATCCAGACGCGCCGCTTCATCGAGGAACAGCAGGCGACATGGCGAAATATCTTTCCCGCGCAGTCTGCGCGCTTCGTCTTCCCAGCTTTGCACCACCATCACCAGAATTGACATCCCGGTCCCGATAGCTTCACCCGTGGATAGCGCGCCGGATTCCGCACGCAGCCAGCCGTCAGACCCACGGTTAACTTCAACTTCCATTTCCAGATAGTTACGGTAGTCCAGCAACTCCTCGCCGATGGTCTGCGGCGTGCGTTGCCCCATATCGATCTGCGGATTCAGACGCTGGTACAGTTTCGCCAGCGCTTCAGAGAAGGTCAGACGATTGCTGTTAAACAGATCCTGGTGCTGCTCTTGCTGTTCTGAAAGCACATCCAGCAAGGTGGCATGCGTTTCACGCACGTTGACGTTTAACCGCACGCTATTCACCTGGCCAAACGAGACGCTTTGCAAACCCTGGTTCAGCATACGAATACGGTTCTGCTCACGCTGGATAGTCTTGCGGATGATGTTTGCCACGCTGCGGGAACTGATCGCCAGCTTTTGCTCACGCGATGTCAGCTCTTCCGTCAGACGGCTCAGCTCAATCTCCATTTGTTCAATGGCTTCAACCGGATCGTCGGTACGAATAATATCCTGACGAATACGTTCGCGCAGATGCTGGTAAACGGCCACAAAGAACTGGATTTTACGTTCCGGGCGTTTCGGATCTTCCGACAGACGCAATACGTCGCGCAGATGTTCGTTATCCGCGACGGCCAGGCGCAGCGCGCCCAACGCCTTATCCGACATGGAGCGCAGTTCATCCGCCGACAGATAAGCCAGCTCACGACGGTGCAGACGGCGTTCCACGCCATTGTCTTTCACCATCCGCATGACTGCGCACCAGCCGGCTTTCGCGGTTACGACCTGCTCGCGCATTTCATGATAATCGCGCTCCAGCTTGCGCAGCTTACGGGTCAGGTTCTCCATCTCCGCTTCGCAGAAAGTGAGCGCTTTCTCAAGCTGATTGCGACGCGAACGGTTATTGCTCAACTGAGCGTGCAGTTCATCGCGACGCTGGCGAGCGCGCTCTTCCGCCCCGCTATCGGCGCGAACGCCAATATCCTGTAATTCGCGCTGCAAATCGTTAAGCAGCTCTTTTTTCGTGTCGTAAGAGCTTTTTAGCGAGGCCAGGACCTGGCTGTACTGACTTAACTGCGCGGCATGGCTGCGCAGCGCTTCGCGGGCGCGGGTACGCTCGGCTTCCGCCTGCTCCAGCCGCTGGCGCAGCTTTTCGTTGAGATCGCTGTTGCCGCTCAACATTTCCGCCGAGTCGGAATAGCTGAAATGCGCCCGACGTTCGACGACTTCAGCCAGCGCAAAAGCCTGCTGGCGCGCGTCGCGCTGCATTTGCTGCGACCATGCATAGTCTTCTTTTAACTGCTCAAACTGTTCCGGATCGCTTTGCAGAACGGAAACCACCGGCTCCAGTTTGGCTAACTGGTTGCCATATTGCTGCACAAATCGCGCCGCTTCCTGCGCCTCATCCAACCGTTCCTGAATTTCATCGACCCGATCGGCCAGCGTTTCATCGGCCAATAAATTCAGCCGCGGCAGCAAACGGTTAAGCGCGGAAACGCCCTCTTTCGCCTGCTCAAACTGAAGGCGCTGCTGCTGGTTGTCGCTTTCATGCGTCGCCAGCGCGCGCTCCAGTTCGACGCGACGCCCGTTCAGTCGGCGAATTTCCGCTTCCGGATCGTCCTCAAAAGCAACGGAAAGGTGGCTGCCGATAAAACGGCTGAACGCCTGGTGCAAACGCTGGGTTTTCTGAACGTCAAACGAGAGCGTGGCAAAGCGCTCGGAAAGCACTTCCCGTTCCGCATGGAGACTTTCAATACGGTTCTCGCGCGCCGCGCGGCCAAAAATAGGCAGCGACGGGAAACGCGAATAACGCCACTGACGGTCGGCAATTTTCACGACCACCGCCTTTTCCAGCTCGTCAACGCTGAATACGCTGTCATCAAAAGACTGCGGATCGCCTTCGATCAGGTACAGATCTTCCGGGCAGTCGGTCAGACCTTCAAGCTGTTCGGCTATTTGCGATAAATCCGGTACGACGATCGCATGGCGCGACGGGCCATACAGTGCGGAAAAGTACGGCGCATCTTCAAGACTGACATCATCGTAGATTTCCGACAGCAGTACCCCGCCAAAACGCTCCGCCAGCGCATTCAAACGCTGATCTTCCGCGCCGCCCGGCTGGCTTAAACGTTCGATCTCTTCATCAACCGCATTTTTACGCGCGCCCACTTCGTCGCGTTCGACAATGGCTTCGCGCTCACGCTCCAGCAGCTGTTGCAGGTATTCGGTCACTTCCTGGCTGGACGTAAACTCCTCGCCACACTGTTCGCTAAGCTGGTTAAGGCTGTTTTGCGCCGCCAGCCAGACAGGAGCGCGTTGCATCAGATGCTGGATACGGGATTGAAGCTGCTCCTGCTCCTGACGCAAGGCCATACGCTGTTCGCTGGCTGACGATACGCTATCAGACAAGGACGCGATGCGGGCTTCCAGCTCCTGATGCAGCGCTTCCAGTTCGTCAATATCAAAATTTTTGCCCTGTCGCTTACAGAACTCCGCCAGCAGACGTTCCGCCTCTTGCTGCTCGCGCAGCCGCTGTTCCAGTTCGCTCAGGCGCATCCGCAGCGGCTGTACCTGTTCCGCCAGATGACGCTGGTTCACGCCGTCCCGTAACAGCTCGCGCGCCACGTCCCAGGCTTCGCTACGCGCCAGCGGGCCGTTGATCGCCGCCACCAGCTGGTAAGCCTGCTCAAACTGACTGTGCGCGGTTTGCGCCACGCTCATTTTTTGTTCCAACGACAGCAGTTTTTCCGTAGCTTCCTGCTCTTTTGCCTGGAAAGTATCCAGCCATTCGGCGGCGCTTTCCGGCGTTAGATCCGGCAGATGGCAAAGTTCTTTAGCGCGGGCGAGCGCTGATATCGCCTGGTTATACTGAATCGCGCGCGTTTGCTGTACATCCAGCGCCTGCTGGTAATCCGCAAGCTGGCTTTTGAGTTCATCGACTTCCAGCTCGGCGGCTTCGGCACGCGCTTCATTTTCGTCCTGCATTTCGGCGGCTTCCGCCACCACTTCATTTTGCTCTTCGAGTCGAATCTGCAGCTCTTCAAGATCCGCTTCGTAGCGTTCAATTTTTTCCTGCTGGCGCAGCGCGGTTTGCACCAGATTCAGGTGATCGCTCGCCGCCTGATAATCCGCTTCCAGAGAACCTTCGGCGCCGTTATGTTCGCCCAACTCACGGGCCATATCGACGTGCTTGTACTGCTCCGCCGCCAGTTGTTTGCGCGATGTGTACAGTTCGCGTCGAAACGCCAACGCCTGATCAAGGTGAACCCGACGCTCATTGGCGTGGCGCATATAATCCGCCGCCACATAATCGGTGGCTTCGCTGATCAAATGCTTAAACAGATCGCGATCGGATTGGGTAACACGAATCGCTTCCAGCGTGAGTCGGTTCTCGCGCAGCGCCGCTTCCATATCCTGGAACGCCTTGCGCACGCCGCTGTTTTCCGGCAATAAATAATCGCGTAGCGATCGGGTAATGGCGCTGGAGATCCCGCCGTACAGCGAGGCCTCTATCAAACGATAGAATTTACTACGATCGGAAGCGGAGCGCAGACGACGGGCGATAATCCCTAAGTCAAACATCAGCGAATGATAATCGGTGATGGAGTTAAACTGCTTAAACTGCACGCCTTCCATCTCGTCAAGCTTGTCTTTCAACTCAGCAAGCGACAGTACGCGCGCCTGACGTTCGTTTAATGTCTCCGTCACCAGTTGTGTCGGCTGTACCGACATCGGCAGCCCCTGGATAGCGAACGGTTTGATGTCCACTTTGCGATCGCGCCCAGCGACCTGCTGCAGACGCACGCCAACCACCACCCGCTGATGGCGGGAATTAATGGTGTCGAGCATGGAGTAACAGACGCCCGCCTTCAGCTTACCGTGCAGACCTTTATCGCGCGAACCGCTGGTGGCGCCGGCTTCCGTGGTGTTACGAAAGTGCAGTAATGTAAGATCCGGGATCAGCGCCGTGACGAACGCCGCCATCGTCGTGGATTTCCCGGCGCCGTTGCCCCCGGATAACGTCGTGACCAGTTCATCCAGGTCAAAAGTGCGGGCAAAAAAACCGTTCCAGTTAATCAGCGTTAGCGAGCGAAATTTACCGCGTTCAATCATTATTCTTCCTCTCCACTGTCCGGCTGATTCTCTTCGGTCTCATCATTAAGTTGCAGATGGTTTTCAATGGGCATCGCTTCCCCGTCGCGGATGAGACGACGCTGCGCCTCGCGAGGATCGTCGCCGGTGCGGACATCCGCGCCAAAGCGGAAGACCGATTCGGTAATGCGGAATTTGCTGCTATCGTGGCCCATAAACCATACCATGCCCAAACGACGCAGGCGGTTCAAAGAAGAACGCACCTTTTCCTGCAGTTTCTGACGATCAACGTCAGATCCCGTCGAGCGGTTATTCACCAGCTTTAGCAGTTTGGCTTCGTCCGCAAGGGTAAGCAGCTCGTCGTACAACTCCTGCTGAGTAAAGATCCCTTCGTTAGCCAGACGCTCCGGGCTAAGATAGAGGTAGCAGAGAATTTTACCGACCATCATATCCAGTTCGGATAACACCGAGCGCGGGATAAGCGTGGTAGAACGCGGACGCAGGTAGAAGAACCCCTCCGGCGCGCGAATCAGTTCCACGTTATAACGCGCGTAAAACTCTTCCAGGTATTCCTGAAAATCCATCAGAAAGGCATGATTATCCAGTTCGTCCAGCCCGATGTGGCGGCCCGAACGTAATGCGCTATCCAGCGCCGGAAATAACGGATTCGCCAGCGCCTGCGCCAGCTTAACCGGCATCACTTGTTCAATATTTGTCAATGACATGCGCCTGTACCTTGGCTCCGTAATCATTAATCGGCTGCCATTTGGCTGGCAGCCCGGTGAAATCTGCTTGCGCTACGCCAAGACGTACCGCTTGATCGATAACAATACGCGCCACGTCGAAATGACGCGCGCGCGGGTATTGCGCCAGATACTCGCGCACCACCAGCCCAAGATCCAGTGGCGTTTGTCTGGTTTTGTAGATAGCCAGCTGTTCTTCAATGATGGCCGCTAACTGCTCGCGGATCTCGTTAAACTCTTCATATTCCAGATCCGGCGGCAACTCCCCGGTGACTTCATCGTCACGCAACGCCATCTCTTCATCGCGCATATCCAGCAGACGATCGGCATTCGCGTAGGTTAGCGCCCACGGATCGTCAAAATAAGTCTGCACGGACTGGCGCAACCGCTGGGCGAAGACACGGTTTTTATCCATATCGATCGCGGTACGGATAAATTTATGCACGTGACGATCGTAACCGATCCATAAATCAATAGACTGCTGACCCCAACTGATAATGCGGTCGAGTTTACTTTGTAAGTCAAACACCAGCCTGTCGACAAAATGCAGATCGTCGTGCGTCATCGTGGCATCCTGAATGCGCAGCAGGTTAGCCTGCAGCTTATCGCCCGCCGCCTCCAGCGTATCCTGCAATTCGCGCAGCGTACCGGACGTTTCGGAAAGCAGCAGTTCACAGCTGGAAATCGCCGCCCGCCAGTCTTTATTCAGCAGTTGTGCGATATCGTCTTTCACCTGCTGCTGCTGTTCATCCATGATGCGCTGGGTGAGATCGATACTGTCGAAAATCTCCGCCACCGAATATTTCAATGGCGCGTAAACGTTGCGATGCCAGTGGAACTCATCGCCACCCTCCGCTGCCGCATCCGCCGCGCGCTTCAATTCGCCGGCCACAATCGACAACTGCATAGAAAGACGCAGCGTAGAGAATTCGCGTTGACGAATGTAGTAATCGGTGATGCCAATCCCGAGCGGGGTTAATCGGTAAATCGCATTGCCTTCCGCCTGCTCGCTGGTAAAGCGGTTCAGCAGACGTTGACGCACCATATCGTTAATCGCGTTGTTCGCGCGCACGCCGATGGTTTCGCTGGTTTGCTCAAACGCATCACTCACATGGCGGAATGCATCCACCAGCTCGCCTTCACTCATCTCGCCGTCAAGGCGTTCGCCGTTCAACGTGGCGACCGCCAGCAGAAAGGAAAGTCTGTCTACCGGCAGCGAGATGGAAAAGTCGTTTTTTCTGGCCCAGGCAACCAGTTCGGGGACTGTCTGGGAAAATTCACTCATAGGTTATCCTTGCATCTGCGGCTAGCGCCGGGCTTTTAATCGCGGTGACATGAATGTAGCGCCCAAGGCTAATATACGGCTCCTGGCGGCAATAACGCGTTTCCAGTTCGACCAGGGTCTCATAACAGTCACGCTGCTGGTGTTTTTCACGCAGATAATCATGAAACACACGCACGCCGGTTTTACCGGTAATCTGCCAGCCAATCGCCTCCAGCCACTGGTACACCTGCGCGGGATCGCGCGGGTAGTCAGGCGACAGCGTGCGCTTCTTGCGTTTAGGCATCCCCGCCTGCACGTAGTCAAAATTACCCGCCACCATATTGTGCATCAGCAAACCGTTAGCGTTATAGAACATCAACGACAGCGCGCCGCCAGGGCGCAATACTGACCAGAGCGTTTCTAATACGCCGACAGGATCGGCTACCCACTCCAGCACAGCATGAAACAATATCAGATCAACCGGGCTTTCCAAATGCGAAGCGACGTCCTGAGCCGGGCATTGTATAAAATGCATGTCTTTGCTCACACCTTTTGCCTCGGCCGCCTGCCGCGCGCGGGCGATCATTTCGCCAGACAGATCGCATAACGTCACCTGATGGCCGCGTTCCGCCATCTTAATCGCCGTTTGCCCTTCGCCGCCGCCGGCATCCAGTACCCGCAGTTTTCGCCCGCCAATCTCCTCCAGCACGCGATCGAGGTCTTGCCACAGAATGGCTTGCCGCAGTTGCCCTTTGGTCGTGCCGTAAATGTTACGGGAAAACTTTTCAGCAATGTCATCAAAATTGCGATCCTGCATCGGACTCTCCACAGGCTGGCTCAGGCGTTATCTGATAAAACCGCTATTTTGTCACAGCCGCGGCCAGAATGAACCTGTCTGGTGTAATATCACCGTTAATCCTCCGCTATATGGTTAAAAAAGGAACCAAAAAGGATGCTTTTTACGCTAAAGAAAGTGATTGGCGGTATGTTATTGCCGCTTCCGCTGATGTTGCTGATCATTGGCGTCGGCCTGGCGCTGCTCTGGTTTAGCCGCTTTCAGAAGACCGGAAAAGTATTTATCAGCGTAGGTTGGCTGGCGCTATTGCTATTAAGCCTGCAACCCGTCTCTGACCATCTGCTGCGTCCGATAGAAAACCGCTACCCTACCTGGCAGGGTCCGCAAAAGGTGGAATATATTGTGGTTCTCGGCGGCGGCTATACCTGGAACCCGCAGTGGGCGCCGAGCTCTAATTTAATTAACAACAGCTTGCCGCGGCTGGCGGAAGGCATTCGGCTGTGGCGCGCGAATCCGGGAGCAAAGCTGATTTTTACCGGCGGCGTAGCAAAAACCAATACGGTAAGCACGGCGGAAGTCGGTGCGCGGGTGGCACAGTCGCTGGGCGTACCGCGTAACGATATTATTACGCTGGATAAGCCAAAAGATACGGAAGAAGAAGCCGCCGCCGTTAAGCAGGCCATCGGCGACGCCCCTTTCCTGTTGGTAACCTCCGCCTCGCATTTGCCGCGTGCGATGATTTTCTTTCAGCATGCCGGGCTGAATCCGCTTCCCGCACCGGCGAATCAGTTGGCGATCGATTCGCCGCTCAATCCCTGGGAGCGGGCAATTCCGTCCCCGGTCTGGCTGATGCACAGCGATCGCGCTGGGTATGAAACATTAGGGCGACTTTGGCAGTGGCTGAAAGGCATATCAGGCAAGCCAGGGGAGTAATGATTTCGCCGCCAGATCAAAATTGGTACGGTTAAAACGTCCGGTATTGACCAATTGCGCAACCTCGTCCCACAGCACATAGAGCCAACGCCGCCAGATGAAGGACTCCGCCACTGGCGCGCGTTGCAGATAATGCCAAAGCAATCCCTCCGCCAATGGATTATCCATCAGGCGAAACAGTTCGAACTCTCTCGGCGCCCACAGCATCAGCCCGGGGCCGACCATCGCCAGAAGCTGATCGCTACGGGCGTCTTTAAGCATACTGCGCAGGCAGAAGTTGCCATGCACCAGTACGCAGTTGTCGTTAAACCCTTCAAATAACGAAGGAAGACATTCTCTGGTACGAAACAGAATGCGTTTGTCCTGCATCGTCAGGCCGGTATTGCTGAACTGATTTAGCGTCGTCCACAGCACCTCCACCCGCTGACGATACCAGGAAGGCCAGATATTCTCCTGAGTATGGTCTACGGCGCCCACGCAACCGCGGCTATCCTGCCGATGCCAGGCTAACAGCCCTTCGACAATCTGATCTTTTAGCTGTTCCCAGCGTTCCGGAGTGCGCGCCGGCGCCTCGACCGGCACACCGCGCAGTCGTTCCAGCAGCAGCACATCCGGACCAGGATGCTCTTCATGCGTCAATACGCCATAGATTACCGGCATCCTCACCGTACCGCTACGCGCCAGCATTGAGGTTTTCCATGCCAGTTGCTGCGCAACGCCGGGAGTGGTAAAACTTCGCGCCATCAGCGGCATCGGATTTCCCTGGCTGTCATATAATGACCACAATGCGGAATCCGCTTTCTCATTCACGCACTCTATACGGCTAAGTTTTTCACCCAACAAATGACTGAGTTCGGCCCGCAACTGTTCCATTCCAGATAACCCCCATTAGTGCTACTGCTTTAATAATGAGCGTCGTATGGACAGATGTCACCCGTATCAGATCAAGGGAAGAAAAGAAAAATGAGGAAAATCGTAACGGTACGAGAAAACCGCCA
Source organism: Salmonella sp. NW38 (assembly GCF_051807745.1). Lineage (NCBI taxonomy): Bacteria > Pseudomonadati > Pseudomonadota > Gammaproteobacteria > Enterobacterales > Enterobacteriaceae > Salmonella > Salmonella sp. NW38. The sequence goes on along the minus strand of NZ_JAMMTO010000003.1, from coordinate 374,577 downwards.
CTGATGAGCAAACGTGAGTATTCATCTTTGCGCTATCATACCGCGCTGTTCATGACCGTCTAAGACGATCATGAACAGGATCATGTTAACGCATTTCAGCGCGCACGCGCTCCAGGTCGTCGGCAGTGTCTACGCCCGTGCCGGGCACCGCTTTGGCGACGGCGACATGAATTTTTTCGCCGTACCACAGCACACGGAGTTGCTCCAGCATTTCAATATGTTCCAGCGGGCTGGGTTGCCAGCTCACGTAACGGCGGATAAAACCCGCGCGATAGCCATAAATGCCCAGGTGGCGCAGGCAAGTATCCCCTACTGTTTCCAGACTTTTTGCAAAGCGGTCGCGATCCCAGGGAATCGTCGCCCGGGAAAAGTAAAGCGCATAGCCTTCAGCATCCAGCACGACTTTTACCGCATTCGGGTTAAATGCTTCTTCGGCGCTGTGAATCGGCACCGCCAGCGTCGCCATGCCAACCTGGCGCTGCGCCAGATTTTCCGAGACCTGGCGAATAATAACCGCCGGGATCATCGGCTCATCGCCCTGAACGTTCACAATAACGGTATCGTCGCTGAATCCGCACTTCTCTACCACTTCCGCCAACCGTTCGGTGCCGGACTGGTGATCGGCGCGCGTCATGCACACTTCGCCGCCAGCCGCTTCTACCGCACGAGCCACGTCTTCATGATCGGTGGCGACAATAATGCGTTCCGCGCCAGATTCGCGCGCCCGCTCCAGGACATGAACAATCATGGGCTTACCATTAATATCCACTAATGGTTTGCCTGGCAGTCGAGTAGATGAAAAACGGGCCGGAATGATGACGACGAAACTCATGATTTACTCTCATCAGATGTCAGGGAGCGAGCTTCATTTTCCAGCAATACAGGAATGCCGTCGCGTAACGGGAAAGCGAGATTATCCAGTTTGCAAATTAATTCTTGCTTTTCCTGGTTATACCAGAGTTTGCCGTTACATACCGGGCAGGCGATGATTTCAAGCAGACGATGATCCATAGTTCCTCCAGATGGACCGGATTGTGAATCCTTCAATATTAACATAATCGGTTATGGTGCAGGGTCTATTTCCCAGCCATGACGCATGGCGCTAAACAGGCCTGGCGGACATTGTCCCAGCGTCACGCGCGATGCCCGTTGCCAGGCAGCAAACGCGCTAATAGCCTGCCAGATTCCTTTTTGCAGACTAACGCCAGGGCGGATATCGTCCTCCAGATACAGCGAGATAACCTCAAGCACCCCCGTTTTACGGTGCATTTTGGCATCCATTCGCCCGACTAAACGGCCCAGGTATAATAGCGGCAGCACAAAATAACCGTACTGGCGCTTCGCTGCGGGCGTATAACATTCCAGCCGATAGTTAAATCCGAAGAGCTGCGCTGCCCGCTTGCGATCCCATACCACAGGATCGAAAGGCGACAGTACTGCGCTATGAGTCGCCTTTAAGGCGTTATTTAGCGCCGGTTCCAGCTGCGAAAGAAGATCGGCATGAAGCCACATCCGCCCCAACGTTTCCACCTCGACCGGAATAATCTGCTGCTGTTCCGCCCGGCTCTCCCGCCATCCCTTCAGGTCAGGACGTTTCAGGCGGTAGTAATCCGCCAGCCACTGTTCACGGAAAATCCCCAGACTGCGCGCGCTATTATCCAGCATCAGGCTTTCCGCCTGCGACTGTGACAGTCCATCGCGTTCATCATCCCAGTGCGGCATCACACGGGGCGTTAAATCATAGACACGTTGAAAATTACGCCGCTCAACAACCATGACTTTTCCGGCGGTAAATAAACCCTCAAGGTGGCGTTTATGCGGTTTCCATTCCCACCAGCCGCTGACGCCTTTCCGCGCATGTTCAAAATCGGCAGAACGCACCGGACCGTGCTCCTGAATATGCCGAACCAGCTGTTCTATTTCTTCCGCGTGTTCATGCATCCATGCCGCGCGATATTTCCAGCCCATCTTTTCCGGCGACAGCATACGATGGCGGATAAGTTTAAAGTCGCGGCGTGGTAAGAAACAGGCCTCATGCGCCCAGTATTCCATTAACTCGCCGCGTCGCAGCGCCTCATCCAGCCAGGCCTGCGGGTACGAACCGAGACGGCTAAACAGCACCAGATAGGGGCTACGTGCGACAACATTGATGGTATCAATTTGCAACAACGCCATGCGTGAGATGGCGGCAAGAACATCGCCAGGCATCGCGTTACGGCGCGGCTTTTTCAATAGCCCCTGCGCAGCAAGGTGAAGACAACGGGCCTGGGAAAGAGAAAGGTACGGCAATGACATTCATGACTCCATAAATTCATCACTGCCGCAGCATTGGGGTACGCTAGCGAACCAGCGAGGTGATATGTTCAAGCAACTTATCAGGCTGCTCACCGGACAAACGCGCATCAACCGGTAAGAACCACCAGTTACCTTCGGCAAAAGCACGGCATTTCACCGCGTCTTTTTCCGTCATTACCAGGGTCTGCCCTTCACCGACCAACGCCTGAACGTCAGCAGGGGCGAGCGTTTGATGATCGGCCAGCGGGACACACTTTTGCGGATGCGCGCCACAGGCTTCCAGAGTCGCGAAAAAGCGCGGCGGATGACCGATGCCCGCCATCGCCACAATATTGCTCAGTTGCGCCACATCGCAACGCGCTCCCGTACGTAAGTTCACCGCCAGTCCAGGCGTTAGCTGCATGGGTATTTCGCCCGCCCGGGCGACGCCGCCATTCACGATAGCGGCATCCACGGTTTTCAGGCGACTGGCGCGTTCGCGCATAGGGCCGGCAGGAAGCCACCAGCCGTTGCCAAAACGGCGCACGCCGTCAATCACCACAATTTCAATATCTCGCGCTAGTCGGTAATGCTGCAACCCATCGTCGGTGATAATAATCTGCACATTATGCGCCGCCAGAATCGCTTTCACCGCCGCGGCGCGTTCAGGCGCCACCGCGACAGGCGCGCCGGTCCGTTGATAAATCAATACCGGTTCATCTCCCGCTTCTGCGGTTGTCGTCTCCGGCGTCAGGAGCAGCGGATAAGCGGCAGCTTTCCCGCCGTAGCCGCGGGAAACGACCCCCACGCGCACGCCACGCTGTTGCAGCTTTTCCACCAGCCAAATGACTACGGGTGTTTTACCGTTACCGCCAGCCGTAAGATTCCCTACCACAACCACCGGTACCGGCGCTCGCCAGGCGCGTTTAAAACCAAGCTTATAGCTCAGACGAATCGCCCCGCTCACCAGGCCATACAGCCAGGAGAGCGGCAGCAGTAACCGCCATAGCGGGGATTCACCAGACCAGATACGCGCAATCATTGGCCAAATTGCATCTTATGTAGCTGGGCGTAAACGCCGTGTTGCGCCAGCAGCTCGCTATGAGTGCCGCGCTCAACGATAATGCCGTCTTCGACCACAACGATCTCATCCGCCTGTTCGATGGTGGAGAGACGATGCGCAATCACCAGAGAGGTACGGTTTTTCTGCAGCTCATCCAACGCGGCCTGAATCGCACGTTCAGACTCGGTATCCAGCGCAGACGTAGCTTCATCAAGGATCAGAATCGGGCTGTCGCGCAGTAAGGCGCGGGCAATCGCGATACGCTGGCGTTGACCGCCGGAAAGCAGTACGCCGTTTTCGCCGATGATGGTATCCAGGCCATTATCCATCTTGTTGATAAAGTCCATGGCATAGGCCATGCGCGCCGCCTCTTCAATCTGCTCGCGGCTGTATTCTTCCGTCCGGGCATAAGCAATGTTATTAGCGACCGTGTCGTTAAACAGATGCACGTTTTGCGAAACCAGCGCCACCTGATTACGTAGCGAGGCCAGAGTGTATTCGCGTAGATCGTGACCATCCATCAGGATGTGTCCTTCATCAATATCGTAGAAACGGGTGATCAGGCTGGCGATAGTTGATTTACCCGATCCGGAACGCCCCACCAGCGCCACGGTTTTCCCGGCAGGAATTTTCAAATTGATGTTACGCAATGCCGGCACTTCACGGCCCGGGTAAGTAAACGTCACATTGCGGAATTCGAGATCGCCGGTCGCGCGGTCAATGACACGTTTACCTTCATCTTTCTCCTGTTCGCTGTCCAGAATCGCAAACAACGTCTGACAAGCCGCCATCCCACGCTGGAACTGCGCGTTAACGTTTGTCAGCGATTTTAATGGACGCATCAGCGCGATCATGGAGGAGAACACCACGGTGATGGTCCCTGCCGTCAGGCTATCCATTACGCTTGGGAAGCTCGCAGCATAGAGAACAAACGCCAGCGCCAGCGAGGCAATGAGCTGAATGATAGGATCAGAAATTGACGAGGCAGAGACCATTTTCATGCCTTGCAGTCGCATCTTATTGCTGACTTTATCAAAGCGTTTAGTTTCGACTTCCTGACCGCCAAAAATCAGTACCTCTTTGTGTCCTTTCAGCATTTGTTCAGCGCTGGTAGTCACTTGTCCCATCGTGTTCTGCATATTTTTACTGATGCTGCGGAACCGCTTTGAGACAACGCGAATCGCAATCGACACAATCGGCGCCAGAACAACCAGGATGATCGACAGCTGCCAGCTGTAATAGAACATCATGATAAACAATCCGATGATCGATGCCCCTTCACGCACCACGGTAATTAGCGCGCCAGATGAAGAAGAGGCAACCTGTTCTGAATCGTATGTAATACGCGACAGCAGCGTACCGGTAGACTGTTTATCAAAGAAGGCGACGGGCATTCCCATCATATGGCCAAACAGGCGACGGCGCATGGTCATTACCACTTTGCCTGACACCCATGAAATACAGTAGCTGGAGATATAGCTAGTGATGCCTCGTAATATCATCAGCCCAATAACCACCAGCGGCATCCACAGCAACACTGAGCGATCCGTTTTACCGAAACCATCATCCAGTAATGGCTTGAGGAGCGATAGCATGAAGGTATCGCTGGCTGCGTTGAGAATTAACGCTATGCCCGCCACGATCAGACCTGCTTTAAAAGGCGCTATGGTTGGCCACAGTCGGCGGAAGGTCTGCCACGTAGAGAGATCTTTATCGTTATGCATTCAAAAAACCAGCATTTGTTGAAATAGCCGCATATTCTACCCGTTATCCTCGGACACGCCAAACCACTGATGATACCAGCGAGGTAAAATTTGATCCCGCAAGCCTTGTATGCGCCAGCCCTGCGGAGAAAACCGCAGCGAAATTTGCCCCTGGTGGGGTGTATCAAACCACTGATACGCCTGTTGTCGGTAGCGCTGTTTTACCTTGCGGGACGGCAGCCGCCATGCGTTATAGCGCGATGCGGACGCCAGCGCCGCTTCACCATGTACGCGCTGAATAAATGGTAACGACGACGACGTATTACTACCATGATGCGGCACCTGGATAAACGTCGCCGCAAGATGTCGCCAGTAACGACTTAGCATTTTTTGTTCAGCGCCCGCTTCAATATCGCCCGTGAGCAGGATGCTATGTACACCGTCATCCACTTTGACCACACAGGAGCGGTTATTTCCTCGATCGGCACTTTCGCGTAACGGCCAGTGCGCCTGAAACGTTAGCCCCTGCCATTGCCACTGCTCGCCGCGAAAACAGGGCAAATGTCCCTGCCAGCCTAACGGGCTGCGAATCCACATTGACGGCCAGATCCGCTGTAGCGAACGCAGCCCGCCCCGATGATCCAGATGCTCATGACTCAAAATAACGCCCTCCGGCGTCAGATTATGCCAGCGCAACCAGGGAATAATAACCTGTTGCCCGCTGTCGCCCTCCGGCCATGCCCGACCGGTATCGTAGAGTATTACTTTATCGCCCCTGACGATCGCTATCGCCAGCCCCTGACCGACATCCAGCATATGCACCTGCCATCCGCTGGCGTTTATCGGCCGCCAGAGTGGCCAGCTCATTAACAATAACCCGCATAAACAGACCGCCGGCCAGGTACGCCAGACGTTTAATCGCCACGCGATAAGCGTTAGCCAGGGCCAAAACGTCAGCCACTGCCAACGGTTATCAATATTCACCCAGCCCTGCGGTAAAGCATTCAACAGGTAAAATAGCGCGGCTAACGCGCGATCGGTCAGGTACCATACCCACTCTTCAAGAAAAAACGGCCCGGTTAAATGCAGAATCATTCCCGCCAGGATGAGCGGAACCGTCACAAATGTGACCCAGGGTACGGCAAAAAGATTCGCCAGCATTGCGGTAACGCTTATGCCATGAAAAAGCGCCACCTGGAGAGGCAAAAGCAGAAGTGTAATGCCTGCCTGTAGGTGAAGCAGGTTAAGCAACCAGCGTAAGCCTCGTGGAAAATTTCCGTTTGGCACAGGAAACCACTGATACCAGAATAACAGGCCGGCAACCGCAAATGCTGACAGCCAAAGACTTTGTGATATAACCGCCACAGGATCGGCGAAAATAATCGCGGCCAGACAGCAACACCAGACTTGCCAGCCGCTCCACTGTCGTCCGCTTAATTTTAATCCTCCCCAGACGCTCAGTGCCGCCACCGTGCGCAGCGCAGGCGGTTGTAAGCCGGTAAGCCAGGCATAACATATCGCGCAAAGAATGCCGCCCAGCAATGGCGTCTGCCAACGAATCCATCTGACCGGCAAAAAGAATTGTCCGCCACGGATTAATCCGGCAGCCAATAACGCGGCAAAAGCGATATGCAGGCCGGAAATCGCCATCAAATGGGCAGTCCCCGTATCGCGCATAACGGCCTTCACCTCCTGCGACACCTCTCCCCGCTCCCCCATTCCCAACGCCAGAATAACCTGTTGCCACGGATAAGGCGCAAGCGTAGCGCGAAGCGAAGCAAGATAGCGCCCACGCAAGCTACACTCAGGGTTAATCGCTTTAGCCTGTAGAAAACGCCCGGTCAATGGTTGGTGCTGCGCCAGCGCGTAACGTTGGCTATCAAAACCGCCTTCGTTAAGCTGTCCGTGTACCGCTCTGACCTTCAGCGTCATCGCCCACTGTTGCCCGGCACACACTTCCGTGGGTAAGTACTGGCCATGCAGGACAATCCCTACAGCAGGAAAGAGCGGCTTTCCGCGCAAATGGGTGATTCGCCCATAATGAGTGGTCATATGATCGGTGGCAGTAATGACGACTGTCGCCTCCTGCGTCGCGGCGGGCAGGACGTTTCCCGCCCAGATGGCCTGCCTGGCGGCAAATATCCCCCACATGAAAAAGAGCAAGGTTAATGCCGCGTAGCGCGCATAGTTATGGGGTATGAGGCAAAGCAAACATGCCAGACAAAACAGCACCGCGAGAATCCACGTGTCAGGTAATACTGGCAATATCATGAGCGGAAGTATGCCGCATACTACGCATACGCTGACCGTCGTTATCTTCATAGACACCTCCCTGTGCGGGAAAGTGTGCAGGTTCAGGACGCCATTGTCTGGAGGGGATTTTGTGCTATACGGCGCGGATTCCAGGTTTTTTACCTGATAAATGTAAGACGCAGCAAAAAATGCGAAACGTTTTCCAGTTTTCGGTCGAATAGCGTTTGCACCTGACGGTGTATAAATGAAAAAAGCACCCTGACGGTGCTTTTTTCGGGTTCAAGTTTTGCGTTAAAACTTAACCGTAAATATTGGCGCGATCGCGCAGTTCTTTACCCGGTTTAAAGTGAGGAACGTATTTTCCTTCCAGTTCCACTTTATCGCCGGTCTTGGGGTTACGTCCGGTACGAGGCGCGCGGTAATGCAAAGAAAAACTGCCGAAACCGCGGATTTCAATACGCTCGCCCTGCGCAAGAGTCGAGGCCATATGCTCCAGCATCTCTTTTACCGCGTCTTCAACCGCCTTAGCGGGAATGTGAGATTGCTGGGTTGCAAGTCTTTCAATCAATTCTGACTTGGTCATGATTCCTCCGGTTCCTTAAAGGCAAATTGGCTGCAGCCGTGAGATTGATTAAGGGCGGCCGTAGCCGCCCTTAGTGCTTGATTACAGGCCGAAACCTGCAATCTGTCAAGTAATCTCGTTATACTTCGGACTAAAAGGCCCGAAGTTTCAGAGGATTACTCGCCTTTAGCTGCTTTGAATGCTTCAGCCATTGCGTTGTTAGAGAAGTTTGCATCTTCCTGTTTGTTAACAGTTGCGATGGCATCTTTCTCGTCAGCTTCGTCTTTCGCACGAACAGACAGGCTGATTGCGCGGTTTTTACGATCAACGCCGGTGAATTTAGCTTCAACGTCGTCGCCAACGCTCAGAACCAGAGTCGCATCTTCAACGCGGTCACGGGATGCTTCAGAAGCACGCAGGTAACCTTCAACGCCGTCAGCCAGTTCTACGGTTGCGCCTTTCGCGTCAACTGCAGTGACTTTACCGGTTACGATAGCGCCTTTCTTGTTCAGAGCAACCCAGTTGTTGAACGGATCTTCTGCGAGCTGTTTAACGCCCAGGGAGATACGTTCACGTTCTGCGTCAACCTGCAGAACAACTGCAGCGATTTCGTCGCCTTTTTTGTATTCACGAACTGCTTCTTCGCCTGCAACGTTCCAGGAGATGTCAGACAGGTGAACCAGGCCGTCGATGCCGCCGTCCAGGCCGATGAAGATACCGAAGTCAGTGATAGACTTGATTTTACCTTCAACGCGATCGCCCTTGTTGTGGGTCTCTGCGAACTGCTGCCACGGGTTAGATTTGCACTGCTTCAGACCCAGGGAGATGCGACGACGTTCTTCGTCGATATCCAGAACCATCACTTCCACTACGTCGCCAACGTTAACCACTTTGGACGGGTGGATGTTTTTGTTGGTCCAGTCCATTTCGGAAACGTGAACCAGGCCTTCAACGCCTTCTTCGATTTCAACGAAGCAGCCGTAGTCGGTCAGGTTGGTCACGCGACCGGTCAGTTTGGTACCTTCCGGATAACGTTTAGCGATAGCTACCCACGGATCTTCGCCCAGCTGTTTCAGGCCCAGGGATACACGGGTACGCTCGCGGTCGAATTTCAGCACTTTCACGTTGATTTCGTCGCCAACGTTCACGATTTCGCTCGGATGCTTAACGCGTTTCCAGGCCATATCAGTGATGTGCAGCAGGCCGTCAACGCCGCCCAGATCAACGAATGCACCGTAGTCAGTGAGGTTCTTAACGATACCTTTAACTTCCATGCCTTCCTGCAGGTTTTCCAGCAGCTGATCGCGTTCTGCGCTGTTTTCGGATTCGATAACGGCACGACGAGAAACCACAACGTTGTTACGTTTCTGGTCCAGCTTGATTACTTTGAATTCAAGCTCTTTGCCTTCCAGGTGCAGAGTGTCACGCACCGGACGAACGTCTACCAGAGAACCTGGCAGGAACGCGCGAATACCGTTCAGCTCAACAGTGAAGCCACCCTTAACTTTGCCGTTGATAACACCGGTAACAGTTTCAGCATCTTCGTAAGCTTTTTCCAGCGTAATCCATGCTTCGTGACGTTTAGCTTTCTCACGAGAGAGCAGAGTTTCACCGAAGCCGTCTTCTACTGCATCCAGAGCAACGTCAACTTCGTCACCAACCTGGATTTCCAGTTCGCCCTGGGCGTTTTTGAACTGCTCAGCCGGAATGGCAGACTCAGATTTCAGACCGGCGTCAACCAGTACTACGTCTTTGTCGATAGCAACAACAACACCACGAACGATGGAACCCGGGCGGGTTTCGATTTCTTTTAAGGATTCTTCAAAGAGTTGAGCAAAAGATTCAGTCATGTTTAATCTTCAGGTTTCATATTTAACGTCCACCTGGCTCCGTGCCGGATGGGGTTGTTTAACATACCCGCTGTCAATCCTTTGCAACGGGGGTACTACAAATTCGGTCGCATTTAAGCGAGAGCCAATTTTTGGCGCGCATATTGTAACGCTTTTTCAATCACTTGCTCAATGCTTAATCGGGTAGAATCCAAAACTAATGCATCAGCAGCAGGAACTAACGGCGCTACAGCGCGATTACGATCGCGATCGTCGCGTTCCTTGATCTCGGCCAAAAGGCGTTCAAAGTTAACACTAAAGCCATTCTCCTGCAACTGTAGCATACGTCGATGCGCACGTTCCTCCGAGGAGGCGTCAAGGAAAATTTTTACCGGCGCATCCGGGAAGACCACGGTCCCCATATCGCGTCCATCGGCGATTAAACCAGGCGCTTCGCGGAATGCACGTTGGCGGCGAAGAAGCGCTTCACGCACGCGTGGGAATGCCGCCACCTGGGATGCCGCGTTCGCGACTTCCTGCGTACGGATTTCGCCGCTAACGTCCTCGCCTTCCAGGATAACTTCCAGGTTGCCGTCCGTTGAGACGAAACGCACGTCCAGATGGGACGCCAGCGGCACCAGCGCATCTTCAGAGGCGAGATCGACATGGTGATGCAATGCCGCCAGCGCCAGTACGCGGTATATCGCGCCGGAATCCAGCAGATGCCATTGCAATGCTTCCGCCATTGCTTTGCACAAGGTGCCTTTACCTGCACCGCTTGGGCCATCAATGGTTATTACCGGGGCAATTGCCGTCATCTTTATCTCCTTAAACAGGCGTACTGTTAACGTAAACGCCGCGCATTATACGCGCCAACGCTCGCGACCGTTAACGTTGCGTGCAAAAACCAGTTTTGTCTGTAATCAGATGCGGAATAATTGCGCAATTATAGCGGGCCGGCGAGAAACCAGCCCGAAAGATGACAATGATTTACTTTTTATCTTCGGCAATTCTGTCGCGCATATGCTGCGCGCGATCGGCTGAAGCCGGGTGGGAGTCCATCAATGATTTTGCATGACCTGCGTCCATTGTGGCGAATTTATCGAATGCCGTGACTAAGCCCTGGGTGTTAATCCCACGTTTTTTCAGCAGATCGTAAGAGAAATCATCCGCATCCGACTCCTGACTGCGAGAAAACGCCGAATTGATGACGCCTTCCGCCAGATCGCCCAATTGAGACTGGGAAAACTGCGCTGCGACACCGCTGGTGGCGGAAATCGCATCGCGAGCCGCCAGCGTGGCATAGGCGGTCTGCATTGCCTTGCGGGAGTGCCCTAAAGAGACATGGCCCAGTTCATGGCCCAGTACGCCTTCAATTTCATTATCGGTCATCAGATCCATCAGGCCGGAGTATACGCGAACGCACCCGTTCGCCATCGCCCATGCGTTGATATCGCTGGTCATATAGACTTTATAGCTAACCGGCGTACCGTCAATGTTGTTACCCAGCGCTTTGGCGATTTTGCTCAGACGTTTGGTGTATTTGCTTTTCGAACCTGCCAGTTGATTCTCGCTGTCCATTTGTTTACAGGCATTATTAGATAATGCCTTAACATCCGCATCGGACAGTGTGGCGGCTTTGTAGGCTGACATGCCGGAACTGGCGATTAAATTGCCATTCACGCCATTTTTACATCCTGCCAGTAGCGTAGCGGAAATCGCCACCGCCAGTAATAATGATTTATTTTTCATACTAATCTTCCGTTGATAACTATTATAAAAAACACATAAATCAATGTGTTAAATCATCAACAAATTAGCATTAGTCATAATTGTAAAAATAGTGCGAATGCGGACCTCGATGCGCCAGCCTGTCGACTGGCGCAACAGAAGGATTAGGCAGGCGTACTCATCCGCGCCAGTTGTTCGAAATAATCAGGGAACGTTTTTGCGGTACATTTCGGATCCAGGATCGTGACTGGCGTATCGGACAGTGCGACCAGTGAGAAGCACATCGCCATACGGTGGTCGTTGTACGTGCCAATATCCGCGTGTTGGAGCTTCGCCGGCGGCGTGATACGAATATAGTCGTGCCCTTCTTCGACTTCAGCGCCCACTTTACGTAGCTCGGTCGCCATCGCGAACAGGCGATCGGTTTCTTTCACTCGCCAGTTATAAATATTGCGCAACGTCGTGGTTCCTTTCGCAAACAGCGCCGTGGTGGCAATCGTCATCGCCGCATCCGGAATATGGTTCATATCCATATCTATGGCGTGCAATTCGCCGCGCGTGCAGGCAATAAAATCATCGCCCCAGGTAATGGTCGCGCCCATTTTCTCCAGCACATCGGCAAAACGAATATCGCCCTGCATACTTTTGCGGCCAATCCCGGTCACTTTTACCGTGCCGCCTTTTATCGCCCCGGCGGCGAGAAAATAGGACGCTGACGAGGCATCGCCCTCGACCAGATAGCGACCTGGAGAGTGATACTGTTGACCGCCCTTCACGACAAATTGTTGGTAGTGGTGGTTCGCTATCTCCACGCCAAAGGTTTTCATTAAATTTAGCGTGATATCGATGTAAGGTTTTGATACCAGTTCGCCTTTAACGCGAATAATTGTGTCTTTAGGGGCCAGCGGCGCCGTCATCAGCAGAGCGGTCAGGAACTGGCTGGAAACGCTACCATCAACCTCAATGTTGCCGCCGGTAAAACCGCCGCGCAGACGCAGAGGCGGATAGTTTTCCTGCTCCAGGTAATCAATATTCGCCCCGCCCTGACGCAGCGAATCGACCAGATGGCCTATCGGACGCTCTTTCATACGCGGTTCGCCGGTTAACACTATCTCATTTTGCCCCAGACATAGCGCTGCCGCTAACGGACGCATAGCGGTTCCGGCATTACCGAGAAACAGTTCCAGATCGCCTGGCGCACGTAATGCGCCGCCATTACCCGTGATATCACAGCGGGTGCGATCGGCAGAAAGGGTGTAATTGATCCCCAACGCGCTCAGGGCATTGAGCATATGGCGGACGTCATCGCTATCCAGCAGATTCGTCAGAACGGTTTTACCACAAGCTAAAGCCGCCAGGAGCAAAGCACGGTTTGAAACACTTTTGGAGCCAGGTAAATTAATGGCGCCATCGACCCGCGCGATGGGTTGTAACGTCAGGGATTCCATGAAACTCAACTCTCAAAAAACAGAAATAAAAACCCCACAGACTGGCCGTGGGGATGAAAAAAGAAACGTATTAGCCGTGGCGACGCTCAAAATCGATCATGAAATCGGTCAGCGCTTTCACCCCTTCAATCGGCATGGCGTTATAGATAGAGGCGCGCATACCGCCAACAACACGGTGCCCTTTTAAGGCGTGCAGACCGGCGGCGAAAGACTCTTCCAGAAAGACCTTGTCCAGCGCATTGTCCGCTAACTGGAACGGAACGTTCATCCGCGAACGGTTGGCCTGTGCGACATCGTTACGGTAGAAATCGCTGTTATCAATCACACCGTACAGCAACTCCGCTTTTTGCTGATTGATTTTGTGCATCGCCGCCACGCCGCCCTGCGCTTTCAACCATTTGAACACCAGGCCGGAAAGATACCAGGCGAAAGTCGGCGGCGTATTAAACATCGAGTCGTTATCATTCAGGACGGTGTAGTCGAGGATGGACGGGCAACTCTCATGCGCCTTGCCTAACAAATCCTCCCGGACGATAACCAGCGTCAGTCCTGCCGGACCGATATTCTTCTGCGCGCCAGCATAAATTACGCCATAGCGAGAGACGTCCAGCGGCGCAGACAGGATGGTAGAAGAAAAGTCCGCCGTGACGATCACCTCCGGGCCAAAATCCGGCGTTTCATCAATGGCGATGCCGTCAATGGTCTCATTCGGGCAATAGTGTAAATAAGCGGCGTTATCGGAAAGCTGCCACTCGCGCATCGGTTTTACGGCACGTTTGCCGTCAACGGTGATTTTGGCGTCGATAATCTGCGGCGCACAATATTTTTTGGCTTCTTTAATGGCGCTCGCCGCCCAGTAACCAGCATCGACATAATCCGCCGTGGTTTTATCGCCCAGCAGATTGAGCGGCACGCCAGCAAACTGCCCGCGACCGCCGCCGTGACAAAATAAAACTTTATAGTTGGAGGGGATATTAAGGAGATCGCGAAAATCCTGCTCCGCTTCTTCAGCGACCTGGATAAACTCTTTGCCTCGATGGCTAATTTCCATTACCGACGTACCAAGACCGTGCCAGTCACGCAGTTCCTGTTGCGCCAGTTTAAGTACTTCCGCCGGTAGCATCGCCGGACCTGAACTAAAATTAAAGACCTGAGCCATTTCCCCTCACCACGCTGCATTGTTTCCTGCCTGACAGACATCAGGCAAACGTTATTCATGTGAATATCGGTTTTATCATTCAGTGACACGCGCCGCAATGGGTAAAACAATGCGAGGAGAAAATGCGGCATGCGTCACACAACAGAATCTTCCGGATTAACCGTATAAATCCGATATTTTCGCTGTTAAACAACGCGTTTAGCCCGGCTTGCCTTCGTCCATTCTGGATTTGCGCAGCGCGGACATAATTGCTTTTCCCCGACGTTCATGCGTATCACTTCACTGCAACGTACGCAGGCATAGTCGCCAGCCTCCGGCACCACGATAAAGCGTGGCGTACAGTGCTCAGGAAGAATGCTTAACCCCGGCTTAACGTCTTTATTTTCAAAGAAATAGACGCTGATTTGTCCGTTTGTCTCCAGGATAGCCAGTCTGACCTGCCCCAGTTGCTCAACGCCATTCAAGCGAAGCTCCATAAAAAACTCAAACTCCGTCATGTTCGAGCGCTGCAGTTTTTCCCACGCCAGTTCGCCGTCTTCAACAATGACTACCGACTTGCCTTCCAGCAGATCTTCCAACTTTTCACTATGCGCCATCAGCCACATGACCAGGCGATAGAGCAGCGCCAGGGTGATGAATACCACCAGAACAGGGAGCATCGGAACGTCATCATAAAACGCGACGTCGCCTGCCGCCGACCCCAATGTCAAAATGATCAGCACTTCAAAAAGCGACATTTGTCGTACGCCGCGTCGTCCTGTCACCTTTAAGAAAAGAAACACCAGAACAAAGGTGTAAAAGCTACGCAGCGCCACTTCCCCCAAAAACGCTACCGGCACGTTATCCAGCGCCATTCGTTGCAAATCAAATGCTTTCATTTTTTATGCTCTTCCTGTGAATTCCAGTGTAAAAGCATAGCCAATACTTTTATTTCCGCCGATGTCCCGGCGAGATAGCGCTCGTCACATAAAACCCGTATCATTGCGCGCTTTCCGTACGACAAAAGTGATTTTCATGACGCAAACATTTATTCCCGGCAAAGACGCCGCGTTGGAAGACTCCATCGCCCGCTTCCAGCAAAAGTTACTCGACCTCGGCTTTCACATCGAAGAGGCCTCCTGGCTGAACCCGGTGCCAAACGTCTGGTCAGTGCATATTCGCGATAAAGAGTGCGCGTTATGCTTTACCAATGGAAAAGGCGCGACCAAAAAAGCGGCGCTGGCCTCGGCGCTGGGCGAATACTTCGAGCGTCTGTCAACCAACTACTTTTTTGCTGATTTCTGGCTTGGCGAAACGGTCGCCAACGGGCCATTCGTGCATTATCCGAATGAAAAGTGGTTCCCGCTGACTGAAAATGACGACGTACCGGAAGGCTTGCTTGATGCCCGTCTGCGCGCGTTTTACGATCCGGAAAATGAACTCACCGGAAGCCAGTTAATTGATCTTCAGTCCGGCAATGAAGAACGCGGCGTCTGCGGCCTGCCATTTACTCGTCAGTCCGATAACCAGACCGTGTATATTCCGATGAATATCATCGGCAACCTGTACGTCTCTAACGGAATGTCCGCTGGCAATACGCGTAATGAAGCCCGCGTTCAGGGACTGTCGGAAGTCTTCGAGCGCTATGTGAAAAATCGCATCATTGCAGAAAGTATCAGTCTGCCGGAGATTCCCGCAGAGGTGATGGCGCGTTATCCGGCGGTAATGGAGTCAATCGCCACGCTGGAAGCCGAGGGTTTCCCGATTTTCGCCTATGACGGCTCGCTGGGCGGTAAGTATCCGGTTATCTGCGTCGTGCTGTTCAACCCGGCTAACGGTACCTGCTTTGCTTCTTTTGGCGCCCATCCTGACTTTGGCGTTGCGCTGGAACGTACAGTGACCGAACTACTCCAGGGACGCGGTCTGAAAGATCTTGATGTCTTCACCCCGCCAACGTTCGATGATGAAGAAGTCGCGGAGCACACTAATCTGGAGACCCACTTCATCGACTCCAGCGGCCTGATTTCCTGGGATCTGTTCAAACAGGACGCCGATTACCCGTTCACGGACTGGAGTTTTTCCGGCACTACCGAAGAAGAATTCGCCACGCTGATGGCCATCTTTGCTGCTGAAGATAAAGAAGTTTACATTGCCGATTACGAGCATCTCGGCGTATACGCCTGTCGTATTATCGTACCGGGAATGTCTGATATTTATCCTGCCGAAGATCTGTGGCTGGCCAACAACAATATGGGTAGCCATCTTCGTGAGATTCTGCTTTCGCTGCCCGGTAGCGCCTGGAATAAAGAAGACTATCTCAATCTGATTGAACAATTGGATGAAGAAGGTTTTGACGATTTCACCCGCGTGCGTGAACTGTTGGGTCTGGCGACCGGAGCGGACAATGGTTGGTATACACTGCGCGTCGGCGAATTAAAAGCAATGCTAGCGTTAGCGGGCGGCGATTTGGAGCAGGCGCTAATCTGGACAGAATGGACGATGGAGTTCAATTCGTCGGTCTTTAGTCCGGCACGCGCAAACTATTACCGTTGCCTGCAAACGCTGCTGCTCCTGTCGCAAGAGGATGCGCGTCAGCCGCTGCAATATCTCAATGCTTTTATAAAAATGTATGGCGCGGAGGCTGTAGAAGCCGCCAGCGCTGCGCTTAGCGGTGAAGCGGCTTTTTACGGGCTACCAGCTGTCGACCACGATCTACGAGCGTTCCCGGCGCATCAGTCCTTGTTAAAAGCGTATGATAAATTACAGCGCGCGAAAGCGGCATACTGGTCAAAATAAGGCCATATGAGTGACTTAGGGTAGGTTTACCCTCTCGGCTGCGTTATATTACGGGGCGCCTTTGCGGCCCCGTTTTATTTATTTTCACTAAACGGCGAAAAATGTAATAACAAGGTTAAATATTGGTTGTTGATATTAAATTAATTGACATAGTGATGTTACTTTATTTGTTGATTACTCCATATTAATTAACCGTGCAGCAGGAGGAGTCAGGAAAAAATTCAACTCTATTTATAATTTTTAAAATTTATTTTTATTAGGATAATCAAAAAGTTACACCGTAATTGCATAAAAGCCATGCGACTTACGGGCCTATAAGCCAGGCGAGATATGATCTATATCAAATTCTCATCTATAATGCTTTGTTAGTATCTCGTCGCCGACTTAATAAAGAGAGAGTTAGTGTGAAAGCTGACAACCCTTTTGACCTTTTACTCCCTGCAGCAATGGCCAAAGTGGCTGAAGAAGCAGGCGTCTATAAAGCAACGAAACATCCGCTTAAGACTTTCTATCTGGCGATTACCGCCGGCGTATTCATTTCAATTGCCTTTGTTTTTTATATTACTGCGACAACCGGTACTGGCGCGATGCCTTATGGCATGGCGAAACTTATCGGGGGTATCTGTTTCTCTTTGGGACTGATTCTCTGTGTTATTTGCGGCGCTGATCTTTTCACCTCTACTGTTCTGATCGTTGTAGCTAAAGCTAGCGGTCGCATCACCTGGGGGCAACTGGCTAAAAACTGGTTAAACGTCTATTTTGGTAACCTGATTGGCGCTCTGCTTTTCGTGTTACTGATGTGGCTTTCCGGCGAGTATATGACTGCCAACGGTCAATGGGGACTTAACGTCCTGCAAACCGCCGACCACAAAATGCACCACACTTTTATTGAAGCTGTCTGCCTCGGTATTCTGGCGAACCTGATGGTTTGTCTGGCCGTGTGGATGAGCTATTCAGGTCGTAGCCTGATGGACAAAGCGTTCATCATGGTACTGCCCGTCGCCATGTTTGTCGCCAGCGGTTTTGAGCACAGTATCGCAAACATGTTTATGATTCCTATGGGTATTGTAATACGCGATTTCGCTACACCGGAGTTTTGGACCGCAGTCGGTTCGTCTCCGGAAAGTTTTTCTCACCTGACCGTGATGAGCTTCATCACTGATAACCTGATTCCGGTCACGATCGGTAATATTATCGGCGGCGGTTTGTTGGTCGGGTTGACATACTGGGTCATTTACCTGCGTGGTAACGAGCATCATTAATCTGTTGATGCCCATTACACGCAGTAAATAAAAAATCCACTTAAGAAGGTAGGTGTTACATGTCCGAGCTTAATGAAAAGTTAGCCACAGCCTGGGAAGGTTTTACCAAAGGTGACTGGCAGAATGAAGTAAACGTCCGTGACTTCATTCAGAAAAACTACACTCCGTATGAGGGTGACGAGTCCTTCCTGGCTGGCGCTACTGACGCGACCACCAAGCTGTGGGACAGCGTAATGGAAGGCGTTAAACAGGAAAACCGCACTCACGCGCCTGTTGACTTTGACACCTCCGTTGCTTCCACCATCACTTCTCACGACGCTGGCTACA
Source organism: Salmonella sp. NW38 (assembly GCF_051807745.1). Lineage (NCBI taxonomy): Bacteria > Pseudomonadati > Pseudomonadota > Gammaproteobacteria > Enterobacterales > Enterobacteriaceae > Salmonella > Salmonella sp. NW38. The sequence goes on along the minus strand of NZ_JAMMTO010000003.1, from coordinate 356,191 downwards.
TCAACAAAGCGCTTGAGAAAATTGTTGGTCTGCAGACTGAAGCTCCGCTGAAGCGTGCGATTATCCCGTTCGGCGGTATCAAAATGGTTGAAGGTTCCTGCAAAGCGTACAATCGCGAGCTGGACCCAATGCTCAAAAAAATCTTCACCGAATACCGTAAGACCCACAACCAGGGCGTATTCGACGTTTATACTCCGGACATCCTGCGTTGCCGTAAATCTGGCGTTCTGACCGGTCTGCCGGATGCGTATGGCCGTGGCCGTATCATCGGTGACTACCGTCGCGTAGCGCTGTACGGTATCGACTACCTGATGAAAGACAAATTCGCGCAGTTTACGTCTCTGCAATCCGATCTGGAAAACGGCGTAAATCTGGAAGCGACTATCCGTCTGCGTGAAGAAATCGCTGAACAGCACCGCGCTCTGGGTCAGATCAAAGAAATGGCAGCTAAATACGGCTGCGATATCTCTGGCCCGGCGACTAACGCTCAGGAAGCAATCCAGTGGACTTACTTCGGTTACCTGGCTGCGGTTAAATCTCAGAACGGCGCAGCAATGTCCTTCGGTCGTGTATCCACCTTCCTGGATGCGTACATCGAACGTGACCTGAAAGCAGGCAAAATCACCGAGCAAGACGCACAGGAAATGATTGACCACCTGGTCATGAAACTGCGTATGGTTCGCTTCCTGCGTACTCCGGAATATGATGAACTGTTCTCCGGCGACCCGATTTGGGCAACCGAATCTATCGGTGGTATGGGCGTTGACGGCCGTACTCTGGTCACCAAAAACAGCTTCCGCTTCCTGAACACCCTGTACACCATGGGGCCGTCTCCGGAGCCGAACATCACCGTTCTGTGGTCTGAAAAACTGCCGCTGAACTTCAAGAAATTCGCCGCTAAAGTCTCCATCGACACCTCTTCTCTGCAGTACGAGAACGATGACCTGATGCGTCCGGACTTCAACAACGATGACTACGCTATCGCATGCTGCGTAAGCCCGATGATCGTTGGTAAACAAATGCAGTTCTTCGGTGCGCGTGCAAACCTGGCGAAAACCATGCTGTATGCAATCAACGGCGGCGTTGATGAAAAACTGAAAATGCAGGTTGGTCCGAAATCCGAACCGATCAAAGGCGATGTTCTGAACTTCGACGAAGTGATGGATCGCATGGATCACTTCATGGACTGGCTGGCTAAACAGTATGTCACCGCGCTGAACGTTATCCACTACATGCACGACAAGTACAGCTACGAAGCCTCTCTGATGGCGCTGCACGACCGTGACGTTATCCGCACCATGGCGTGTGGTATCGCAGGTCTGTCCGTTGCGGCTGACTCCCTGTCTGCCATCAAATATGCGAAAGTTAAACCGATTCGTGACGAAGATGGTCTGGCTATCGACTTCGAAATCGAAGGCGAATACCCGCAGTTTGGTAACAACGACGCTCGTGTAGATGACATGGCGGTTGACCTGGTAGAACGTTTCATGAAGAAAATTCAGAAACTGACCACCTACCGTGGCGCTATCCCGACGCAGTCTGTTCTGACCATCACTTCTAACGTTGTGTATGGTAAGAAAACTGGTAACACCCCGGATGGTCGTCGTGCTGGCGCGCCGTTCGGACCAGGTGCTAACCCGATGCACGGTCGTGACCAGAAAGGCGCTGTCGCTTCTCTGACCTCCGTTGCTAAACTGCCGTTTGCTTACGCGAAAGATGGTATTTCTTATACCTTCTCTATCGTTCCGAACGCACTGGGTAAAGACGACGAAGTTCGTAAGACTAACCTGGCAGGTCTGATGGATGGTTACTTCCACCACGAAGCGTCCATCGAAGGCGGTCAGCACCTGAACGTCAACGTCATGAACCGTGAAATGCTGCTGGACGCGATGGAACATCCGGAAAAATATCCGCAGCTGACCATCCGTGTATCTGGTTACGCAGTACGTTTTAACTCCCTGACGAAAGAACAGCAGCAGGACGTTATTACTCGTACCTTCACGCAGACCATGTAATGGGTTTGACTGAAATTACGCTATAAAAAGCGTACAAAAAAGGCTCCATGTCAGTGGGGCCTTTTTAATTTTTATAAAAGCATATTTCGACAACCAGAATTTTTACTTATAAATAAAGTGTTATTATGTGATCTATATATTCTTCTCAGAATAGCATCAATTTCTCTTTTATTATTTTGATAATCATCATAATCCTTATTTAATACATCAGAAAACAGCATGGTGTTAGCTTCTGTAAAATCACATGACAATGACGGCATATATCCATGTAGCAGATAGATAAGTGTTGGATGAAACATATCAAACAGGACTTCTCCCTCTAATTCCCAGTAACCTATTTTACAAAATTGGGTAGAAATCTCAAAAGACCCCATTTGAAGACAGCGTAGTTTATCCATCTCATCCTCAGTAAGCGTACCATTCCATTCAACACATGCCATTTTTCGATCTTCTCCAGATCGCATAAGCTTATAAACTTCATCCTTAATTTCATCATCTTCATTAACTTCCTGCCTAAGTTTAAAAGCAAAGTTTTCTAATAATTCTGGATAGCAAGCAATTTTTTCTCCATACTTAATACATACTTTAAAAAACAACTCTTCTTCATCTTCTTCCATCACTTTAAAAATACAGTTTTCTGAAACATTGAGGATACGATGCAAATTACATTTATCAATAACCTTGCCATCAATCTCAAATGAAACTTGTGTCTGACTCATATCAAAACGCATAACAAAGCGGTCTTGTTGAGATGGATTAGCATATTGTTTTAATTGTGCAAAGGCATATATCTTCTCCATGCCGACTGTATCAACATTAAGTTCAGCTTGATTTTCACGTTCACATCCATGGATGAGTGTATATAATACCTCCAGCACCTCTCTTTTTTTGTGTGTTCTGAAGCAGTCCTTAAATCTATCCCATACCCCCATGTATAGCGCTTCTTCTTTGTCAGAACTCATCAAACGGGCTAGCCGTGAATGATTAATTTCATAGTTATGACGATTACCAAAACTTAACGTAACTGGCATAATAACTCCCTTGATTATTTACCGCGAAAGAAAAATCCAATCCGTTGCTCTCATTTTTTTGATTAAAGCCACACTCTATTTAAGAGATTGAATCAGCCTGGGTTTAGAAATGGCATCAGATTTACACCTGATTGCGCGTTGAATGCGACGCCAGGCACTGGACGGGCATAACGTTCTTTGGACACATCTGAATTATGTTGAGAATTATTTTCGTTCTGACCACAACAAAACGGCGCCAACCATTCGAAAAAAGAGGCGGATCATAAACAGCAAAACCAGGGCGCTATGAATGATACACTTACAGTATGTATTGCGGTTGAGGCGTTACGACCTGATGAATGAGCCAGAATTTCTGGCGGTGCGAGTTATGCAGCATAGATTTGCCGTATATTTTATACTGAATAGAGGTAAAATAGCTCCATTGCAGCACATTCTGGAACAGCCACACATTCTGTAGTCCAAAATTTACGCTCGCAGTACCGCTTTTTTACAGGATGCAACCCCCTTACCAGGGTGCTCAACATGCCCGGAATGTGTCCATAAACCCCATGTTATTTAGAGCTAGCCGAAGCGATATGAGTAACTTAACCGATTGTATTACAAATGAAAGTGTTGCAGTAACTGCTGATAAAAAGCCGGTTATTGGTCGCATTCACTCCTTTGAGTCCTGTGGCACCGTTGATGGCCCAGGCATCCGCTTTATTACCTTTTTCCAGGGCTGCCTGATGCGCTGCCTGTATTGCCATAACCGCGACACATGGGATACGCATGGCGGTAAAGAAATCACCGTTGAAGACTTAATGAAAGAGGTGGTGACCTATCGGCATTTTATGAATGCTTCTGGCGGCGGCGTGACGGCATCCGGCGGCGAGGCCATTTTGCAGGCAGAATTTGTACGCGACTGGTTTCGCGCCTGTAAAAAAGAAGGTATCCACACCTGTCTCGACACCAACGGCTTTGTGCGCCGTTATGACCCAGTGATTGATGAACTGCTGGACGTTACCGATCTGGTGATGCTCGATCTCAAGCAGATGAATGATGAGATCCACCAGAATCTGGTCGGTGTCTCTAATCACCGGACGCTGGAATTCGCTCAGTATTTATCAAAGAAAAATGTGAAGGTCTGGATCCGTTACGTTGTCGTTCCCGGCTGGTCTGACGACGATGATTCCGCGCATCGCCTGGGTGAGTTTACCCGCGATATGGGGAATGTCGAAAAAATCGAACTGCTGCCCTATCATGAGCTGGGCAAACATAAATGGGTGGCAATGGGCGAAGAATATAAACTGGATGGCGTGAAGCCGCCTAAAAAAGAGACCATGGAGCGTGTGAAGGGCATTCTTGAGCAGTATGGTCATAAAGTGATGTATTAATCGCCTGCTATCTTATCCGCTTTTAAACGGCTACCCGTGAGGGTAGCCGTTTTGCTGTCTGGATAACGCTCTTACCGCTAAAATATCCGACTCCGCCGTCAGACAGGCCTGGTTAACAATATTGCGCTTACCAGGTATTAAATACAGAGTCGCTTATCTGCTGCTGGGTTGAAGGTCTGACAACTATTGCTGACCCGGTGCCTGTTAATACCATGGTCTCCGCCTGGAACCCAGGCACCTGTGACCTTAAAAGGCGCTCGCCTGACAGGAGCGCCGTGGAAAAGAGCGTCGTTATGTGTTTCTACGCGCCAGCAGTGGGAAAATTAATCCCAACCCGACCAGGACAAAAGGCGTCACGATGTTCAACGTCAGCTGGAATGTCCACTCCGGTGTGAACGCCTCCATTTTGGGGAAAATACCGGTAAGGCAGGCAAACGCGGTGAAGGCAAAACACCATATTCCCACAGTTAACGCCAACGCCCGGTTGCGAATAAACACATATTCGGGTTTGTACTTTTGCGCCAGTCGAATGACAGCAATAAAGGCGACAAATACCCACAGATAGCGCAGCGGCATAACAACTGAGTTGAGATTAAGCAGCCATTTGTACAGGTTGTTCATATCGCCGATGCCAAGCGTTGGCAACATAATCAAGATAGCGACCAACACCAATGTCAGCAAATAACCGTTAACTGGCGTACCTGAAGCGTTAGTACGACATAAGCGCTGCGGGATATATTTACTGTCTGCATCACCCAGCAATACTTTTAGTGGCGCATCAATAGAAAACACCAGCGCGGCGATTTGCCCCAGAGTATTGGCAATGGCATAAATCACCATTAATGAATTACCCATATGGTAATACTCACCCAATTTCTGGAATGCATAATATTGCCCATTGGTCATTAAATCGTCAGGTATATGCCGGGAATCAAACATCATTCCCATCGCCAACGAACCGAGGATAGCGCAGACCGCAACCATGACGGCTAAAAAGAGCATCCCCTTCGGAAATTCTTTTCCTGGATTCCGCGTCTGGTTAACGTAAGGCGAGATCTTCTCTGCCCCACCAACCGCAAAGACCAACATAGAGATGGTGGTGATATAGGTAAAATCGATATGAGGAATAAATGACTGCCAGGTGATGTTAGTGGTCGCAATTTCAACGTTTGTAATTGCTGGCGCGGTCACTGCCATCACAACATATAAAATTGACATGATAAACATGGCAATTCCGGCCACAGATCCAACAACCTTTAGCGATTTCATCCCCCGGGAAGCAACCCACATAAAGAAAACAAACAATGCCAGCGTCAGCCCCTGCAAGGCAACGACGGTATATTCTTTTATCAACGAGCCGTCGCCTTTTAAAGCCCATCCCAATGCAATGAGTATCGCCTGCGGCTTTTGCGCCAGGTAGGGAATATGCACGACCCAATAAGTCCATGCCGCAAGGTAAGCCAACCCCGGCCCCATCGTATGCTTAATCCAGGTACTGACGCCCCCTTTTCCCTCTTTGAAGGTTGAGCCCAGTTGCCCCACGATTAAGGCATAAGGAATAAAATAGAGCGCAAAAATAAACACCCAGGAGAAGACAACCACTAACCCCTGGTTAGCATAGTTATTGACAACATTGCCGAATCCCCAAACGGTAATAAACGACATCAGGGCGATGTTGTACCATCGCAACTGTTTTTCCTGCACATTCGGCATAACGTGATCCTTCGTGAACACAATGCTATTACTATAAATGAAGCGGGGAATTATGCGCGGTAAAGACGAAGAGAGAAAATAGAGGAGCGCAAAATTATAACCTTCGGCACATTTTATTTTTCAGTAAAGCAAGAAAATTATGCAGGTCAATTATTTTACGTAAAACATAAACAAAGAGTATGCAAGACTCACGTCCTGCATACGATTCAGAGAACAGTTAGGTGTGGGCGACAGGATTAGGCGTCTGGCCGGCGTTACGTAACAGCATCAGCAGATAAATAAACGATACGCTGGCGATCATAATAAACAGCAGATTATCTGAATAATTCTGCATTAACATCGCAGCAAAAGACGGCCCCAACAGGCTCCCTACCGTATAACTTAACAACAGTGCCTGGTTCATTGCCACAAGCTGGTGGTGTTCGACTTTTTCACAGGCCCAGGCCATTGCAACAGGATAAAGCGTAAAACCCGCCGCCCCCAGAATAAACAGAGCTGGCGCCATCGCCGCCTGGGTTAACATGGCAATACTACCGAGTATGACAACGAATACCTGTACGCGTAATACCAGCAAGCGACCAAATTTGTCCGCCAGACGTCCCATTGGCCATTGCCCCAAAATACCGGCGCTCACCAGTACCGCCATCCAGAAACCGATGCTGGCGTTAGCCATCCCCTGATGCTTCAGATATAACGGCATCAGACCATATAATGAACCAAGAACAATGCCGGAAATAATACAACCATTCACGCCAAGACGCGCCTGGCGTAGCTTCAGCATGGCGCTAATAGAAGAGGAATGACGTGCCTGTGTTTGCTGATTTACAATCCGGGTAAAGAGTAGCGGCAGAATTCCCGCCAGAATCATTCCGGTCACCCAGGGAAGGACGTGCAGCAATTCACCAGACACTTTACTGACCAATAATTGTCCAAGGAAGGTCCCCATGTAATAGACCATCATATAGGCAGCCAGCAGGCGCCCGCGATTATGCGAGGTTCCGCTGCACATCAACGCGCTTTCGACAACCACCCAAATCATGGCGCAGCCGATACCGGCAATAAAACGCCAGCTCATCCAGCTCCAGAACCCCACCATCACGCCCAACCCGACACAACCCGCGGCGAAGATCAGCGAGGCAAGATAATAGCTACGGTTAAACCCAATGCGTTTAATTAAATACCCGGTAAATAACGTCCCGACCAGATTGCCGGTAAAATAAGACGAGCTGACCATCCCCACCTGCCAGGTCGGAAGGTTTGCCTGAGCAAGCCACAGCGGCACAAGCGTATTCAGTACCGCAATGGCCAGGGTCAACAAAAGTAGCCCGCACAGCAAAAGCATGACGGGACGGGTATAGGTGGACATGAATAAAAACCGTGAGGAAGTTCAAATTTCATGCGCATCATGCCATCGCCAAAAACATTGTCAATCGGCTCCGCATGGGCGATCCGCAAGTTTTGAGACTATCGATTTGATTTACTTATTCTGCACGTGAATATATTAAAAGGCTAAAAATTCATCCCCTTGTTTTTATTGATCTAACCCGCAAAATCGGCGTTTTGTTCAGTCGAAAAATTTCATGGTTCCTTTAGCTTCGTTTTCTTCTCTATGGATTTATATGCACCTTCTCCGCCCCGGTTATATCCCTTAAATTGATGGCGGCTAAAGGCGTATTCGGCCTGCACGTTCTGCAGGCCGAATACGCGTCAACGCGTTAGCTGGCTACCGCCATGCCCACGGTCATATGCAGCCCATAGAATACGCCGCGGCCAATCAATTCCCCCGCCAGCATCAGAATGAAGGCGACAGAGAGCAACGGTACCGCAGGTTGATACCCTTTTAACTGTGGCACAATCCAGCAGCACAACGCCGCCGCAAGCAGCACCATACGCCAGGCCATCAGCGAGCCATAATCCGGCACCAGAGCAGACGCCTGCTGAATGGAACTGTGAATCGTCGCCAGTTCCGCGCCCTGCATGGCCGCCATAATGGCGATAACCACCAGCGCCAGCACCGACACCGCAGGCAACAAACGCATCGCCCAACCGTTCACGCCCGCGATGCGCAGCAGCAGATAACCCAGTAGCGGGCCACCCATAAAGAGCGTCAGGAAGAAGCCCAGCGGCGTCCAGATGCTATACCAGGTCGGTACTGTATCGATGCTGTTATAGACGCGTACCATCATCCAGACGAAGACGACGCCCAGTACCATCGTGATAATCAGCCAGAGTGTGCGCAGTACCGGCGGCAGCTTTTTCAGTACCGCCAGCAGCCAGCCAATCCCGCCGACCGCAAAAAACACCGAGCCGCTGGCAATTTCATTGCTCAGTGCGGAAGCACCCACGCGGTTAAGCGAGTTAAACGCGCGCATCGGCGAACCCAGATGCAGCATCGAGGCGATAAAGCCAATCCCCATCAGCACCCACAGACCAAACATACAGGCGATCACCCGCTGCTGCGTTTCCGCGCGCAGGTCGCCCTTCATCAGCGCCAAAGCCAGAACAATAAAACCACCAGCCACGCACTGACCAAAGACCGTGAAGATCATCAACGGCCATTCATGCCATCCACTTCCCATCTTATACCTCCTTCGGATTGGCCAGATAACCGGTGGTGTCCCCGGTCGGGCGGCTGTTGGCGTTGGGTTTAATCACAATATTCGGCTTCGTGAAATGCGCGCGCGGCAACGGCGCGACGGCAGCCAGCTCACCGTGTTTTTTGCGCAGTTCGTCTATCGGGCCGAAATCCAGCGCCCGCAGCGGACAGGATTCGACGCAGATCGGTTTCTTGCCTTCCGCCACCCGGTCATAACAGCCGTCGCACTTGGTCATATGACCTTTGGCCGCGTTGTATTGCGGCGCGCCGTACGGACAGGCCATGTGGCAGTAGCGGCAACCGATACAGACCTCTTCGTTCACCACCACAAAACCGTCATCGCGCTTGTGCATCGCGCCGCTCGGACAGACTTTGGTACAGGCCGGGTCTTCGCAGTGGTTACAGGAGATGGAGAGATAGTAGGCAAAGACGTTCTGGTGCCAGACGCCGTTATCTTCCTGCCAGTCGCCACCCGCATACTCATAAATGCGGCGGAAGCTGACATCCGGGGTCAAATCTTTGTAGTCCTTGCAGGCCAGTTCGCAGGTTTTGCAACCGGTGCAACGGCTGGAATCAATAAAAAATCCATACTGGGTTGTCATCGGTTACTCCTTACGCCTTTTCAACCTGAACGAGGTTCGTATGTGACGGGTTCCCCTTCGCCAGCGGAGAAGGACGTTGGGTCGTCAGTACGTTAATACATCCGCCCTGATCCACGCGTTTTGCATCCGGGTCATACCATGCGCCTTCTCCCAGGGCGACCACGCCCGGCATCATGCGCGGCGTCACTTTAGCCTCGATATGTACTTCGCCGCGATCGTTGAAGATGCGGACTTTATCGCCATTGTTGATACCGCGTTTCTGCGCATCCATTGGGTTAATCCACATTTCCTGGCGACAGGCGGCTTTCAGTACGTCTACGTTGCCATAAGTGGAATGTACACGCGCTTTATAGTGGAAACCCGTCAACTGCAGCGGGAATTTATCCGTTAGCGGATCGTTATAGTTTTCAAAACCTGGCGTGTAGATCGGTAATGGATCGATCACGTCGCCTTCCGGCAGCTCCCAGGTGGCGGCGATATCCGCCAACGCCTGTGAATAGATTTCAATCTTGCCCGATGGCGTTGTAAGTGGATTCGCTTGCGGATCTTCGCGGAAGTCTTTATAGGCGACATGGTGGCCTTCGGGGTCACGCTGTTTGAAGATGCCTTGCTTACGGAACTCCTCAAAGGTGGGCAGATTCGGAATGGATTTACGCGACTGTTCGTACAGATGACGCATCCACTCTTCTTGCGTCCGTCCTTCGGTAAACTGTTGTTCCACGCCAAGACGTTTCGCCAGTTCGCTGGTCATCTCATAAATCGTCTTACACTCGAAGCGCGGTTTAATCGCCTGGTCAGTGAAGATAACGTAAGACATGTTCCCGCAGGAGGCATCCAGCGCAAAGTCCATCTGCTCAGAAGCAGTGCAATCCGGTAACAGAATATCGGCGTATTTTGCCGACGAGGTCATATGACAGTCGATAACGACGATCATTTCGCATTTCTTGTCATCCTGCAGGATTTCGTGGGTGCGGTTAATCTCAGAGTGCTGGTTAATCAAACAGTTGCCAGCATAGTTCCAGATCATTTTGATCGGCACGTCCAGCTTATCTTTCCCCCGCACGCCATCACGCAGCGCCGTCATTTCCGGGCCGCGTTCAATGGCATCGGTCCACATAAACATGGAGATGCTGGTTTCAACCGGGTTTTCTAACGTGGGCATACGTTCAAATGGCAGGGCATAAGACCCTTCGCGCGCGCCGCTGTTACCGCCGTTAATCCCAACATTACCCGTCAGGATCGCCAGCATCGAGATGGCGCGCGTGGCGATTTCTCCATTAGCATGACGCTGTGGTCCCCACCCCTGGCAAATATAGGCGGGTTTAGCGCTGCCGATTTCTCGCGCCAGCTTAATAATGCGATCCGCCGGGATCCCGGTAATTTGCGCCGCCCACTCCGGCGTCTTCGCGATACCGTCTTTACCCTGGCCCAGAATATAGGCTTTGTAGTGACCGTTTTTCGGCGCGCTGGCAGGCAAGGTTTTTTCGTCATAACCGACGCAATATTTGTCCAGGAACGGCTGATCGACCATGTTCTCGGTGATTAAGACATATGCCAGACCATTGACCAGCGCCGCATCGGTACCTGGACGAATCGGAATCCACTCATCTTCGCGACCGGCGCCGGTGTCGGTGTAACGAGGATCGATAATGATCATCCGCGCGTTTGATTTCTGCCGCGCCTGTTCAAGATAATACGTTACACCGCCCCCGCTCATGCGGGTTTCGCCAGGGTTATTACCAAACAACACCACCAGCTTACTGTTTTCAATGTCGGATGGACTATTGCCATCCGCCCAGCCGCCATAGGTGTAATTCAGACCCGCTGCGATTTGCGCGGAAGAGTAATCACCGTAGTGATTAAGATAACCGCCGCAGCAGTTCATCAGACGGGCGACCAGCGTTTTTCCTGGCGGCCATGAACGTGTCAAAGTGCCGCCCAGCGTACCCGTGCCATAGTTCAGATAAATGGACTCGTTGCCATACTCTTTGATAAGACGCTGCATATTGGTAGCAATGATATCGTAGGCTTCGTCCCAGCTAATACGCTCAAATTTACCTTCGCCGCGCGCGCCGACGCGCTTCATCGGATACTTGAGCCGATCCGGGTTATAGACGCGACGACGCATAGAACGACCGCGCAGGCAGGCGCGAACCTGGTGCAGGCCATCGTAATCATCGTTTCCGGTATTATCCGTTTCTACATATTTGATTTCGCCATCCACAACATGCATACGTAGCGGACAACGGCTGCCACAGTTTACCGTACAGGCGCTCCAGACGACTTTCTCGCCGGTTTTCGCCGGGCTTATCGCCTCTGCGGCGTTAGCGATGCGGGTAAATGGCAGGGTAAATGCGCTACTGGCCATCGCCAGGCCGCCTATCGCGGTGGTTTTGACTAAACCACGACGGCTCACCTCGGCTGCCAGCACGGCATCAGGGATCTTAGTTTTCATAAGGGCTCACTCTGCTGCTCACAATAAAAAAAACAATAAAACGATGTATAGAATTTTATATAGCGATAACGTCGCTATAAAGTCTGATATATATCGAAAAAATAGAAAAATAGCGTTAAAAACTGACCTTCATTCGAAATCAGTATTACCCCTAATAGGGTAGGGATTATTGTCCGGTATCAAACTGGCATAAAAAAAGCGCCCGAAGGCGCTTTTTAGAAGAAGAGAAAGCGAGGATTAGCCGATATATTCCAGTCCGTTCATGTACGGACGTAATACTTCCGGCACTTCAATGCGACCATCAGCCTGCTGATAGTTTTCCATCACGGCCACCAGGGTACGACCTACCGCCAGACCAGAACCATTCAGGGTATGGACCAGACGGGTCTTTTTGTCGGACTTACTGCGACAGCGTGCCTGCATACGACGCGCCTGGAAGTCCCAGACGTTAGAGCAGGAAGAGATCTCGCGGTAGGTATTCTGCGCCGGAACCCAGACTTCGAGGTCATAGGTTTTGCAGGCGCCGAAGCCCATATCACCAGTGCACAGAATAATTTTACGGTACGGCAGTCCCAGTAGCTGGAGCACTTTTTCCGCGTGACCGGTCATCTCTTCCAACGCAGCCATAGAATCTTCCGGGCGAACGATCTGCACCATTTCCACTTTGTCAAACTGATGCATACGAATCAGGCCACGGGTATCACGACCATAAGAACCTGCTTCAGAACGGAAACAAGGCGTATGCGCCGTCATTTTAATTGGCAGCTGATCTTCGTCGATGATTTCATCGCGTACCAGATTGGTCAGCGGAACCTCCGCCGTCGGGATCAAAGCATAGTTGCTGCTGTCTGCTTCTTCTTCCAGCGGACGGGTATGGAACAAATCGCCTGCGAATTTCGGCAGTTGACCGGTGCCATACAGCGTGTCGTGGTTAACCAGATACGGCACGTAGTTTTCGCTATAGCCGTGCTGTTCCGTATGCAGATCCAACATGAACTGCGACAATGCGCGATGCATACGCGCAATCTGTCCTTTCATCACTACAAAACGGGAGCCGGTCAGCTTAACCGCGGCGGCAAAGTCGAGGCCGGAGTGCATTTCCCCTAAGGTGACGTGATCGCGGATTTCAAAATCAAACTCACGCGGGGTACCCCAGCGGCTGACTTCAACGTTGTCGTTTTCATCTTTACCTACCGGCACTTCATCCGCAGGCAGGTTTGGGATGGTCAGCGCGATATTGCGGATCTCCGCCAGCAAGGTATCCAGCTCGGCTTTCGCCGCATCCAGCTCTTCGCCCAGTTTATTCACTTCCAGGCGTAAAGGCTCGATATCTTCCCCGCGCGCTTTCGCCTGGCCGATGGATTTCGATCGAGAATTACGCTCCGCCTGCAGGTTTTCCGTGTTGACCTGCAAAACTTTACGACGCTCTTCAAGAGCGCGCAGCTTATCTACATCCAGCTTAAAGCCCCGGCGTGCCAGTTTTTCAGCGACTGCGTCTGGCTCATTACGCAGCAGATTGGGATCGAGCATGCTTATCCTGTGCTTATCGAATAATAAAAGGAAACGCGATCAATTGATGATCGCCTCTGATTGTATTGATGAACGTAAACCGCGTTTACGTAATAGCGACGTTTTCGCCTTACCTGACCGACGACAGCAACAACGCATCCATTGCGCTATACCCGCGGACCTCATAAGCAACGTGCTATCAGGCATAACGAGGTTCATCATCAACGCCATGATACCTGGAGCATCATATTTAGAGATAACCTTACCGCAACGTTTACACTAGCGGTAGCGTTTTGTGGGGCTATTTTGATCCTGTTCAGCCAGCCAGGCGAGCTTTTCGCCAATCTTGCCTTCCAGACCACGATTTGTCGGATGATAATAGCGCGTTTGCGCGATTTCCGGCGGGAAGTACACTTCACCCGCAGCATAGGCATTGGGCTCATCGTGGGCATAGCGGTACTCCTGGCCATAACCCATCTCTTTCATCAGTTTGGTTGGCGCATTACGCAGATGGACAGGAACGTCATAATCAGGACGTTCGCGCGCGTCGGCCAGCGCAGCCTTAAAGGCGGTATAGACGGCGTTGCTCTTCGGCGCGCAGGCGAGATAAACGATAGCCTGCGCGATCGCCCTTTCGCCTTCAGCCGGACCAACGCGGGTGAAACAATCCCACGCGGCAATAGCGACCTGCATCGCGCGCGGATCGGCATTACCCACATCTTCCGAGGCAATCGCCAGGCAGCGACGCGCCACGTACAGCGGATCGCCTCCCGCGGTAATGATACGGGCATACCAATAGAGGGCGGCATCCGGCGCGCTGCCGCGCACTGATTTATGTAAGGCGGAAATAAGATCGTAGAAGCGATCGCCTTTGTTATCAAAACGCGCGCTGCGCTCGCCGGCGATCTCGGTCAACAAGGAGGGCAATAAAACGCGTTTGCCGCTATCATCCGCCTCCGCCATATCGGCCATCATTTCCAGCGTATTTAAGGCGCGCCGCGCGTCGCCATTGACCAGCTCAGCAATCGCTCGCCGTGTCTCATCCGGTAACACGATATCCTGATCGCCGTAACCACGCGTTTTGTCCTGCATCGCCTGGTCCAGTACTTGCTCAATATCGTCAGTGGTCAACGATTTCAGCAGATAGACCCGCGCTCGCGACAATAGCGCCGAGTTCAGCTCAAAAGAGGGATTTTCCGTGGTCGCGCCGATAAAGGTGATAGTGCCATCTTCGATATGCGGTAAAAAGGCGTCCTGCTGGCTTTTGTTAAAGCGATGCACTTCATCGACAAACAGGATGGTACGGCGACCGGCATTACGATTCTGGCGGGCGCGCTCGATAGCTTCGCGAATCTCTTTTACCCCAGAAGTGACGGCGGAAATACGCTCGACATCGGCGCTGGCGTAGCGGGCGATCACTTCAGCGAGCGTGGTTTTCCCCGTCCCTGGCGGCCCCCATAAAATCATGGAGTGCAGATGCCCGGCCTCAATAGCGCGAGGCAACGGCTTACCTGCGGCCAGCAAATGCTGCTGGCCGATATACTGCGCTAAATTTTCCGGCCGCATCCGCGCGGCCAGCGGTTGAAACGTATTATCAGAAAAATCGAGCGACAGATTGCTCACTCATCGCCTCTACTTACGTTGGTCGTCTATCGTTACCCCTTGCGGCGGAGTAAACGTAAATTTTGACGGATCAACAGCGCCGTTTTGCTGGGATTTTAGCTGATAGGCGCTACGCTGATCGTCTTGTTCTACGGCGCTAAACTGGTGGATAGTCCCGTCGCGTCCCACATTGATGGTGAACTGTTTCAGATTGCCGTTGCTGGCTTTCGGCGTCAGCACAAAATTATCGCCATCCTGCTTAATATTATACTGCTGCCAGTCGCTGGCCTGGTTGCGGGCAATCAGCATAAACGGTGTATTTCCGGTGGCATCTTTCAACCACGTGGCGGTAGCCTGTTCTACAAACGGGTTATAGAACCATAACGTTTTGCCGTCAGAAACCAGAATACTCTCGTCAGGTTGCGTCATATGCCAGTTGAATAGATTTGGCCGCTTAACCCATAAATCACCCTGTCCCTCCTGCACCGCGGCACCGCTGCCATCGGTGACTTTTTGAGTAAAGGTGGCATGAAAGCTGCTCACTTTATCCAGACGGCTTTTCAGAGAGCTGGCGGCGTCAGCCCATACGCTGCTGGCTACAACGCTTGAAAGTAATGCACAGGCGATTGCCATTTTTTTCATCATTATTCCTCAGGTTTCGACACTCCCGACCAGGAGCTCCTTTTGCTTTCTATTCCAGGCCAAAAATCAGCATGAGGAAAGAAGAAAATACTGAATTTTGTTGCCGGATGGCAGCCTGCACAGCGCCATCCGGCTTACAGGTTTACTCAAAAGGCGGCGGAGCCAGCACTTCACGATTACCGTTATGCCCCTGAGCGCTGACAATACCCTGCGCTTCCATCTGTTCGATAATACGCGCCGCACGGTTATAGCCGATGCGGAACTGACGCTGAACGCCTGAAATGGACGCTTTACGCTTCTGGGTGACGAAATTAACGGCCTGATCGAATAGCGCATCTAATTCTTCGCCGCCGTCAAAACCGCCACCGCCACCTTCGCTTTCGCTGTCGGAGGTAATGCCATCCACATATTGCGGACGACCGCGCGCTTTCCAGTCCTGAACCACCGCATGGACTTCCTGGTCACGCACAAACGCCCCATGGACACGTACCGGCATGGTGGAGTTTGGTCCGGAATAGAGCATGTCCCCCATTCCCAATAACGACTCAGCGCCACCCTGATCAAGAATGGTGCGGGAGTCGATCTTACTGGATACGGTAAAAGCGATACGGGTTGGAATGTTGGCTTTAATTAAACCAGTAATCACATCGACCGACGGACGCTGCGTCGCCAGTACCAGGTGAATCCCCGCGGCGCGCGCTTTCTGCGCCAGACGCGCGATCAGCTCTTCAACTTTTTTACCGACGGTCATCATCAGGTCGGCAAATTCATCAACCAGTACCACGATATACGGCAGTTTTTCCAGAACCGGATGCTGAACATCCATACTGTCGCCCGGCTTCCAGTACGGGTCCGGAATCGGACGCCCCATGCGGGCCGCTTCGGCGATTTTCTCGTTATACCCAGCCAGATTACGCACGCCGAGCGCGGACATCAGCTTATAGCGACGCTCCATCTCATTGACGCTCCAGCGTAACGCGTTAGCCGCGTCTTTCATGTCGGTAACAACTTCTGTCAGCAGATGCGGTATACCTTCATAGACCGAGAGTTCTAACATTTTCGGGTCGATCATGATAAAGCGAACGTCTTCCGGCTGCGCTTTATACAGCATACTGAGGATCATAGCGTTAACTCCGACCGACTTACCGGAACCGGTCGTACCGGCCACCAGCAGGTGAGGCATTTTCGCCAGATCCGCCACTACCGGATCGCCCGCGATATCCTTACCTAACACCACGGTAAGCGGCGACGGATTCTCGCGGAATTTGGCGTTATCCAACACTTCGCGCAGATAAACGGTTTGCCGTTTCTTGTTCGGCAATTCCAACCCTACGTAAGGTTTGCCTGGAATGACCTCCACAACGCGTACGGCTACCGTTGACAATGAGCGCGCCAGATCCCGGGAAAGGTTGGAGATACGCGCCGCTTTAACGCCCGGGGCCAGATTCAGTTCAAAGCGAGTAATGACCGGGCCTGGCGAATAGTTCACCACATCAGCTTTAATGCGGAAATCCGCCAGACGCGCTTCAACCAGACGCGCCATTTGCTCCAGCGCAAAGGTATCTACCGGTTCAACTTCGCTCGGCGGCGGCGTCAGAAGATCTAACGAAGGCAGCGGCGTCGTCGGACGCTGTAATGGACGACTGTCGCCGTTACGCATCAACAGCGGGTGAATCAGGCTGTCTTGCGGCGCTGTCGGTTGCTGCGGCTGCTGATACTGTGGCTGCGGCGCTACCGGCTGCTGCGGCTGCTGATACTGTGGCTGCGGCGCTACCGGCTGTTGCGGCTGCTGATACTGCGGTTGCGGTGCTATCGGCTGCTGCGGCTGCTGGTACTGTGGCTGCGGCGCTACCGGCTGTTGCGGCTGCTGATACTGCGGCTGCGGCGCTACCGGCTGTTGCGGCTGTTGATACTGCGGCTGCGGTGCTACCGGCTGCTGAACAGGCGTTGATTCGGGCATGACACTCGGCGTGAACAGCGGTTCGTGCGGACCTTCATCAACCAATACTTTCATTGGCGAGAAATCCAGATCGTCCAGTGAGAACGGCTGCGCGCCAGCGGGTTGCTCGCCGGAATATCGCTGCTGTTGCGAAGCGGCAAACTGGCGGGCTAATTCAGCTTCCGCAGCGGTATCGTCATCTTCTGCCTGTTGAGTATCATGCTGATACGTCTCACCATAACGATGCTGCTGCGACTGCGCAAACTGACGGGCTAACTCGTCCTGATGCATTGCATCTATTTCTTCATCGGTTAGCTGCGCGCCCGTCTCGTACTGATTGCGCTCCGCCTCGCGGGCTTTTTCTTCTGCAATCCTCTGTGACGGCAGCTTAATACCGTACGACGCCAGTTCCCGTCGGGTCGGCACGCGAACGCGGTTCGGACGCGGCAGTTGCGGACCAATCCCCTCTTTCACCTGCGGACGCGGCGCGCCGCCGGTAGCCAGACCAAATGCAGGCGCAGCGGCCGCGGTGCCTGCTGCCAGAGCGCCACTCTTAATACCTGCGTCAAGCGACGCGGCGGCGGCTACCGCTTCCACTGGCGGTATGGATGGCGCGACAGATACCGTAGGTTTGACCGGCACGTTCTCTTTTACCGGCTCCGGAATCGGTTGATACCATGCCGCCAGTTGTTCGCGCTCACGGGCGCGTTTCTCTTCCACCTCTTCAAAATAGTAAAGCGGAGGACGGGCGGGTCTGGTCTCTTCTATGACAGGTTCAGGCTCGGTGGCAACCGGCTGTTCGATAACCGGCGGCATGTGGGAAGGTTCAGCCGCTATCGGCTCCGGCTGATAAACCGGCGTCGGCTGATGGGTCGGCTCCGGCTGCCAGTGTTGTTCGGCATCCGGCGCCTGCCATTGCGGCTGTGTTTCCTGCGGCGCAAGAGAGTCATACTCTGCTGCGGTCGCTGGCGTCGCGGCGTATTGCGGCGCGGAAGCGACAGGCACAGGTTGCTGCCACGGCGCACTTTGCGCCTCCTGCGGTTGAGCATATTGCGGATGCGGCTGATACCCCTCCGGCGCAGGCGCGATAACCGGCTCGCCGGTTTGCGGCCCCGGTACGGGCTGCCACTCCACGGTCGGTTGCGCGACAACCGGCTCAGCCCCCGGCATGGGCGGCGTTTGCATTATGGGATCGGCGGACGCTGCCCACGTCTGGGTGACGGCAGTTGCGGCCGCAGCGGCGGCAACCGGTTCGGTGACAGAATGGCCGTTTAACAGCGGATCATATTCATCATATTCCGGCTGCGTCGCACGGTTGCCCGAAAACAGAACGTCGTCGGGATCGGCAGCGACGCCGCGCGCGCTATACTGAATGTCCTCGTCATCATCCATCCGTTTGCCGGAAAAGAGCGCGGCATCGGTCTGACGGCCCCGTGGATTGCTGAATTTTTCAGCCAGTCGCTTACGACGCGCCAACGCGCCGCGCAAAATACGCGCCCGGCGAGATTCACGCTGCACGCCGTCGGTTTCTTCATCGTATTCGTCATCATACTCTTCGTCGTCAACCCACGTATCATCACGCCGGGTACGGTTGCTGGCGAAGGTCAGTATATTAAGCAACCAGCCGCCTAATTTTTCGGCGATACTAACCCAGGACCAACCGGTAAAGAGCGTCAGCCCGGCAGCCCAAATACAGAGAAGCATTATCGTTCCGCCGCTACTATGCAACAACGGCTGCAGCGTGGTGCTTAACAGGCTGCCAATTACGCCGCCGGAGGCGAAATACCAGATATCGTCGGCATTAATGGCCGCCAGACCGCAGGAAGTGAGAATCAGCGCCAGCACGCCGATAAGGCGTAGCGACACAGCAAAATAGTCGATGTAATCATCCGTAGACTGATGACGCCACGCAAACCAACACCCGCCGACAATAATGACAGGGATGGTGTAGGCCATTACGCCAAAAATAAAGAACAGTGTATCGGCCAGCCACGCGCCCGGCGCGCCGCCTAAATTATGGATGGGTTCATGCCAGGCGGTTTGCGACCAACTGGGGTCCGAAGGGTTAAAGCTCAACAAGGCCGCCATCAGCCAGACGGCAAAAAGGGCAATAAGTATCAACAACGCTTCCAGAAGTCGGCGCCCGCTGCTTAACTTCGTCAATGTGACGTCTTTGTCTTCAGTATATTCCTGGCTCAAAAAAGGCTCTCCAGGTTCCAGGCTTTTCCCGCCCGATGCTAAAACGGACAACAGCACCGGGTTACCCCGGCACTGTTGCTGTATGGATTAACAGGAGTGTAATCAAACTACGGCGATTTTGCACCTGTTCCGTGTTAGCGTGTCTTAATAACCAGACGATTACTCTGTTTTACCTCTTCCATCACTACGTAAGTTCGGGTGTCGTTCACACCTGGCAAGCGCAGCAACGTCTCTCCCAATAGTTTTCGATACGCTGACATATCCGGTACACGGGTTTTCAACAGGTAGTCGAAATCGCCGGAAACCAAATGACACTCCTGAATCTCTTCAAGCTTTTGCACGGCGGCATTAAACTGTTCAAACACATCCGGCGCGCCGCGATTTAAGGTAATCTCAACGAATACCAGAAGTGACGCATCCAGATAATGCGGGTTCAACAGCGCCGTATAGCCCTGGATAAACCCCTGTCGCTCCAGCCGACGCACACGCTCAAGGCAAGGTGTCGGCGAAAGCCCTACTCGTTTAGAAAGCTCGACGTTGGAAATACGCCCATCCTTTTGCAGTTCATTAAGAATGTTACGATCGATACGGTCGAGATCTTTGCCAGGGCGCTTCTTGCTATCTACCATTATTATTGTCTCTCTGTATTCCTTCCCTACTCCTGCCTGACTCTACTCACATCACTGTTCAGAGTCGCTGCCCATCACAATAGACCGAAACCCAGAGGGATTAACGGCGCGCAATGCCTGGTCTATGGTGAGAAGACCGTTGCCTCGCGGCAGCTATCGACATCACGAATGGCGTCTGTCCACGCCATGCGTAGATTTCACTAGCCCGGTAAACATGGTATTTACATGCATGATTATGCAGCACATACATAACACAGTTTTTTTCTTCCTCGAATGTTTTCGCAAAACAGCAGGTGATTGTCAAAGCAAAACATCGATTTTTAGTACAACATGCCAGTTATTCATTAGAGAGGGCGGTAAACTGTCATTTCGTCACCTTATAAGTTACCGATTTCAAGTAAAATTTGTGATGATAACGTCGCTGTCCCGGTCGTTCATCGGTTCATGCTATTACACATATTGTTAACAAAATCGTTATGCTCTTTTTTTACGTCTGTAAATTCCCTACAATTCTGCTCATTGTCTGCCAACAACTATGGGGATCTCATGGGCACGACCAAACACAGTAAGCTGCTTATTCTGGGCTCAGGACCGGCGGGATATACCGCGGCGGTGTATGCCGCGCGCGCAAATTTACAGCCAGTACTTATTACCGGTATGGAAAAAGGCGGTCAACTGACTACCACGACGGAAGTGGAAAACTGGCCCGGCGATCCAAACGATTTGACCGGCCCGCTGCTGATGGAACGCATGCATGAACATGCGGCAAAATTTGAAACCGAGATAATTTTTGATCACATCAACAAAGTGGATCTGCAAAATCGTCCGTTCCGTCTGACAGGTGACAGCGCAGAGTACACTTGTGATGCGTTGATCATTGCGACCGGCGCTTCCGCGCGCTATCTGGGGCTGCCATCGGAAGAAGCCTTTAAAGGACGCGGCGTTTCCGCCTGCGCAACCTGCGACGGTTTCTTCTACCGCAACCAGAAAGTGGCGGTGATCGGCGGCGGCAACACCGCAGTTGAAGAAGCGCTTTATCTGTCCAACATCGCTTCGGAAGTACACCTTATCCATCGCCGTGACGGTTTCCGCGCTGAAAAAATCCTCATTAAGCGCCTGATGGATAAAGTCGAAAATGGCAATATCATCCTGCACACCAACCGGACGCTGGAAGAAGTGACCGGCGATCAGATGGGCGTCACTGGTCTGCGTCTTCGCGACACGCAGCAGAGCGATAATATCGAGACGCTGGACATCGCCGGACTTTTCGTAGCCATCGGTCATAGCCCAAACACGGCGCTCTTCGAAGGCCAGCTTGAGCTGGAAAATGGTTATATCAAAGTTCAGTCCGGCACCCATGGCAACGCCACACAAACCAGCATCCCTGGCGTATTCGCGGCGGGTGACGTTATGGATCATATTTACCGTCAGGCGATCACCTCTGCAGGTACGGGCTGTATGGCGGCGCTGGATGCTGAACGCTATCTCGATGGTCTGGCCGACGCGAGCAAATAGTTTTTACAAATCAGTAACAAAAGTAAAAAAGGCGACTATAAGTCGCCTTTATTTTTGCGTCGTTGTAACATTGCCCCTGCCTGAAATTCTAATAACTCACCTGCTAAGCGTGCAATGAATAAAACCCGTCAAAAAGAGCTGACCCGCTGGTTAAAACAGCAAAGCGTAATCTCCCAACGGTGGTTGAATATTTCCCGCCTGTTGGGATTCATGAGTGGCGTATTAATTGTCGCTCAGGCCTGGATCATGGCGCGTATCCTGCAACATATGATCATGGAGAACATTCCACGGGAAGCGCTGTTGCTCCCTTTTATCCTGCTGATACTGGTCTTTGTCCTTCGCGCCTGGGTGGTGTGGTTGCGCGAGCGCGTCGGTTTTCATGCCGGACAACATATTCGCTTTGAGATCCGCCGTCAGGTGTTGGATCGTCTGCAGCAAGCCGGCCCTGCCTGGATTCAGGGCAAGCCCGCCGGTAGCTGGGCGACGCTGGTGTTGGAACAGATTGACGATATGCATGACTATTATGCGCGCTATCTGCCGCAAATGGCGCTTGCCGTTTGCGTACCGCTCTTAATCGTGGCGGCGATTTTCCCGTCAAATTGGGCGGCGGCGCTGATTCTGCTGGGCACTGCCCCGCTCATTCCCCTATTTATGGCGATGGTGGGAATGGGCGCGGCTGACGCCAACCGCCGCAATTTCCTGGCGCTTGCCCGGCTAAGCGGCCATTTTCTTGACCGTCTGCGCGGGATGGAAACGCTGCGAATTTTCGGTCGTGGAGAAGCGGAAACCGAGAACATTCGCGCAGCATCGCAGGATTTTCGTCAACGCACGATGGAAGTACTGCGCCTCGCCTTTTTATCTTCCGGCGTGCTGGAGTTTTTCACCTCGCTTTCTATTGCGCTGGTCGCCGTTTATTTTGGCTTCTCTTACCTGGGCGAGCTGAACTTTGGTCATTACGGTACTGGTGTGACGCTCGCCGCCGGGTTCCTCGCTTTGATCCTCGCGCCGGAGTTTTTCCAGCCGTTACGCGACCTCGGCACGTTTTATCATGCTAAGGCGCAGGCGGTTGGCGCGGCGGATAGTCTGAAGACATTTCTGGAAACACCCCTCGCCCACCCGGCGCGCGGCGAAGTTGAGCTGGCGGAAAACGAACCTGTAACCATTGACGCAGTCAATCTTATTATCACCTCGCCAGAAGGCAAAACGCTTGCCGGGCCGCTGAATTTCTCATTAGCGGCAGGAGAACGCGCCGTCCTGGTAGGACGCAGCGGTTCCGGTAAAAGCTCTCTGTTGAATGTATTATCCGGTTTTCTCTCCTATCAGGGATCTTTGCGTATTAACGGTGTCGAGCTTCGCGATCTCTCGCCGGAATCCTGGCGCCAGCATCTCTCCTGGGTCGGACAAAACCCGCAATTACCTGCGGCGACGCTACGCGAAAATGTATTACTGGCGCGCCCGGACGCCAGCGAGCAGGAACTTTATGCCGCGCTTGACGCCGCATGGGTAAGCGAGTTTTTACCGCTGCTGCCGCAGGGAGTAGACACCCCGCTCGGCAATCATGCCAGCAGACTTTCCGTCGGCCAGGCACAGCGTGTAGCGGTCGCCCGTGCGCTACTTAATCCCTGTCAACTGCTACTGCTGGATGAACCGGCGGCAAGCCTGGACGCTCACAGCGAGCAACGCGTCATGCAAGCGTTAAAAGCGGCGTCAAAACGCCAGACCACATTAATGGTGACGCATCAGTTGGAAGATCTCGCCGACTGGGACGCTATCTGGGTTATGCAAGATGGCGCGATTGTCGAACAAGGCAGTTATGCCGAACTCAGCGCTGCCAACGGCGCTTTTGCGACGTTATTGGCTCACCGTCAGGAGGATATTTAAATGCGCGCGCTACTCCCTTATCTGACGCTTTATAAACGCCACAAATGGATGCTAACGCTGGGAATTGCGCTGGCAATCCTGACCCTGCTTGCCAGTATCGGGCTGCTGACGCTTTCCGGCTGGTTCCTGTCCGCGTCCGCTATCGCAGGCTTCGCGGGAATTTACAGTTTTAACTATATGCTCCCGGCAGCCGGCGTGCGCGGCGCGGCCATTACCCGTACCGCCGGTCGTTATTTTGAACGTCT
Organism: Salmonella sp. NW38; assembly: GCF_051807745.1. Classification (NCBI taxonomy): domain Bacteria; kingdom Pseudomonadati; phylum Pseudomonadota; class Gammaproteobacteria; order Enterobacterales; family Enterobacteriaceae; genus Salmonella; species Salmonella sp. NW38. The sequence continues at coordinate 332,245 of NZ_JAMMTO010000003.1, read as the reverse complement.
GGTAAGTCATGACGCCACGTTCCGCGTGCTGCAACATCTGCGTATTTACACCTTCAGCAAACTTCTACCGCTCTCCCCCGCGGGTCTGGCACGATATCAGCAAGGTGAACTGCTGAACCGCATCGTTGCCGACGTCGACACGCTGGATCATCTCTATTTGCGCGTCATCTCCCCGCTGGTCGGCGCTTTTGTAGTGATTATGATTGTCACCCTGGGGCTTAGCGTTCTCGACGTGACGCTGGCGATCACGCTGGGCGGCATTATGCTGTTGACGCTGTTTATTATGCCGCCGGTGTTTTATCGCGCCGGCAAAAATACCGGCCAAAATCTGACGCATCTACGAGGTCAGTATCGCCAACAGCTCACGTCATGGTTACAGGGCCAGGCGGAACTCACCATTTTTGGCGCCAGCAAACGCTATCGGGCGCAAATGGAAGCCACCGAATTACAATGGCATGAGGCCCAACGCCGACAGTCTGAACTGACCGCCTTATCGCAGGCGTTAATGCTGCTGATTGGCGCGCTGGCGGTGATGTTAATGTTGTGGATGGCCTCCGGCGGCGTTGGCGGCAATACGCAGCCCGGCGCGCTCATCGCGCTGTTTGTCTTCTGCGCGCTGGCGGCTTTCGAGGCGCTTGCGCCCGTTACCGGCGCATTCCAGCATCTGGGGCAGGTTATCGCCTCTGCGCTTCGTATCACTGAATTAACGGAGCAAAAACCGGAGGTGACCTTTCCACAGGCAGAAACTCCCGCGCCGGAAAAGGTCACACTCACCCTGCGGGACGTTTCGTTTCGTTATCCCGACCAGCCGATTAATGCGCTCAATGCCCTCTCATTACAGGCTAATCCTGGCGAGCATGTCGCTATTCTGGGGCGTACCGGCTGCGGAAAATCAACGCTGTTGCAGCTACTCACCCGCGCCTGGGACCCGCAACAAGGCGAAATTCTGCTCAACGATCTTCCGCTATCCTCGCTGAGCGAATCCGCCTTACGCCAGACTATCAGCGTGGTGCCGCAGCGTGTCCACCTGTTCAGCGCCACACTGCGTGATAATTTATTACTGGCGGCGCCCAATGCCAGCGACGAAGCCCTTTCCGACATGCTGCGTCGCGTCGGCCTCGAAAATCTGCTCGAAGATAGTGGGCTTAATAGCTGGCTTGGCGAAGGCGGTCGTCTGCTGTCCGGCGGCGAACTTCGTCGCCTGGCCATCGCCCGCGCGCTGTTGCACGATGCCCCGTTAATGCTGTTGGATGAGCCCACTGAGGGGCTGGATGCGACCACCGAGAGCGAAATGCTGGAATTACTTGCCGATGTGATGCGCGAGAAAACCGTCCTGATGGTGACTCACCGTTTGCGCGGCCTGGCCCGTTTTGATCAAATCATCGTAATGGACGACGGGCGCATCATTGAGCGAGGCACTCATGCAGAATTGTTAGCCGGACAAGGGCGCTATTATCAGTTTAAACAACGTCTGTAAGCTATTATTGAACGATCCGACTTGCGTACTGGAGTTTCGCCGTCATGCGTCTGGTTCAGCTTTCCCGACATTCTATCGCCTTCCCTTCGCCGGAAGGCGCTTTACGCGAGCCTAACGGTTTACTGGCGCTGGGCGGCGATCTCAGCCCTGCCCGGTTGTTAATGGCCTACCAGCACGGGATTTTCCCGTGGTTTTCGCCGGGCGACCCGATTCTGTGGTGGTCGCCCGATCCGCGCGCCGTGCTGTGGCCTGAAAAGTTTCACCTCAGTCGCAGCATGAAGCGCTTTCACAACGCATCCCCTTACCGCGTGACGCTCAATTACGCTTTCGATCGGGTCATTGATGGATGCGCCAATCACCGTGACGAAGGCACCTGGATAACGCGTGGTATTGAGGAAGCCTATCGCCGATTACATGAATTGGGCCACGCGCACTCCATTGAAGTGTGGCGTGATCAGGAACTGGTCGGCGGGATGTATGGCGTCTCGCAGGGGGCGCTGTTTTGCGGCGAATCGATGTTTAGCCGCCAGGAGAATGCCTCTAAAACCGCACTGCTGGTTTTTTGCGCTGAATTTACCCGTCACGGCGGTAAACTTATTGATTGTCAGGTAATTAATAGTCATACCGCCTCGCTCGGCGCCATTGAAATTCCACGTCGTGACTACCTCGATCACCTCGCAGCCTTACGCCAACAACCGCTGGCCTCCCGTTTTTGGGTGCCGCGGACATTATTTTTGCCCCGGAAGTGAATGTTTTCGGCACATTTTTTATTGGGGTGTTATAATTGCTGCCGCAGAATTGGTTTAGCATATTATCCCGCAGCCCGTTGTCAGGTAACGCCCATCGTTTATTTCACCGTTCCCTTATATGTTGCGCTTATGTCGATACATCAGGCGGTAGTATCAGGGAAAGGGTGTATAACGCGGCGTTGTCGTGTGTCGCGGAATCATGTGCTAAACCTGGTTTGCTGTGTTTTAAACGCACAAATCTTTACTTATCAAAAGAAGTTCGGCATTATCTTGCCGGTTCAAATTATGGTAGTGATACCCCAGAGGATTAGATGGCCAAAGAAGACAATATTGAAATGCAAGGTACCGTTCTCGAAACGTTACCTAATACCATGTTCCGCGTAGAGTTAGAAAACGGTCACGTGGTTACTGCACACATCTCCGGTAAAATGCGTAAGAACTACATCCGCATCCTGACGGGCGACAAAGTGACCGTTGAGCTGACCCCGTACGACCTGAGCAAAGGCCGCATTGTCTTCCGTAGTCGCTAATTGTCTCCTCACGCCCTGAAGGGCGGCTGGATAAAAGGTCGGTTTAACCGGCCTTTTTTGCGTCCATTAAGTCGATGAATGACGAGCAGGTTACTCTTCCACCATCCGCGCATACTCTTCCGTCAAAAAATCGACCAACGCGCGTACGGAAGGTAATAATCCTCGCCGGGATGGGAACACAGCATGAATAACCTCCCGCCGGGGCTCCCACTCTTCCAGCACCGCGACCAGTTCACCGGCGGCCAGTTGTTCTTTCACCATTAAGACAGGTAACTGCACAAGCCCCACGCCCGCCATCGCCGCCTCGCGTAGCGCCAACATGTCGGTGGTAATCATACGCGGGGTAAAATGGACTTCCGCATGTGCGCCCTGCGGGCCATAAAGTTCCCAGCGGTGAATATGCTTGCCGGATGCAAGACTTAGCCCTGGCCAATGGCTCAACTCCGCCGGCGCGGAAGGGATTCCCATCCGTGCGATGAGATCCGGGCTGGCAAACAGGCGATGCCCTCTGTCAGCCAGGACGCGCATCACCAGATCGCTATCCTCAAACGGGCGCGGCCTGACGCGAATCGCCACATCCACCCCCTCCCCTACGACGTCCACCCGACGATTGGTCGCTTCAAGCTGTAGCGAAACATCAGGATAACGCGCCATAAACTTCGCCAGCATTGGGCCGATGTGTACATGCAGCAGCGTAACCGGGCAGGTCAGCTTCACGATACCGCGAGGTTCTACCTGCAATGCGGCAATGGCATCCTGCGCCGCCTGAGCTTCCACCAGCATCGCTTTACAGTGCTCATAGAATGTTTGTCCCACTTCGGTAACGTTAAACTGCCGGGTGGTTCGCTGAATCAATCGCACGCCCAGCCGTTCCTCCAGTTGCGCAATACGCCGGCTCAGTTTTGATTTTGGTTCATCAAGCGCACGCCCCGCCGCGGCAAACCCACCCTCTTCGACCACATGCACAAACCACGCAAAATCATTGAGATCCGTTTTTATCATTACATTGTCCTATTAATGGAACGGTATGAGCCATTTTAGCCACTACCGAACCTTTTGTCATGAATATAAGCTTATTCACATCAAGACAACGCCACTGAGGAGAACACCATGAAACAGATTACAGGCGTCTATACCGCACCTCGCCCGCACTGGGTTGGCGATGGATTTCCGGTTCGTTCACTCTTTTCTTATCAGTCACATGCGCAGCAGTTGAGTCCATTCCTGCTGCTGGATTATGCCGGGCCGCACACATTTACGCCGGGTAATGAAAAACGCGGCGTTGGAGAGCATCCACACCGCGGTTTCGAGACCGTGACGATTGTTTATAGTGGCGAAGTCGAGCACCGGGACTCTACCGGTCGCGGCGGCGTTATCGGCCCGGGCGACGTTCAGTGGATGACCGCAGGCGCAGGCATTTTGCATGAAGAGTTCCATTCCGACGCGTTTACCCGTCGGGGCGGCGAACTGGAAATGGTGCAGTTGTGGGTTAACCTTCCCATGAAGGACAAAATGACCACCCCGGGTTATCAAAGCATTACCCACGATGTTATCCCGACCGTTACGTTGCCGGATGACGCCGGAGTCGTGCGGGTCATCGCAGGGCGTTATGAAGAGACAAAAGGCCCAGCGCACACTTTCTCGCCGCTCAATGTCTGGGATATGCGCCTGCAACGCAATCGCCAGCTTACATTGGCACAGCCGGAAGGATGGAGCACCGCGCTGGTGGTACTGAAAGGCAATATCACGGTGAACGGCACGACGCCGGTCAACGAAGCGCAACTGGTGGTATTGAGCCAGCAAGGGAAAACGCTGCACCTTGAGGCCAGCAGCGACGCCAGCGTATTGCTGTTATCAGGCGAGCCGCTGAATGAACCGATTGTGGGTTACGGCCCATTTGTTATGAACACGAAACAAGAGATCGCAGAAGCAGTCCGCGATTTCAACTCCGGCCATTTTGGCCAAATCTGAAAACATGAAGGAGAACACGATGTCAAGTCCTGCTAATTTTAATGGTTTGCGCCCGGTAATTGATGTTAACGATTCCGTGATGCTTTTAATCGATCATCAAAGCGGTCTTTTCCAGACCGTAGGCGATATGCCAATGCCCGAATTACGCGCTCGCGCCGCGGCGTTGGCGAAGATGGCGACGTTAGCGAAAATGCCGGTCATTACCACGGCATCCGTACCGCAAGGTCCGAACGGCCCGCTGATCCCGGAGATCCACGCTAATGCGCCACATGCGCAGTATATTGCACGCAAAGGTGAAATTAACGCCTGGGATAACGAAGATTTCGTTAAGGCGGTAAAAGCGACGGGTCGTAAGACGCTGATCATTGCCGGGACGATTACCAGCGTGTGCATGGCATTCCCGGCCATTAGCGCGGTAGCGGAAGGTTATAAGGTATTTGCCGTGATCGACGCATCCGGCACCTACAGTAAGATGGCGCAGGAGATCACCCTGGCGCGTATCGTACAGGCTGGCGTCGTACCGATGGATACTGCCGCGGTCGCCTCTGAGCTGCAAGGCACCTGGAACCGTGAAGACGCCGCCGCGTGGGCCGACGTTTATACTCAGGTATTCCCGGCCTATCAACTGCTGATCGAAAGCTACAGCAAAGCGCAGGATGTGGTGAAAAACAACGAAATGTTGGATTCACAGCGCTAATTTGCCCCCCCGCGCCAGTTTGGGCGGGGATTATGTCTATTGCATGAGCAAACGACAGTGAATATGTAAATTCTGCTTGACCGTTTTAGCGCAACTCCCTATAGTAGCGCCCCGTTGCCCCCCAAGTGGTCAGGCAGCAATACAATATGGTGAGGTGTCCGAGTGGCTGAAGGAGCACGCCTGGAAAGTGTGTATACGGCAACGTATCGGGGGTTCGAATCCCCCCCTCACCGCCATATTCAAGTTGAGAGCCTGTACAGAAGTACGGGCTTTTTGCTTATATGTGACCCGTCCTGAATAGCGTTGACACGTTCCAGACTTAAATCCGGAGAACGTGATGATGACTGAGTTCAAACGCACCCAACGCGATTATCCTCTATCCTTTAAAATAGCCGTCGTTGAGCAGGTCGAAAAAGGCGAGATGACCTATAAACAGGCCCAGCAGCGATATGGCATTCAGGGGCGCGCCACCGTACTTGTCTGGCTGCGTAAATATGGCCGGCTTGACTGGAGACCCGGACTTCCTGACCTGGTGAAGAGGAAACTGCCTGTGGCTCAGACAACTATCCCGCTGACACCCGAGCAAAGAATCAGGGAACTTGAAGAACAGCTTGAGCTGGCAAACCAGAAAGCTGAGTTTTTTGAGTGCGTTATCAACGTCCTGAAAAATGATTACGGGGTAAGTGTTGTAAAAAAGCGGCCCGGCAAGTCCTCACGCAAAGTCAGGCCCCCAAAATAACAGTTACGCGTGCATGCCAGTTCCTGGGGCACAGCAGACAGGCGTGGTACCAGTACAATACAAGATGTAATAAACGGCAGGAGCATCATGCTCAGGTTCTTGATTTTGTTGCCCGTACCCGGTGCCGTCAGCCGCGAATCGGTACGCGTAAACTGCACTATCTGCTGAACATGCAGACTGATAACACGCTGAATATCGGACGGGACCGTCTGTTTAATCTGCTGGGTGAATACCGGCTCCTGGTACCCGTGAAACGGGCATATCACAAAACCACCAACAGCCATCATCGCTTTTACCGGCATCCTAATCTGCTGAAACCCGGCCCTGAACAGGTTACCGCCCTTGAGCCAGAACAGGTCTGGGTCGCCGATATTACTTACCTTCCACTACGCAGCGGCACGGCCTATCTGAGTCTGGTCACCGATGCCTGCTCCAGAAAAATCGTGGGTTACCATGTCGGAGAAAACCTGCAGACAGAAAATGTGGTAAAGGCGTTCAGGCAGGCTCTGAGGCGGAGAAAAACGACAGGTCCGCTGGTACATCACTCTGACAGAGGACTGCAATACTGTTCGGTACTTTATCAGTCAGTTCATGAGCGAAACGGAATAACCTGTTCAATGACCGATGGTTACGACTGCTACCAGAATGCGCTGGCTGAGAGAATAAACGGGATACTGAAAAATGAGTTTTTACTCTCGCGTCCTGCAGACCTGGCGCAAGCGCGGGAAATAGTAAAAGAGTCCGTGGCAATTTATAACCATGAACGGCCACACCTGGCCCTGAAATACAAAACGCCCGATGATGTTCATCAGGCGTTTTACAGACAAAAAACTGTCAACCTATATCAGGACTAGTCATTGATAACAACGTAGAAAGTGTGATGCTAATAGCATTCGCTTTCGAAAATGTGATAAGCAATAATTTCATACTGAACTATTTATTATATAATTATTATCATCGTTTGCAAATTACATAAACCACTCAAGGAGAGGTTATGCCCGGACTGATAGGCTACTGGAAGCAATTTCCAACCAAAGATGAATATATTAAAAAACACAATATGAGTAAAATATCCTGCTACAGTTGTGGTCACGAGAAATTCAGCGATGTTGGTTTGATACAGGTATGGGATAATCACAGAAGAATTCTTTGTGCTAAGTGTAAGACTACTCTTTTCAGAGAAGAGGATTAGTTTTTTTGGCATTGGTAAGGACAGCATCAGCTCCAGCATCGGGATAATCCTGAAGTGGAGCAGCTTTTTCACCGTACAGAGGCCAAACCGAAACGTGTTAATCGCCGGTTCGTCAGTGCCATAGAGACTGTAATTAAAATTGTGTAATTACCTGTTTTTGATATGTTCACTCCAGTAACGGAGACAGGCGCATTATGGACGAAAAGAAACTCAAAGCACTGGCCGCTGAACTGGCTAAAGGCCTTAAAACCGAAGCCGGCCTCAATCCGTTTTTCCGCATGCTGACGAAATTAACCGTCGAAACGGCGCTCAATGCGGAGCTGACTGACCACCCCGGGCATGAGAAAAATGCGCCCAAAACAGGCTCAAACACCCGCAATGGCTACTCGTCAAAAACGGTGTTATGCGATGACGGTGAGATCGAACTGAACACGCCACGTGACCGTGAAAACACCTTCGAACCACAGCAGCTTAAGAAGCACCAGACGCGCATTACGCAGATGGACAGTCAGATTTTATCCCTCTGCGCCAAAGGCATGACTACCCGCGAAATCGTTGCCACCTTCAAAGAGATGTACGACGCCGATGTGTCGCCCACGCGGATATCTAAAGTCACCGACGCCGTAAAAGAGCAGGTCACTGAGTGGCAAAACTGACAACTGGATACGCTGTATCCCTTTGTTTATATGGATTGTATGTTGTCAAAGTTCATCAGAATGGCAGTGTGATAAACAAAGCAGTTTTCCCTGCGCTGGGGATCAATACCGAAGGTCAGAAAGCGTTGCCGGCATGTGGCTGTCCGGAAATGAAGGCGAAAAGTTCTGGCTAAGCGTGCTGACGGAGCTGAAAAAGCGGGGTCTTCAGGACATCCTGATTGCCTGTGTGGACGGTCTGAAGGGCTTCCCGGATGCGATAAACAGCGTCTTCCCGCAAACCCATATCCAGCCAGGCATTATCCATATGGTGCGTAACAGCCTGAAATACGTAGCCGGGAAAGACTACAAAGCCGTCACCAGCGGCCTGAGACGCTCTATCAGGCCCCGACCGAAGATGCGGCACTGATGGCGATGGATGCGTTTCCCCCAGGGACGCCTATTTATGCTGTTGCTGATGGAGTGCTGGTGCGTGCCCCTTATCCCTTTTACTCTGGTACTTCTGCTGTAGAAATCAGACATGGTGAATTAAGAAGGCGTTCCGATGTAACAGATCCTGCACCATATCTGAATGTATGGAAAAATAATCTTCCAAGAGTTTGATCTTCAAGGAGTTGATAAAGTGCTTAAATATATAGGTTATATTTTAGTTCTGATGTTATCTGGCATTGTTGGTTGTGCTGCAACCGAGCCAGGCAACATACCATTAGATGGCCTAAACACTAATAGCTTCGACATTGGGGAGATTACTGATGGAGAGATTACTGATGATTTGAGGCACTCCACTTGCACTCTGCGCCTGGCTGATAATAAGAAGGAGGATTCCTATAACTATATTGAAGGGGCGATTTGTCCTGCGGGTGGGGAAGAATGTACTTACTCTGCCATCATGAAACTGAATGGGAATATAACAATATTGAAACAGATATCGTCAGGTGAAAATGACTCAGTATATAAAAATAAGGATTTTTCTATCTTTATAAAACAGACTCCAGTGGCAGAGCAAAATGATGATGAAGGAAGTGACATTAAAGCCACTATTGTCATCAAAACAAAAAGCGATGAAAATACACTTAATATGACGGGATACTGTGGGGTTTAAAAAATGAATATTCTCTTACGAAAATAAAGCAAATCAGAATGGATTTTTTAAAATTTGTAATGCGTAACTCTATCTGGAAAGTAAGTTGATGATAAAATCGAAAGGCAGATATCACCGCACAATCTGGACGCCCGAAGAACTGGAATTCGTGAAAACCTACTCTCGCCACTGGCATGAGCGGGAACATCAGGTTCTGGTACAGTATTATCCTGTGGGAAGTATGGCTGTAGCAGACCGCTTACCCGGCAGAACAAGAGCATCCATGAGACAAGCGGCATACTCAATGGGCCTAAAATTTCCAGCACGGCTTCCGCACATTCGTGGAACGTCTTCTGTCGGCGGGCTTTTTTTCGCATTAAACCCCCGTCGATTACCGGATGATGACGCAATTTACAAGCGCCTTGTCCGCCTACCGCGAGCACAACGCCATCAGGCTAACTATTAGCCGGCGTAAAAAAACCGGGCGCTAAGGCCCGGTTTGTACGGCAGTGAAACGAAGATTAATGCGCGGCTTCCGGCTTGTGCTTTTGCGCACTCTGGAAGCCATACGTCAACGCATTTTTCTCTTTATCCAGCGCGACGGTGACTTGTCCGCCATCAACCAGCGATCCAAACAGCAACTCATTGGCCAGCGGTTTTTTCAGGTTATCCTGAATCACACGCGCCATCGGTCGTGCGCCCATCGCCCGGTCATAGCCCTTTTCCGCCAGCCAGTCGCGCGCTTCCTGACTGACTTCCAGGGAGACGCCTTTCTGATCCAACTGGGCCTGCAACTCGACGATAAACTTATCGACAACCTGATGAATCACCTCGCCAGACAGATGATCGAACCAAATAATGTTGTCGAGACGGTTACGGAACTCCGGCGTAAACACTTTCTTGATCTCGCCCATCGCATCGGTACTGTTGTCCTGATGAATAAGACCAATAGATTTACGTTCGGTTTCTCGCACGCCGGCGTTGGTGGTCATCACCAGCACCACGTTGCGGAAATCCGCCTTACGGCCGTTGTTATCGGTCAGCGTACCGTTATCCATCACCTGCAGCAGCAGGTTAAAGACATCCGGGTGCGCTTTTTCGATCTCATCCAGCAACAGCACCGCATGAGGATGCTTAATCACCGCATCCGTCAGCAGCCCGCCCTGGTCGAAACCGACGTATCCCGGAGGCGCGCCGATCAAACGGCTCACCGTATGACGCTCCATATATTCGGACATATCGAAGCGCAACAGCTCAATACCCAGCGCTTTTGAAAGCTGTACCGTAACTTCAGTTTTCCCTACGCCAGTTGGCCCGGCGAACAAGAATGAGCCGACAGGTTTATGCTCATGGCCCAGACCCGCACGACTCATCTTAATAGCTTCGGTCAGCGCCTCAATCGCGTTATCCTGGCCGAAGACCAGCATTTTCAGACGATCGCCCAGGTTCTTCAGCGTATCGCGATCGCTCTGCGAGACGCTCTTTTCAGGAATTCGCGCAATTCGCGCCACTACGGACTCAATATCCGCCACGTTGACCGTTTTCTTACGTTTGCTCACTGGCATCAGACGCGCCCGCGCGCCCGCTTCGTCAATCACGTCAATGGCTTTGTCCGGCAGATGGCGGTCATTGATATATTTTACCGCCAGCTCGACCGCCGCACGCACCGCTTTCGCGGTATAACGCACGTCGTGGTGCGCTTCGTACTTAGGTTTCAAGCCGTTGATAATTTGCACCGTCTCTTCTACCGAAGGCTCGGTAATATCAATTTTCTGGAAACGGCGTGCTAATGCGCGGTCTTTCTCAAAAATATTGCTGAATTCCTGATAGGTCGTTGAGCCGATCACTCGGATCTTGCCGCTGGAAAGCAGCGGTTTAATCAGATTTGCCGCATCCACCTGTCCGCCCGACGCCGCGCCAGCGCCGATAATGGTATGGATTTCATCGATAAACAGGATGCTGTTGGTATCCTGCTCAAGCTGTTTCAGCAACGCCTTAAACCGTTTTTCAAAATCGCCGCGGTATTTGGTGCCCGCCAGCAGCGAACCGATATCCAGCGAGTAAATGGTGCAATCGGCCATCACTTCCGGCACATCGCCCTGCACGATACGCCAGGCCAGCCCTTCGGCAATCGCCGTTTTGCCAACGCCGGATTCCCCCACCAGCAGCGGGTTATTTTTACGGCGACGACACAAGACCTGGATCGCGCGTTCCAGTTCTTTTTCACGACCAATCAGCGGATCGATGCCGCCCACACGAGCAAGTTGGTTAAGATTCGTCGTGAAGTTTTCCATACGTTCCTCCCCACCAGCTTGTTCGTCGCCAGTTGGCTGATTGCCGAGATCGGAAGATTGGCTCGGTTCGTCTTTTCGCGTCCCGTGAGAAATAAAGTTCACGATATCCAGACGGCTCACTTCATGCTTACGCAGCAGATAAGCCGCCTGTGATTCCTGTTCGCTAAAGATAGCCACCAGCACATTCGCGCCAGTCACTTCACTACGCCCGGAAGACTGAACGTGGAAGACGGCACGTTGCAGGACACGCTGGAAACTTAACGTCGGCTGCGTATCACGCTCTTCTTCACTGGCAGGCAGTACGGGTGTGGTTTGTTCAATGAAGGCTTCGAGTTCCTGACGGAGCGCCACCAGATCCACGGAGCATGCTTCCAGCGCTTCGCGAGCCGATGGGTTGCTGAGCAGCGCCAGCAACAGATGCTCGACGGTCATAAACTCATGACGGTGCTCGCGCGCTCTGGCGAAAGCCATGTTTAAACTGAGTTCCAGTTCTTGATTGAGCATAGGCACCTCCCCCAATTTTTATACCTGCATTCAGGCTTTTTCCAGCGTACACAGCAACGGATGCTCGTTCTCCCTTGCATACTTGTTCACCATCGCCACTTTGGTTTCCGCCACCTCGGCGGTGAACACGCCGCAGATGGCTTTGCCTTGATAGTGAACCGCAAGCATCAATTGCGTTGCACGTTCTACATCATAAGAAAAGAATTTTTGTAACACGTCAATAACAAACTCCATCGGAGTGTAATCATCATTGACTAATATCACTTTATACATAGATGGCGGTTTTAGCGCGTCGCGCACGCTATCTTCCACCAGCTGGTCAAAATCCAGCCAATCGTTCGTCTTACCCATCGTCAGTCGTCATTATCGGTTACGGTTGTCGGCAGGAAAATCTGCCGCTGACCAGAGTCTATGCACACAATCAATCTACCTCAATTGATAGATAACTAACATCTATCAGTACCATCCGCGACATCTGTCACATTCCCGGCAATAGCGTTAACTGCTTCAAATTTTTGATTCATTTTTACCCGATCCCCCCTGCCTGATGCTTGACGCCTCGCCTGATTTCTCTAAATTGTAATGTCGAGAGTTGGTGAGGTTTTGAACAGCCCCCACTCCGTCACCGGTTCATTCCATCTTACTTATATAAGATTTACGAAGGATGTCGAAGCATGGAAACGGGTACTGTAAAGTGGTTCAATAATGCCAAAGGGTTTGGTTTCATCTGCCCTGAAGGCGGCGGCGAGGATATTTTCGCCCATTATTCCACCATTCAAATGGATGGTTACAGAACGCTTAAAGCCGGACAGTCTGTCCGGTTTGATGTACACCAGGGGCCAAAAGGCAATCACGCCAGCGTCATCGTGCCCATCGAAGCAGAGGCCGTTGCATAGCTCCTCTGTCTCATTGTGTACATCCAGGAGGCAAAATGCCAGCCCGATCGGCTGGCATTTTTATTTAACGCCAGTTCCTGATAGCAACACTGTTACATCTTATCAGGCCGACAAATGACGTCAGCAAGATTACTCCCTTGCCAGCGCATCCACCGGGTCCAGTCGCGCCGCGTTTCTCGCCGGTAGCCAACCAAACAGTATCCCAGTAAACGTCGAACATAAAAACGCGCTCGCCAGCGCAGTCAGTGAAAAACCGATCTCCCAGCCGGGCAGGAAAAGCTGTAGCATAAATGCGATGAACATCGACAAGCTAATCCCCAGCGCTCCCCCAACCAGGCAAACCAGCACCGCTTCAATAAGAAACTGCTGTAGCACATCGCTGGCGCGCGCGCCTACCGCCATACGGATGCCGATTTCACGCGTTCGCTCGGTGACGGAAACCAGCATAATATTCATAACGCCGATGCCGCCGACAACCAGCGAAATGACGGCCACCAGCGTCAGAAATAACTGAAGAGTATAGGTGGTTTTTTCAGCCGTTTTCAGGACGCTGTCCATATTCCAGGTGAAGAAGTCTTTTTTACCGTGGCGTAAGGTGAGCAGGCGGGTAAGCTGCTGTTCAGCCTGATCGCTATCAACGCCATCTTTCACACGAACGGTGATCGAGTTAAGCCATGACTGACCCATTATGCGATCTGACATCGTGCTATAGGGCAACCAAACTTGCAACAGATTGCTATTGCCGTACATGGACGGTTTCTCTTCCGCCACGCCAATAACAATAACCGGCATATTACCCACCAGCACCACTTCCCCTACGACATTCGCTTTATTTGGAAATAGCTGGCGTCGCGTGTTGGCATCCAGCACCACCACCTGCGCGCGATCCTGTTGCTGTACAGCATTGAAGGTGTTCCCCTCCCTAAAGGACATGCCGTAAACGTTAAAATAATCGCCACTGACGCCATTAGCATTTACGGCAATATCAATATTGCCATAGCGAAGACGTAGGCTCTTTGAAACGCTGGGCGTCGCAGAGTTAACCCACGGCTGTTTCTGAATAGCCACCAGATCGTCATATTTCAGCGCCTGTCGATACTGCGGGTTGTCGTCGCCAAAATCTTTGCCTGGATGAATATCAATCGTGTTAGTGCCCATAGCGCGGATATCCGCCAGTACCATCTTTTTTGCGGCGTCGCCGACCACCACAATCGACACCACCGACGCAATACCGATAATAATTCCCAGCATGGTCAGTAAAGTACGCATTTTGTTAGCGGCCATCGCTAACCACGCCATCGACAGCGCTTCGCGAAAGCTGCTGGCAAATTGCCGCCAGCCGGGAGCCGTATTAACTACGGCAGCGTCAACGCCCTGTTCGCGTTTCTTTTCCTGCGCGGGCGGATTATGGACAATCTTGCCATCGTGAATTTCAATAATCCGCTCCGCCTGGGCGGCAATCAGCGGATCGTGCGTCACAATGATCACCGTATGTCCGCGATCGCGCAGTTGGCGCAAAATCGCCATCACCTCTTCGCCGGAATGGCTATCCAGCGCGCCGGTCGGCTCATCCGCCAGAATCACCTGTCCGCCGTTCATCAGCGCGCGGGCAATACTGACACGCTGCTGCTGTCCGCCAGAAAGCTGTGAAGGTGGGTAATCGACGCGATCGCTTAATCCCAGCCGCAGAAGTAACTCTCTGGCGCGCGCCTGGCGTTTTTTGCGTTCAATGCCGGCGTAGACGGCGGGGATTTCAACATTTTGCGCTGCCGTTAAATGCGACAACAGATAGTAGCGCTGAAAGATAAAGCCAAAATGCTCACGCCGCAGCTGCGCCAGCGCGTCCGGGTCCAGCGTCGAGACGTCCCGCCCCGCCACCCGATAAGTGCCGCTGGTCGGTTTATCCAGGCACCCGAGGATATTCATCAGCGTTGATTTTCCAGAACCGGAAACGCCGACGATCGCCACCATCTCCCCGGCGTGGATTTGCAGGGAGATATCTTTTAACACCGCCACCTGCTCTTCTCCGGAGGGGTAGCTGCGACTCACATTGCGCAGTTCAAGCAATGCCGTCATGGCGTCGCTCCTGGCCTGCTTTCGCCGATGATCACCTCATCGCCCGCTTCCAGACCTTTAACCACTTCCACGTCTGTATCGTTACGCTCGCCAATGATCACTTCGCGCTCACGTTTTTCGCCGTTACGCAACAGCGCCACTTTATAACGATTGCCGCCCACCGGTTCGCCAAGCGCGGCGAGAGGAATAATCAGCACATTTTTGACATCCATGAGTTGAATATAAACCTGTGCGGTCATATCAAGACGCAAGATTCTTTTGGGATTCGGCACTTCAAACCGGGCGTAATAAAAAATAGCGTCGTTGACCTTTTCCGGCGTCGGCAGAATATCTTTTAAAACGCCTTCATAGCGCGTTTGCGGATCGCCTGCAATGGTGAACCATGCTTTCTGCCCCGCCCGAAGATGGATCACGTCCGCTTCCGAGACCTGCGCTTTTACCAGCATGGTGCTCATATCCGCCAGCGTCAGAATATTGGGCGCCTGCTGAGCTGCAATCACCGTTTGTCCTTGCAGGGTAGTGATTTGCGTCACTTCCCCCGCCATGGGAGCAACAATACGGGTATATTCCAGGTTGGTTTTCGCGGTGTCCAACGAGGCCCGATTACGTTTGATCTGGGCATCTATGGTGCCAATACGCGCCTGTTTAACCGCCATCTCCGTCGCCGCGGTATCCAGATCCTGTTGCGATACCGCCTGAGTCTTAGCTAACTGCTGCTGGCGCGCCAGCGTAACCCGCGCCAGCTTTAACTCAGCGGCTACCTGCTGACGCTCCGCGTTCAGCTCCATCAGGGTGGCCTCGACCTCTTTTATCTGGTTCTCCGCCTGATCTGGGTCAATCACGCCGAGTAGCTGATCTTTTTTAACGTTATCTCCAATGGAGACCAGCAGCGTTTTCAACTGGCCGCTCACCTGCGCGCCGACATCCACTTTACGCAACGCGTCCAGTTTTCCAGTCGCCAGTACACTCTGTTCAAGATCGCCTGGCCGCACGATTAATGTCTGATAAGTTGGCAGCGGCGCATTTATCATTCGCCAGCTAACCATCCCCCCCACTAAAAGAATTAAAATAATGACCAGATAACGCTTTTTAAATTTCTTTCCCTTAGCACGCATAGAAACCCTGACGGCAAAATTTTAACCAGAAAGTAAACCGTATCTAAACAAACCTGACACAATAAAGATAGCGTCGGCTGTATTGACGATTGGTTAATGTTTCCTGTGGTTCAATCTCGACAATCTTATGTCGCGGATTACGATCATGACACAGCTTACAGATAATACCTGGTACACTTCAGATCACATCTCTCCTTTACAATTATTTATTCGTCTGACGCGCGGGCAATTACAGCCAGGAAAATTCTGGCGTAAAGCCAGCTTTCGTCGCAAGTTTTTAATCCGCTCATTAGTCATGCCGCGTGCGACCAGCCAATTACTGACCAATCTCACCCAATGGCCGGAGTTAAATACGTTACTTGCTCGTCAGCCGCGTTTGCCTATTCGGCTACATCGTCCTTATATGGCTGTAAATATTAAACGCGATTTCGCCTTAGATGCGCTGTGTTTTCATTATCAACAGATGCGCCAACTTTTATCGCGGGAACAACAGGTTAGCTATTTAAGTCAGTATGGCCTGAATCTTGCTAAATTTGAAACTAAAACCGGCGAGTTGTTTCAACTTGATTTAGTCAGTCTGGTCTCACTGGATAAAGAAGGTGAAAGCACTATTGTTGTTCGCGACGCACAGTTACGTATTCTGGCAGAGATCACATTTACCCTGTGTCGCTTTAACCAACAACGCACACTATTTATCGGCGGATTACAGGGCGCGGCAAACGACGTTCCTCACGAAATTATCCAGCAGGCGACCAAAGCCTGCCATGGTCTTTTTCCCAAACGCATCGTGATGGAGGCTCTCTGTCAGTTTGCGCAAGTCTTTCAGGCGGAGCAGATTATAGCCGTGAGTAACGATGCGCACGTTTACCGTAGCTGGCGATACATGGATAAAAAGACGCAAATGCATGCCGACTATGACGCGTTTTGGGAATCGTTAGGCGGTGAAAGAATTAAAGGAAATTACTATGCGCTACCGCTGGCGATCGCCCGAAAAAGCGAAGCGGAGATCGCCAGTAAAAAACGGGCCGAGTATCGCCGCCGCTATGCTTTACTCGATAGCGTTGTCGTACAGGTTCCGGCCACATTCAAACGCTAATCCGCCCGGCCCCGCGCCAGCCAAACCACGCGCGAGAACATCTTTCTGAACAGCGGCGGCACGGCGTCAATTCCCCGCCGCCCGGCTTCCATCGCGACTTCAATCGCCAAATCCGGCTTTGACGAGCGGTGGATAGCTTTAGTGATAATTTTCCGGGTATTCATCGGTACATTAGGCGGAAGCTGCGCAACCCGGTGAAAAACATCGGCAAAGCCCTGACGATACATAAAATGTTCCATATCCAGCGCAGGCAGCGCCGTGAGATGTTCGCGTTCTTCTTCCCGATCGTTATTAAGCAGGCTGCGGACCGTCGCGGCATATTTTTTCCCCGCTTCGTCGCCATCCACCAGGACATGCCACTCGATTCCCATACGGCGGGCGAACTTCACCAGCGGTTTCAGACCGGACTGAGCAAACTCAATGACTTTAATGCCCTCCGCATCAAAATGATGTCCACACTGACGCGCCAGCTCATTAATAACCCAGGTTTCCGTCTCGCCTTCCACCAGTAGCCAGCAACGCGCAAACAGCGACGACGCGCGATTAAAGCGGATATGAAAGGCGATGCGCCGTCCATCTTCCGCGCTTAACCCGCCCGGGCCCAAACGCCAGGCGGCGACGCGGGAAGATTCGCGCACCAGCCGTACGACATGCTCCACCGGCGTTAGCGAGAGCAATTCGCCTGAGTTAGTCGTCGCTATCCGCTGTAGCGGCAACAGATTGAGCAATTGCCAGGCGACTGAAAGCATAATGGGATGTAAACGGGTTTCCGGATCTTCCACCAGCAGTAATGGTCGCGCGTCTTTATGTAACCGCAGCGTCCCTTTCGCCTGTAACAGCGTGGAGAAAAGCCCCAGCAGGATCACCCGATGCGACCGGCTGCCCGGTTTGTCGATCATCCGATTAATAATATCCAGATAGCGCCAGCTACGCTGCTCATTTTGCGAACGTCGGCGCATGAGTCGGTGACGCGCCTGTCCTGCGCCCTGCTCTGAGAAATAGTGTTCAAGCAGTTGCACCATCGCGGACAGTCCCTGACGAATCTGCCCGTCGGTTAAATTTTGCGGCCGGGTCGCCAGCTCACGCGCCAGAAAATCCAGCTGTCGGGCCGTGACTTCAACATCCGGCACATTGGGCACCGTACCGTTGCGAATACGTCGCATAAAGCGCGCATCGCGCAAACGTAGCACTGGCATCAGACGAACCAGGTGGCGCACCTGATCGTTAATATTTTCCACCGGCAATGGCTGCCCATCGCTATTGAGAAAACTGCGCAGCGTCATCACGCTACCATCGGCGCCGCATTCGCCCTCTAGCCGATAAAAAATACGGTGAAAATCATCCTCGCAAGGCGACCAGCATGCTTCCAGCGCTCGATAACGACGTACCCGATGCCGCCCTGGCTGCGTTTCGCGAAAAGTCAGAATAATATGCAGGTGATGCTCGCGTCCTTTTATGTCGCCAGGCGGAAACCAGAAATCCTCACGGACAAAATGGTAGAGATCGAGTTCCGGCGACAATAACAGAGTCAGCGCATCCAGCAGGCTGGATTTGCCCCAGGCGTTTTCCCCAATCAGCACGTTGTTTTGCTCCAGCATCAACGACAGTCGGTTGATACCGCGAAATCCCACTATTTCAACGCGTTCGAGAATCATGCTTCCTCCAGAAAAGCGTCACCACTCCATTAAACTCACCGCAGTATAACGGCAAATGCTTCCGCCTGGCGTGATATTCCCCCCTTTGCCTGAGGCAACTGTATGATAAATGTACGGCTGACGGTGTCGCTTTACTGATAGTCTGGAATTCGGTAGTGTCATGTACGCTATTCAAACAATAAAAAAGGGCCCGGCTGTTCATGTTTTCAGGACTTTTAATCATTCTGGTTCCACTGATTGTGGGCTATCTCATTCCACTGCGACATAAAGCCGCATTACAACTTATTAACCGGCTACTGAGCTGGATCGTGTATCTTATTCTCTTTTTTATGGGAATAAGCCTGGCGTTTTTGGATAACCTCGCCAGTAATCTGGTGGCGATTTTTCATTATTCCGCCGTCAGTATTACGATTATTTTATTGTGTAATATCGCTGCCTTATTGTGGCTGGAACGTATCCTCCCGTGGCGTCACCATCATCAGCAGGAAAAACTGCCTTCGCGTATTGCCATGGCGCTGGAGTCGCTGCAACTGTGCGGCGTAGTGGTATTGGGGTTTGTTATCGGCCTGAGCGGACTCTCTGTTTTACAGCACGCCACCGAAGCCAGTGAATATACGCTGATCTTTTTATTGTTCCTGGTGGGGATTCAGCTACGAAATAGCGGCATGACCTTAAAGCAAATTGTGCTTAACCGCCGGGGAATGATGGTCGCGGTCGTTGTCGTGGCAAGCTCATTACTGGGCGGCGTGATTAATGCGTTTATCCTGGATTTACCGCTAAAAACCGCCCTGGCGATGGCGTCAGGTTTCGGCTGGTACTCTCTTTCCGGTATTTTGCTGACGGAGTCGTTTGGACCGGTTATCGGCAGCGCGGCATTTTTTAACGATCTGGCCCGCGAACTCTTAGCCATTATGCTTATTCCCGGCCTGGTTCGCCGCAGCCGTTCAACGGCGTTGGGCCTGTGCGGAGCGACCTCAATGGACTTTACGTTGCCGGTATTACAGCGCTCCGGCGGCGTAGAGATTGTTCCGGCGGCTATCGTACATGGCTTTATCCTCAGCCTGCTGGTCCCCCTCTTAATGGCGTTCTTCTCGGCCTGATACCTCTTTGGCGGTAGGCATCTGCCGCCAAAATTGCGCTAAATCAATCTCCTTGCACATTATGGCAGAAATCCCTTTTATCCCTTTGTTCACAGGCATAACCTTAAACATGTATATTAAATATAACTTTAAAAGGTGTGACCATGTTTTGTGTGCAATGTGAACAAACCATCCGTACACCAGCCGGAAACGGCTGCTCCTACGCGCAGGGAATGTGCGGTAAAACAGCTGAAACGTCCGATCTGCAGGATCTGCTGATTGCGGCTTTGCAAGGTTTGTCTGCCTGGGCGGTGAAGGCCCGTGAATATGGCATCATTAATCACGACGTTGATAACTTTGCGCCGCGCGCGTTTTTCTCCACGCTGACCAATGTTAACTTCGACTCTCCGCGTATCGTCGGCTACGCCCGTGAAGCGATTGCCTTGCGTGAAGCGTTGAAAGCGCAGTGCCTGAGCGTGGATGCCAATGCGCATTGCGAAAATCCGATGGCCGATCTGCAACTGGTTAGCGACGATCTGGGCGAACTGCAACGTCAGGCGGCGGAATTTACCCCGAATAAAGACAAAGCCGCCATTGGCGAGAACATCCTCGGCCTGCGTCTGCTGTGCCTGTACGGTCTGAAAGGCGCGGCGGCGTATATGGAGCACGCGCACGTTCTCGGTCAATACGACAACGACATTTACGCCCAGTACCACAAAATCATGGCCTGGCTCGGCACCTGGCCTGCTGATATGAACGCGCTGCTGGAGTGCGCAATGGAAATCGGCCAGATGAACTTTAAAGTGATGAGCATTCTGGATGCCGGTGAAACCACCAAATACGGCCACCCAACGCCGACTCAGGTCAACGTCAAAGCGACTGAAGGCAAGTGCATTCTGATCTCCGGTCACGATCTGAAAGATCTCTACAACCTGCTGGAGCAGACCGAAGGCACCGGCGTTAACGTCTACACTCACGGTGAAATGCTGCCCGCACATGGCTATCCGGAACTGCGTAAATTCAAGCATCTGGTCGGTAACTACGGCAGCGGCTGGCAGAATCAGCAGGTCGAATTCGCCCGCTTCCCTGGCCCAATCGTGATGACCTCTAACTGCATTATCGACCCGACCGTGGGCAGCTATGACGATCGTATCTGGACGCGTAGCATCGTCGGCTGGCCGGGTGTGAGCCACCTGGAAGGCGATGACTTCGGTCCGGTTATCGCGCAGGCCCAGCAGATGGCTGGCTTCCCGTACAGCGAAATTCCGCACCTGATCACCGTAGGTTTCGGTCGTCAGACCCTGCTGGGCGCGGCTGATACCCTGATTGACCTGGTGAGCCGTGAGAAACTGCGTCACATCTTCCTGGTGGGCGGCTGCGACGGCGCGCGCGGCGAACGTAACTACTTCACCGACTTCGCCACCAGCGTGCCGGACGACTGCCTGATCCTGACTCTGGCGTGTGGTAAATACCGTTTCAACAAACTGGAGTTCGGCGATATCGAAGGTCTGCCGCGTCTGGTCGATGCCGGTCAGTGTAACGATGCTTACTCCGCGATTATCCTGGCGGTGACGCTGGCGGAAAAACTGGGCTGCGGCGTCAACGATCTGCCGCTATCGCTGGTGCTCTCCTGGTTTGAGCAGAAAGCGATCGTGATTCTGCTGACGCTGCTGTCATTAGGCGTGAAAAATATTGTCACCGGGCCGACCGCGCCGGGCTTCTTCACGCCGGATCTGCTGGCTATCCTCAACGAGAAGTTCGGTCTGCGTTCCGTGACCACCGTTGAAGAAGACATGAAGCAATTGCTGAGCGCGTAAGGAGGCCAATGATGACGATGCCAACCTCACAATGTCCCTGGCGAATGCAGGTGCATCACATCCGTCAGGAGACGCCGGATGTATGGACAATTGCGCTATTATGCCATGACTACTACCCTTACCGCGCCGGGCAGTATGCGCTGGTGAGCGTGCGTAATTCAGCGGAAACGCTGCGCGCCTACACCCTTTCGTCTACGCCGGGCGTCAGTGAATATATCACGCTGACCGTTCGTCGGATTGAAGATGGCACGGGTTCACAGTGGTTGACCCATGACATCAAGCGCGGCGATTACATCTGGCTGTCTGATGCAATGGGCGATTTTACCTGTGACGATAAAACAGAAGATAAGTTTCTGCTGCTCGCCGCCGGTTGTGGCGTAACGCCAATCATGTCGATGCGTCGCTGGCTGGCGAAATACCGCCCGCAGGCCGATGTGCAGGTCATCTTTAACGTCCGTTCGCCGGATGATGTGATTTTTGCCGACGAGTGGCAACAGTATCCGGTCACGCTAGTGGCGGAAAATCATGCCACGGAAGGTTTTGTCGCGGGCCGTCTGACCACGGAATTGTTACAGCGCGTACC
This sequence comes from Salmonella sp. NW38, assembly GCF_051807745.1. NCBI lineage: Bacteria > Pseudomonadati > Pseudomonadota > Gammaproteobacteria > Enterobacterales > Enterobacteriaceae > Salmonella > Salmonella sp. NW38. The sequence goes on along the minus strand of NZ_JAMMTO010000003.1, from coordinate 310,041 downwards.
GGATTTGGCATCGCGCACCATCATGACCTGCGGCCCGGCGCCCTATATGGATTTCGTCGAACAGGGCGTGAAAGCGCTTGGCGTAACGCGCTTCTTTAAAGAGAAGTTCTTCACGCCGGTGGCGGAAACGGCAACCAGCGGCCTGAAATTCACCAAACTACAGCCAGCGCAGGAATTTTATGCCCCGATCGGTACAACGCTGTTGGAGGCGCTGGAGAGTAATAAAGTACCGGTTGCCGCTGCCTGTCGGGCAGGTGTTTGCGGCTGCTGTAAAACCAAAGTCGTTTCCGGCGACTATACGGTGAGCAGCACCATGACGCTGAGCGAGGCGGAGATTGCCGAAGGTTACGTACTGGCCTGCTCCTGCCATCCGCAGGGCGATCTTGTTCTCGCATAATCGGTAAACGTTCCATCGTAGGCCCGGTAAGCGTTAGCGCCACCGGGCGATTTGCCGCTCGCTTCATCCTTTCGCCCCTCTCTTCGCCAAAGAAAAACGTCATCGTCATCTTCAACTAAACTTGTAACCGTTATCACATTTAAGGAGATGGAGAACCATGAAACAAACCGTTGCTGCTTTTATCGCCAAAACGCTGGAACAGGCTGGCGTAAAACGAATCTGGGGCGTCACTGGCGACTCCCTGAACGGCCTGAGCGATAGTCTTAATCGTATGGGAACCATTGAATGGATGCCAACCCGCCACGAAGAGGTTGCCGCTTTCGCCGCCGGCGCACAAGCGCAGCTTACCGGCGAGCTGGCAGTGTGCGCCGGTTCATGCGGACCGGGCAACCTGCACCTGATCAATGGCCTGTTTGATTGCCACCGTAACCACGTCCCTGTTCTGGCGATCGCCGCCCATATTCCGTCCAGTGAAATCGGCAGCGGTTATTTCCAGGAGACCCACCCGCAGGAGTTGTTCCGTGAATGCAGCCACTATTGCGAGTTGGTTTCCAGCCCGGAGCAGATCCCGCAGGTACTCGCCATCGCCATGCGCAAAGCGGTGCTAAATCGCGGCGTCTCCGTGGTCGTACTTCCGGGTGACGTAGCGCTGAAACCTGCGCCTGAAAACGCCGTCACTCATTGGTACCATGCCCCGCACCCCGTCGTCACGCCGGCGGAAGAAGAGCTGAAAAAACTGGCGCAACTGCTGCGTTACTCCAGCAATATCGCATTGATGTGCGGTAGCGGCTGCGCGGGCGCGCATGAGGAGTTGGTCGCGTTGGCGGCAAAACTAAAAGCGCCAATCGTTCATGCCCTGCGCGGCAAAGAGCACGTTGAGTACGATAATCCTTATGATGTGGGAATGACCGGCCTGATTGGCTTCTCTTCTGGCTTCCACACCATGATGAACGCCGATACGCTGATCCTGCTCGGCACCCAGTTCCCCTACCGCGCCTTTTATCCGAGCGATGCCAAAATCATTCAGATTGACATCAACCCGGGCAGTATTGGCGCGCACAGCAAAGTCGACATGGCGCTGGTGGGCGATATTAAAGCCACGCTTCGCGCCCTGCTGCCGCTGGTGGAAGAAAAAAACAATCGTAAATTCCTCGATAAAGCTCTGGAGCACTATCGGGACGCCCGTAAGGGACTTGATGACTTAGCCAAACTCAGCGACAAAGCCATCCATCCGCAATATCTGGCGCAACAAATTAGCCATTTCGCCGCTGACGACGCTATTTTTACCTGCGATGTCGGCACGCCGACCGTCTGGGCGGCCCGCTATCTAAAAATGAACGGCAAGCGCCGCCTGCTGGGCTCGTTTAACCACGGGTCAATGGCCAACGCCATGCCGCAGGCGCTCGGCGCTCAGGCCACCGCGCCGGGTCGTCAGGTTATCGCGATGTGCGGTGATGGCGGCTTCAGTATGCTGATGGGCGATTTTCTCTCGGTGGTACAGATGAAGCTGCCGATAAAAATCGTCGTCTTTAATAACAGCGTGCTGGGCTTTGTGGCGATGGAAATGAAAGCCGGCGGCTACCTTACCGACGGTACCGAACTGCACGACACCAATTTCGCGCGTATCGCCGAAGCCTGCGGTATTACCGGTATTCGCGTGGAAAAAGCCGCAGACGTGGACGGAGCGCTACAGCGCGCGTTTTCCATTGACGGCCCGGTACTGGTTGACGTGGTCGTGGCAAAAGAAGAGCTGGCGATCCCGCCGCAGATCAAACTGGAACAAGCGAAAGGCTTTAGCCTGTACATGCTACGCGCCATTATTAGCGGCCGCGGCGATGAAGTGATCGAACTGGCGAAAACGAACTGGCTAAGGTAAAACAGTGCACATCACCTTTTAAAATCCAGGGATGTGCCATGATTGATTTACGCAGTGATACCGTTACCCGACCGGGCCGCGCCATGCTCGAGGCGATGATGACCGCCCCGGTCGGGGACGACGTATACGGCGATGACCCTACCGTTAACGCCCTTCAGCGCTACGCCGCCGACCTTTCCGGTAAAGAAGCGGCGCTTTTTTTACCCACCGGCACCCAGGCCAATCTGGTCGCGCTACTTAGCCATTGTGAACGCGGCGAAGAGTATATCGTCGGTCAGGGCGCGCATAATTATCTCTATGAAGCTGGCGGCGCTGCGGTGCTCGGCAGCATTCAGCCGCAGCCCATCGACGCCGCCGCGGACGGTACACTGCCGCTGGAGAACGTGGCGGCGAAGATTAAAGCGGATGACATCCACTTCGCGCGCACGCGCTTGCTCAGTCTGGAAAATACGCATAACGGGAAAGTGCTGCCGCGCGCGTATCTGAAAGACGCCTGGACATTTACCCGCGAACGTGGACTGGCGCTGCACGTTGACGGCGCCCGAATTTTTAACGCGGTGGTTGCCTACGGCTGTGAGTTAAAAGAGATTACGCAGTATTGCGACTCTTTTACCATCTGCCTGTCAAAAGGTCTCGGAACGCCGGTCGGTTCGCTGCTGGTCGGCAACCGCGATTACATTAAACGCGCGACGCGCTGGCGTAAAATGGTCGGCGGCGGAATGCGTCAGGCCGGGATTCTGGCAGCGGCCGGACTGTATGCGCTGAAGCATAACGTGGCGCGTCTGCAAGAGGACCATGATAACGCCGCCTGGCTGGCGCAGCAGCTTCGGGAAGCAGGTGCGGAGGTCATGCGCCACGAAACGAATATGCTGTTTGTTCGCGTTGGCGAAGCACAGGCCGCCGCGCTTGGCGACTATTTACGGGAACGGAATATCCTGATTAACGCCGCGCCGATTGTGCGTCTGGTGACGCATCTGGATGTTTCTCGCGAACAGCTTGCCGACGTCGTCGCCCACTGGCGCGCCTTTTTAGCCCGCTAAGGAGAGCAACGTGGCGCAACGCATTCTGGTTCTCGGCGCCAGCGGCTATATCGGCCAGCACCTGGCCTTTGCGCTAAGTCAGCAAGGACATCAGGTGCGGGCGGCGGCGCGGCGCGTGGAACGTCTGGAAAAGCAGCGCCTCGCCAACGTCAGTTGTCATAAGGTCGATCTGCACTGGCCGGAAAATTTACCCGCGCTGCTTCGCGACATTGATACCGTTTACTATCTGGTACACGGCATGGGCGAAGGCGGCGATTTTATCGCCCATGAGCGTCAGGCGGCGCTCAACGTGCGCGACGCGCTGCGCCAGACGCCGGTTAAACAACTTATTTTCCTCAGTTCATTGCAGGCGCCGACGCATGAGCAATCCGATCACCTGCGCGCCCGCCAGCTTACGGCTGACACACTGCGCGACGCAGGCGTGCCGGTGACGGAATTACGCGCCGGGATCATCGTCGGCGCAGGCTCCGCCGCCTTCGAAGTCATGCGTGACATGGTTTACAACCTGCCAATACTCACGCCGCCGCGCTGGGTGCGTTCGCGCACCACGCCCATCGCTCTGGAAAATTTACTCTACTACCTGGTCGGCTTGCTGGACCACCCTGCGCGCGAGCATCGTATTCTGGAAGCCGCCGGGCCGCAGGTATTAAGTTATCAGCAGCAGTTTGAACGTTTTATGGCCGTCAGCGGTAAACGGCGTCCGCTGATCCCGGTTCCTTTTCCGACCCGCTGGATTTCGGTCTGGTTTTTAAACGTCATTACCTCTGTGCCGCCGACTACCGCAAAAGCCTTAATCCAGGGGTTAAGGCACGATTTGCTGGCCGATGACGCCGCGTTAAAAAAGTTGATCCCCCAAACGCTTATCACCTTTGATGACGCCGTTCGCCGCACGCTAAAAGAAGAAGAAAAACTGGTGAACTCTAGCGACTGGGGCTACGACGCGCTGGCCTTCGCCCGCTGGCGTCCCGAATACGGCTATTTTCCAAAGCAGGCGGGCTTTACCGCGCAGACCCCGGCCAGCCTATCGGCGCTCTGGCAGGTCGTAAATCGGCTGGGTGGCAAAGAGGGCTATTTTTTCGGCAATATTTTGTGGCAGACGCGCGCCGCGATGGACCGTCTGGTGGGGCATAAACTGGCGAAAGGCCGCCCGTCGCATGCCTTGCTCAAGCCAGGCGATACGGTAGATAGCTGGAAAGTGATCATTGTCGAACCAGAAAAACAGCTCACGCTCTTGTTTGGCATGAAAGCGCCGGGCCTGGGGCGGCTTAGCTTCACGCTGCACGATAAAGGTCGCTACCGCGAAATTGACGTGCGCGCCTGGTGGCATCCACACGGAATGCCGGGCCTGATTTACTGGCTACTGATGATCCCGGCGCACCTGTTTATTTTCCGGGGAATGGCAAGGCGTATTGCCCGACTTGCAGAACAAATCACAGAAAAATGAGAAAAAGTTGCTGTATTCTTTCGTGTTTCCCATTGCATACCGACGTAATTCACGGAAGAATGCGCACGACGGTTTATTAAACACAGTGGATTGATATGAAGGTACTGGTTACCGGCGCCACCAGCGGCTTAGGTCGAAACGCGGTTGAATTTTTGCGCAATAAAGGCATCAGCGTCAGAGCGACGGGTCGCAATGAAGCGATGGGCAAGCTGCTTGAAAAAATGGGCGCGGAATTCGTCCATGCGGATTTAACCGAACTGGTCTCCTCGCAGGCTAAAGTGATGCTCGCCGGGATCGACACGTTGTGGCACTGCTCCAGCTTTACCTCGCCCTGGGGAACCCAACAAGCTTTCGATCTGGCGAATGTTCGCGCCACCCGCCGTCTGGGAGAATGGGCGGTCGCCTGGGGCGTGCGCAATTTTATTCATATCTCCTCTCCCTCACTCTATTTTGATTACCACCACCACCGTGATATCAAAGAGGATTTCCGTCCGCATCGGTTTGCCAATGAGTTCGCCCGCAGTAAAGCCGCCGGCGAAGAGGTGATTAATCTGCTGGCGCAGGCCAATCCGCAAACACGTTTTACGGTGTTGCGTCCGCAAAGCCTGTTTGGCCCGCACGATAAAGTATTTATCCCACGTCTGGCGCATATGATGCACCATTACGGTAGCGTCTTATTACCGCACGGGGGCAGCGCGCTGGTCGATATGACCTACTATGAAAATGCGATCCACGCCATGTGGCTGGCCAGCCAGCCGGGCTGCGATCATCTGCCTTCTGGCCGCGCTTATAACATCACTAACGGCGAAAACCGCACCTTACGCAGCATCGTACAAAAGTTAATAGATGAACTGACTATCGACTGCCGCATTCGCTCTGTGCCTTACCCGATGCTGGATATGATCGCCCGCAGTATGGAGCGCTTCGGCAAAAAATCCGCCAAAGAGCCCCCGCTAACGCATTACGGCGTGTCAAAACTGAATTTTGATTTTACGCTCGATACGACTCGCGCGCAGGAAGAGCTGGGCTACCAGCCCATCGTCACGCTGGACGAAGGCATTGAACGCACCGCCGCCTGGCTACGCGATCACGGAAATTTACCGCGTTAATCCTGGCCGTACTTCTCCAGTAATGCTTCGGCAATCGCCTGCGTTTCGGCATCTGCGATACCGTTCCATTGCGCCGGACGGAAGTGCATCTGGAACGCCATAATCACCCGCTGCTGCTCGCGTGTCGTCATATCGGCTTTGACTTCATAACCATAGCGCGAGAGTAACGCAAGCACCGTTGCGGTATCGACTGGCGTATACGGCGCGCGTCCAGCCAGATAAAACGCTACACGCTGGGCGTCAGGCCAGGCGCCAATCCCCTGCGCCGCCAGCTCGCGCCACGGGAAGCGCGGGCCGGGATCGTCTTTACGCTGCGGCGCGATATCCGCATGGGCCACCACATTCTGCGGTTTGATGTCATAGCGCGCGATAATGTCCTTCGCTAACGGAATCAATGCCTGAATTTGCGCGGATTCAAACGGCGCGAAAGATTTCACCCCGCCGGACATTCGCCAGCCGCGATTTTCCAGCTCAATGCCAATAGACGTATCATTGAGACGCGTGGCGCCTCGCCAGAAACTGACGCCCGCATGCCAGGCCTGATCCTGTTCCGGCACCAGTTGCCAGATGCGCGGTTTACCGCCATATAATGGCGGGGTTGCGGGAATCAGGTAATGCGAACTGACGTTGCGACCCGTTAACGTCGCCAGCGAAACGTCAAAGTTTTCCGCCGTATAGTGAATCACCAGGACTTTAATGCGCGGATAGGCCGCCTGCGCCCGATGTCGGGTATCAAGCTGATATCCCTCTTTATCGATAATTCCTTTTTCGCTCGCGCAGCCTGTTAACAGCAACGCGAGACCCACCAGCCACAGTAGCGCTCTCATCGGCGCGTTTTCACCGCCGTTCCGCTGACGCTGACCATCAGCATACTGCCATCCTTGCCGACAGTTTCGTAATCAATATCGATGCCTACCACCGCATCGGCGCCCAACGCTTTAGCCTGCTCGCCAAGTTCCTGAAAAGCGATTTCACGCGCTTTACGCAGCTCTTTCTCATACGCGCCGGAACGTCCGCCGACGATATCCCGAATGCCGGCGAAAAAATCGCGGAAAATATTGGCGCCTAAAATGGCTTCGCCCGTTACCACACCGCAATACTCCACGATGCTTTGTCCTTCCAGCGTTGGGGTTGTTGAAAACTGCATAGTGAATCTCCCAGGTTAGCTAAGCACACGATCTCAAACGCATTATCAAGCTGATACGCTATCATTGAAAGGATATAATTGATTATCGTAGATCGGTTTTTGCTCGATCGCCTATAAGGAAATCATCATGCGCTATTCTAAACTCTCTTTGCTCATCCCGTGCGCGCTTCTGCTTAGCGCCTGTACGACCGTCACTCCCGCCTACAAAGATAATGGCCCGCATATCGGCGCGTGTGTGGAAGGCGGCCCGGACAGCGTGGCTCAACAATTTTACGACTACCGTATTCAACACCACAGCAATGATATCGCCGCGCTTCGCCCCTACTTGAGTGATAACCTGGCGAAATTGTTGACCGACGCCAGCCGCGATACGGAGCACCGTCAGTTGATGAGCGGCGATCTGTTCTCCAGCCGCGCTACGCTGCCGGATAGCGCCAGCGTCGCCAGCGCATCAACCATTCCGAACCGAGATGCGCGCAATATTCCTCTGCGGGTGGCGTTAAAACAGGGCGATCAAAGCTGGCAGGATGAGGTCCTTATGATTCACGAAGGCTCATGCTGGGTGATTGACGACGTTCGCTATCTGGGCGGAGATGTCCATGCCCCTGCCGGTACGCTGCGCCAGTCGATAGAAAATCGTTAACAGCCAGTATTCCCCGCTTTTGCACCCATAACCCCGTAAATTGTCTGGCATTCTGCCCGGGATGCCGACAATTCTTCTTACCTACTATTCCTCCTGCTATTTTGTGCTATGTTTAGGGAAGAATGTGGGATATATTTAACTTTTAACGCATAAATATTGCATAACTATTCTGCGAAAGGTACTATCTGCGGCTTCAATAGCTATCAGACTGCCTGTATACGAGTGTCAATGAGTATTCAATTAAACGGCATTAATTGCTTTTACGGCGCGCATCAGGCGCTGTTCGATATCACGCTGGATTGCCCCGAAGGCGAAACGCTGGTGTTGCTTGGCCCAAGCGGGGCGGGTAAAAGTTCGCTGCTGCGTGTACTCAATCTGCTTGAGATGCCGCGCTCCGGCACTCTGACTATCGCCGGGAACCATTTTGATTTTACGAAAACGCCGTCCGATAAGGCGATTCGTGAGCTACGTCAAAATGTCGGAATGGTCTTTCAGCAATATAATCTTTGGCCGCATCTCACCGTTGTGCAGAATCTGATTGAAGCGCCCTGCCGCGTACTGGGTCTGACAAAAGATCAGGCGCTGGCGCGCGCAGAAAAGCTGCTGGAGCGTTTACGTCTGAAGCCCTATAGCGATCGTTATCCGTTGCATCTTTCCGGCGGTCAGCAGCAGCGCGTCGCGATTGCCCGCGCGCTGATGATGGAGCCGCAGGTGCTGCTGTTTGATGAACCGACCGCCGCGCTGGACCCGGAAATTACCGCTCAAATCGTCAGCATTATTCATGAGCTGGCGGAAACGAACATTACTCAGGTGATCGTTACGCATGAAGTCGAAGTGGCGCGTAAGACCGCCAGTCGTGTGATTTATATGGAAAATGGTCACATCGTCGAGCACGGTGATGCGGGTTGCTTTGCCCACCCTCAGACCGAAGCGTTCAAAAACTATCTCTCTCACTAAGATTCGGGACAATGACAATGAAAAAAGTTCTGATTGCCGCGCTAATTGCAGGCTTTAGCCTTTCCGCTACAGCAGCCCAGACCATTCGTTTTGCGACCGAAGCGTCCTATCCGCCGTTCGAATCGATGGATGCTAATAACAAGATTGTCGGCTTTGACGTCGACCTGGCCAACGCGCTATGTAAAGAGATCGACGCCTCCTGTACCTTTACCAATCAGGCGTTCGACAGCCTGATCCCCAGCCTGAAATTCCGCCGCTTCGACGCTGTAATGGCGGGAATGGATATCACGCCGGAACGTGAAAAGCAGGTGCTGTTTACCACGCCATATTACGACAACTCCGCGCTGTTCGTGGGTCAGCAGGGCAAATACACCAGCGTCGATCAACTGAAAGGCAAGAAAGTCGGCGTACAGAACGGTACGACGCACCAGAAATTCATCATGGATAAGCATCCGGAAATCACCACCGTACCGTATGACAGCTATCAGAACGCGAAGCTGGATCTACAAAATGGCCGTATCGACGCTGTTTTCGGCGACACGGCGGTCGTGACCGAATGGCTGAAAGCCAATCCTAAGCTGGCGCCGGTCGGCGATAAAGTCACCGATAAAGATTATTTCGGCACCGGCCTGGGTATCGCGGTACGTCAGGGCAACACCGAGCTGCAGCAGAAATTCAATACTGCGCTGGAAAAAGTGAAGAAAGATGGGACTTACGAGACCATCTATAACAAATGGTTCCAGAAGTAATCTTTGATGAACGAATTTTTTCCTTTAGCAAGCGCCGCCGGGATGACCGTCGGCCTTGCCGTCTGTGCGCTGATCATTGGCCTCGCGTTAGCCATGTTCTTTGCCGTCTGGGAGTCCGTAAAATGGCGCCCGATTGCCTGGATAGGCTCCGCGCTGGTCACTATTTTGCGCGGCCTGCCGGAAATTCTGGTGGTGCTGTTTATCTATTTCGGCTCCTCGCAACTCCTGCTTACGCTGTCTGACGGGTTTACCCTCCATCTCGGCTTTACGCAGATCCCGGTGCAAATGGAGATTGAGAACTTTGACGTCAGTCCGTTCCTGTGCGGCGTGATTGCGTTGTCCCTGCTGTATGCGGCCTATGCGTCGCAGACGCTACGCGGCGCGCTGAAAGCCGTTCCGTCTGGTCAGTGGGAGTCGGGTCAGGCACTGGGATTATCAAAGACGGCGATTTTTTTCCGTCTGGTGATGCCGCAGATGTGGCGTCACGCTCTGCCAGGGCTGGGTAATCAGTGGCTGGTGTTGCTAAAAGATACGGCTCTGGTCAGCCTTATCAGCGTTAACGATCTAATGTTGCAGACCAAAAGTATTGCCACACGCACCCAGGAACCGTTTAACTGGTACATTATTGCGGCGGCTATTTACCTGGTCATTACGCTGATCAGTCAGTACATTCTCAAACGCATAGACCTGCGCGCGACACGTTTTGAGCGGAGGCCGGACTAATGCTTGAGTATTTACCTGAACTGCTAAAAGGGCTACACACCAGCCTGACGCTGACCGTGGCTTCTATTGCCGTCGCTTTGGTGCTGGCGTTAGTTTTTACTATTATCCTGACACTAAAAACGCCGTTCGTGGTGTGGCTGGTACGCGGCTATATCACGTTGTTTACCGGTACGCCGTTGTTGGTGCAAATTTTCCTGATCTACTACGGACCCGGTCAATTCCCGACACTGCAAGAGTATCCGCTACTCTGGCATCTACTGTCTGAACCGTGGCTGTGCGCACTGATCGCGTTGTCGCTAAACAGCGCCGCTTATACCACGCAGCTATTTTATGGCGCGATTCGCGCGATTCCGGAAGGTCAGTGGCAGTCCTGCGGCGCGCTGGGGATGAGTAAGAAAGATACGCTGGCGATTTTGTTGCCCTATGCGTTTAAACGCGCCCTCTCCTCCTATTCTAATGAGGTAGTACTGGTCTTCAAAAGTACCTCTCTGGCCTATACCATCACCTTGATGGAGGTCATGGGGTACAGTCAGTTGCTCTATGGTCGTACCTACGATGTGATGGTATTTGGTGCGGCAGGCGTAATTTATCTGGTCGTCAACGGTCTATTGACGCTGATGATGCGTTTGATTGAGCGTAAAGCCCTGGCGTTTGAGCGGCGCAATTAACCAGGCAGGATAAGGCATTCTCGCCGCCGTTCGACAATGGTCAGATGGCGCTGCGCTTATCAAGCCTACGATGCATAATATTGAATAAACCCGACGGACAAGTGGTTAACTTGTCCGTCTTTTTTTATCCATTTTAAAATATTTAATCATTTTTATTGCATACAAATTCAATTAATGGCATTGTAAATCTATGCCGCAGACACGGCGCATAATCATAAGATTACGGGAGTGACATCATGAAAAAGTTAGTTCTGGCCGCATTACTCGCCTCTTTCGCCACTGGCAGCATCGCCGCTGAAAAAATCAATTTCGGGGTTTCCGCCACCTATCCCCCGTTTGAATCCCTGGATGCGAGTAATAAAATTGTGGGCTTCGATATCGATCTGGCAACCGCATTGTGCAAGCAAATGCAGGCAGAATGTACTTTTACCAATCATGCTTTCGATAGTCTTATCCCGGCGCTGAAATTCAGAAAATATGATGCCGTCATTTCCGGAATGGACATTACCCCGGAGCGCAGTAAGCAGGTCGCCTTTAGCAATCCCTATTATGCGAACTCCGCGCTGGTGATTGCCAAAAAAGACACCTATAAAACCTTTACCGATCTAAAAGGTAAGCGTATCGGTATGGAAAATGGCACCACGCATCAAAAATATCTCCAGGATAAACATCCGGAGGTCAAAACCGTGGCCTACGACAGCTACCAGAATGCGATTATCGACCTGAAAAATGGCCGTATTGACGGCGTCTTTGGCGATACCGCAGTGGTCAATGAGTGGCTGAAAACGAATCCGCAACTGGGTCCGGCAACAGAGAAAGTGACCGATCCGCAATACTTCGGTACCGGACTTGGCATCGCGGTGCGCCCGGACAATAAGGCGTTGCTGGAAAAACTGAATGATGCGCTGGCCGCCATTAAAGCGGACGGCACTTATCAGAAAATCAGCGATCAGTGGTTCCCGCAGTAAGACGTATGTGATTACCCCACCGTGTTGCGAAATGGCAGTATAAATACCTTATTCAGACCACGAAATCATCCTGGCCTGATAAGCGCAGCGCCATTGAGCATTCTACAGTTTGTCATCAGTCTCAAACGCCTGCATCAACAGGCGATTCGGACTAATACTTGCCGGGTGACGCTGACGCGTACCCGGCTTACAACATTGTTACGTTTTTAGATAACATCCAGACCCAGACGGCGATACTGCTCCGCCGGAGCATCATTTTCTTTCATCAAACGGATAAGTAAGTTGATCATCCTTGCTTCGATGGCCTCATCATGAATAGGATGTTGCTGCTGCGGATCGTCTCTGAGATCAAACAAGAGATGACCAAAGCTATTCACACCTTTATATTTTTCCCTGGCCGGAATACGTAATACCTGAAGCCCTTTAGTGAATTTAAACGGAGGCGCCAGAGATAATTTTCCCAGTTCATCCACGTCATAACGCGCATTCATCTTGATCGGCATTAACGTGTAGTTCGCAATGTCATGCTCACGCCCCGGCTGCGCGGCCCGCATATAAACATACCGTCCGTCGGTAACATTAACATGTCCGCTAAACACGCCAAACAGCGCGCCTTCCCTGACGGGTTCATCACTGGCAATGACTTTCGCCAGCGGTTGGCCCTGCATATCTGCGGGAATAGGTTGCTGAAAATAATCCAGTAGCGTTGGCGCCCAGTCAATCATCTGCACCAGCGACTGCCGCCGCGCTCCGCATACCGCGCTGCGCGGGTCCCAGATAAACAGCGGGTTATTCGCCACCTCGTTATAATAGGGCATTTGATTTTTAGCCCACCAACCGTGCTCCCCCAGCAAGAAGCCGTGATCGGTACCGACAATCAGCATCGTATCGCGCCAGAGATCGTGTTCATCCATCAGATTAAGGATACGTCCCAGATTGCGGTCGCACATGGAAACCAGGGCCCGATAACGACAGCGAATATGCGCTATCGCCTCCTCGCTTTCACTGACTTTGCCGCGCGGCCAGTCATAATGCGGGCCTTGCCACTCATCGTCATAGAGCGATAAATATTCCTCGGTGGTATAAAACGGTTCATGCGGATCGAACGTCTCAACCTGCAATAACCAGTTATCTTCGGCATGATTTTTATGGATAAAATCGCACCCGGCGTCAAAAACTTTCGTCTGGGGAAAATCGGCTTCCTGCTGGATGTATTCGCGGTTCGCCCAGTCGTGACGCCATAGCCCGGAAACGCCGCCTCCGGTTTGTTTTTGTGGAACGCGCAATACTTCCGGAATGGGCGGCTCGCCAACGCTCGCCTTCCAGTGATCGCCCTCCTGACCGCGTACTACGTCCCAGGAGCTATAGCGGTTATGGTAGTTACCGCCGCCGTCTTCCCAGTAATGCAAATGATCGCTGATAAGATGGGTGTAGATCCCCGCTTTTTTCAATAATTCCGGCATGGAATCATCAAAGGGTTCCAGCGGGCCCCACTCACGATGCAGGAAATTATAACGCCCGGTGTGCAGTTCCCGACGGGCTGGCATACAGGGCATACTGCCGACATAACTATTGTCAAAGGTGGCGGCATGTGCCGCCAGGCGTTGAAAGTTAGGCGCTTTCGTTAGCAAATCGCCATAGGGCGGCAAATAGTTTTTATTCAGACTGTCAAACAGCAGAATAATCGCTTTCATGACTCAGCCTCATTTGTTGAGCAGGTGCGGAAAATTTTTCTCTACCACATCGTAAATCTGTTTACCTATTGATTCGCCATCCATGATATTTTCAATGGGAATGAGATATTGTCCGTGTTTAGGATCGAGGCTAACGACATCAAGCAATTTTTTTGAAATCGCATAAATATCTGCCCAGTCGGTAAATCCACCGACCTCTCCCGCTGCCGTATGCTCCATATCAAAAGAGAAGTCATATTTTGCTAACGCTTTTTTAACCACAGTCTGTAACATTACGCTACTGCCTACACCATAACCGCATACGAATAAAATATTTACAGAATCTTTCATGATAAAATCCTTTATATAAACCGAATCAATTAAATGGAATAAGGACCAAGATGGAACGTTGAAGCAATAAATTTCAGTAATTCACAAATCGCAGGCCACAGAGTCGCCCAGTCAAATATTCCCGTCCAGCCCACACCTTCTTTTGCCAGCCCGGTTAAAGGAATGGCCCATACCGTACCGAAAGTCTGAATAATCCCTAACAGGAAAGTACAAATAATAACGGAACGATATCCCCCCATTCGGTTGGCTAATACGCCGATGGGACCGCCGGAAAAGAAGAGCGGAACAAAACCAGGCAATACCATAATAGGGCTATGGATGAGCAGCAGAATGCCCATGGAAAAAATCGTGCCGAAGGTACAAAAGACGAATCCCAGCGTGGCCGCGTTCGGCGAAAAAGGTAATAAAGCAGCAACATCCACAGCCGGTATAGCATTAGGAATAAAGCGATCCTGCCATCCTTTAAACGAACCGTTAATTTCGCCTACCATCATCCGCACGCCCTGCAGCAAGATGACCATATACATAGAGAATTGCAGGCCCAGATTGATGATATAGATATACCAGGGTTTGCCTTTCGCCATTAACTGTACGTTATCGATCCCTGTCGCCAATAAAAAACCGCCAACGAAGAGCGTCATCACAATGGCGATTGCCGTCACGTTGTGGTTAAAAATGGCTAACCAACCGGGAAGTTTCAGGTTTTCGGCGTCATGCTTTTCCGGATCGCCGAATTTATGCGCGAATTTCGAGAAAAACCACAGTCCCAACATCTGGTTATGCGCGATGGTAAAACCGGCGTTATTGGTCACTTTGGCAATGGGGTTAACAATAAGCGTGGTTGAAAACGCCCAAAAAACCCCGGTCAATACCCCGGCAATCACAATGGATTGTACCCAACCGAACCCCAGCCAGAAGACAATTAACCACAGTACCGCCTGTGAATGTGAGACCCCGGTATTACCGGTAAGAAATATACCTTTTGCGCCGGTATAACGACCAAATAAAACTAATATCAGGTTAGTAAAAAACGCCAGTACAAAAACGTATCCTACATAGCCGAAATTATCGCCCAGCGCTATTTGCGTCGCGGCTTTCATGGCGTATGAATCCATTAAGTATCCATGCACGCCATAAGCCTTGCTGACTGCCTCTGCAACCGGTTTAAAAGTGGCTGAAAATTGAAAGCCGCCAAATAACACCATCATCAAACCGACCATCGCGCTGATCATACCGGTGATAATTTTTATAGGCGTCTTTTTATCCAGCGCATAGCCAACACCGACTAATATCCCAATTAATATTGCCGGTTCAGTTAAAAACGTTTGAATAACATCTATAAATTTGGCAAACATCGTCTGAACGCCCTCCATAAGCGTGCCTATTCGTTGTCATGATTGACCCCTTTACTGACGTTACGTATTGCTTCGCTGATGCTATTGAAATTTACCCGATAAACCACCTTGTCTAATTTTGCCTTACACGCACTGTAATAATCAAAATTAGTCATTAAAAGATTTAAAGTGATTATTTGTGATTTGATTTGCAAAAATAGGTTAATATATAACCATGATCGATCGGAGTTTTTTATCGATCGATCATGGTTATTATTATTTATGGATAATTAGACAGTTAATATAGATATTTTGTATGTCTAGCTTTTGGCGCTACAGCCTGCAAAGCAATGTTAACACTTCATAATGCGCGGTATGCGGGAACATATCGAAAAGCTGAACACGTTGAATACGGTAGTTCGGCAGATGGCGAATATCCTGCGCCATCGTCTGCGCGTTACAGCTTGAATAAATAATAAAACGCGGCGCCATTTGTGCAAGGTAATCGCACAACGGCTTGCCAATGCCACGGCGGGGAGGATTCACCAACACCAGGTCGGGCGTTTCGCCTTGTGCGGTGGCGAATTGGGTGGAATCCAACGCCTGGAAATGAAGGCGGGTCAATCCCAGCTCGGCAGCGGATTGCTTCGCGCAGGCAATCGCCTCCGGCGCGATCTCAATACCGGTTAATTGCATCTGCGGCGTCGCGCAGTGCAGGCCGAATCCGCCCACTCCGCAAAAAAGATCCCACATATGGCGTACCGGCAGTTGCCCTACCCAATCGCGCGCCGTTGCATATAATCGGCTGGCGACCGTAGGGTTGGTCTGAAAGAAACTTTGCGGACGAATCCACAGCGGCACATCGTTAAAACGTTCCGCCAGCGCCTGCTGATCCGTCAGATAGATTTCCGTCTCCCCTTCCATAATCGCCATATGTACCGGCTGAATATTTGCGGTGATCACCCTGAGCTGCGGCAGTTGCGCACGCAGCCACGGTAACGCTGCGCGAAGTTGCGTAAGTTTGGTTTCTGAACGCAACACGAAGCGTAGCATCATGCCGCCATCGAACTGACTTTCCGTCAGCAACAGGTATTTCAGTTCGCCACGTTTTCGCGCCACGTTATAAGGCGTGAGTCCGGCACGGGCAATAAAAGGTTTTAGCGCGCTGAATACGGGGGCAAAGGAGGCGGGATACAGCGGGCAGCCGCAAAGATCGACTGGCGTACCGTCGCGATGCAGCATCCCGAAGAGCGGTTTTTCTACACTACCGCTCACGACCATTTTCGCTTTGTTGCGGAAATGCTGTTCCGGGCCGCCAATCGGCGCGCACCACTGTTCAACAGGCAGCCCGGTCAGCAAACGATGTAAATCGGCTGTTTTTGCGGAAAGTTGTTCGTTAACCGACTGCGTAATCCATTGACAGGAACGGCAGCGACCCGCGTCATAGAGTGCGCACTGCATACCAAAAAACCTTCATATTATCCGGGGCGACGATTATACACATTATTGCAGCCGGAAGAACCGACGGCTGGGAGCGGGAATAAACAGCAGAAACAGAATTAAAAGATCGGGGAGTTTTTGCATGACCAGGGAATGCAGGATATCACGCTTCGATTCTCCCGCGATGCTAAACAACTCCGGATACCCGTAGCCTAACGACGCCGCCCACAGATACCCACTCACAATAATTTGTGTCGCCAGGTACACCCAGCGCGCCCAGCTACGGCCTTTCACCAGCGAAAACGCACAATAAATTTCAACAAAGACCAGCACTAAGCTTGCCAGAAAGACCAGGGTTAAGCTCCACGTCTGCACACTGCGATGAATAAACTCGCCCATCCCACGTATGCCGAGGGTATTCATAATCATCAGCACATCGAGACCGCGAATCAAAATAATCGCCATAGCCGCAACCTGCACCAGCGTAGGCACATTTAAACGGGCATGTGATGAGGTTGATTGCTTTATAAATCCCAATGAATGTCTTCCCTGAAAATGATGCCGCGACCCGCGCGGCAACGCATTGCCATAGTGGAAGATTTTAGTGGCTTCAGCCGCGTCTTGCACGCTGGATATCGCGAATCCGCTGTTTTTCCGCTCGCGCCATCAGGTACCAGGCAATAAATCCGACGATTCCTACCACGCCGAGGATTAACGTCGCCAGCGCGTTGATTTCCGGGTTCACGCCCATGCGCACGCTGGAGAAAACTAGCATCGGTAGCGTGGTGGCGCCGGGACCGGAAACGAAGCTGGCAATCACCAGATCGTCAAGGGAAAGCGTAAAGGCCAACAGCCAGCCCGAGATCACCGCTGGCATGATCATCGGTAACGTAATGACAAAAAAGACCTTCAACGGCGCCGCGCCAAGATCCATCGCCGCCTCTTCAATCGAACGATCCAGTTCGCGTAATCGCGAAGCGATCACCACTGCCACATAGGCGGTACAGAAAGTGACGTGCGCCAACCAGATGGTCAGCATCCCGCGATCGGAGGGCCAGCCGATAGCATGACCGAGCGCGACAAACAGCAGCAGCAGCGACAGCCCGGTAATCACATCCGGCATCACCAGCGGCGCGGTGATCATAAACGCAAAGCCGTTTGCGCCGCGAAACCGTCCAAATCGCACCATCACCACCGCGGCAATGGTACCGAGCACCACCGCCATCGTCGCCGCGCAGGCGGCAATTGTCAGGCTTAGGCCCACTGCGCTCATCATGGCGGTATCCCGAAAGAGCTCGCCATACCAGCGCGTCGACCATCCCGCCCACACCGTCACCAGCTTCGAACTGTTAAACGAGTAAATCACCAACATTAACATCGGCGCATAGAGAAAAGTAAACCCCAGCACCAGAATCAGAATGCGCCAGGGCGAGCGAACGACCGGTAAGTTATTCATCCGTGCTCCCCCACACTTTTTTGCTGATGTTTATGGAACCACATGATCGGTACTATCAGCAGCAGCAACATAATAATGGCGACCGCAGAAGCCACCGGCCAGTCGCGGTTATTGAAAAACTCCTGCCACAGAACGCGACCAATCATGATACTGTCCGGCCCGCCAAGCAGTTCCGGGATCACGAACTCGCCCACCGCCGGGATAAAAACCAGCATCGAGCCGGCGATGATTCCGCCTTTGGTGAGCGGTACAATGATGCTAAAAAACGTTTTCAGCGGTCGGGCGCCGAGATCCAGCGACGCTTCCACCAGCGAATAATCAATGCGCGTCAATGCGGTATAAATGGGCAGAACCATAAACGGCAGATAAGCATAAACAATGCCGATATAGACGGCCAGGTTAGTGTGCAGGATCGTCAGCGGCTGATCGATAACCCCTAGCCACAGCAACACATTGTTCAGCACGCCGTTGTTTTTCAAAATGCTCATCCAGGCATAGACGCGTATTAAAAAAGATGTCCACGAGGGCAGGATCACCAACAGCAGCAGGATATTGCGCGTGGAGGGCTTGCTGTGCGCCACCGCCCACGCCAGCGGGTAGCCCAACAGCAGGCAGCAGATTGTGGAAATACCGGCAATTTGTAACGATTGCAGATAGGCTTCGAAATAAAGCGGATCGTCGGTCAGTTGCAAAAAATTGCCGAGGTTGAGCGTAATCGACAACTGACCGTCAGCCCATTCCAGCAGATCGGTATACGGCGGGATCGCCCTCGCCATTTCCGCCAGGCTTATCTTAAAGACGATAAGAAACGGCAGTAAAAACAGCAGAATGAGCCAGATATAAGGCAAAGCAATAACCAGCTTACGCCCATGTTTCATTTGCATTCGCGCCAACCATAGCGCCGCACTGCCAGGTTTACTGATGCGTGCCGGAGGTTCAAGTGTGCTCATGTTTCCCCCTTATACCGTCAGGACCACGCAGCTATCCGCTTCCCAGCACAAACGCACTTCATCGCCCCAGGTCGGTAACCCTTTCCGGTAACGGTGCGCATTCTGCAGTTGAGCGCTGATCATCTGCCCGCTTTTTAGCCGCACATGATAAATAGACAGATCGCCGAGATACGCAATATGCGCCACTTCGCCGACGGCGAAATTATAGCCATCGGCAGGCGGCGACTCACACAGCATGATTTTTTCCGGACGTAGCGCCACATATACCGGCACATTATCAACGACAGAGGCATCTGCATCGACTTTTAACGGATGAACCAAACCGGGCGCGTCAATGACCAGACCGTCCTCTTCACGCGCTTTCAGTAAGCCCTCAAAAACATTTACCGATCCGATAAATTCGGCGCTGTAGCGGGTCGTCGGATGCTCGTAAATCTCCTCCGGTTCGCCAATTTGCACAAATTTTCCACGGTTCATGATGGCAATGCGCCCCGCCATCGTCATCGCTTCTTCCTGATCGTGCGTCACCATGACGCAGGTCACGCCGACGCGCTCAAGGATATCCACCACTTCAAGCTGCATCCGGTCGCGTAATTTTTTATCCAGCGCGCCCATCGGTTCATCCAACAAGAGCAGCTTAGGACGTTTCGCCAGGCTGCGAGCCAGGGCCACGCGCTGACGCTGACCGCCGGAAAGCTGATGCGGCTTACGTTTCGCAAACTCCTGCATGTGCACCAGACCCAGCATCTCATTGACGCGGCTGGTAATCTCCGCCTTCGGCAGTTTGTCCTGCTTCAGACCAAAAGCGATGTTCTGCTCTACCGTCATATGCGGAAACAACGCATAGGACTGAAACATCATATTAATTGGACGCTGATACGGCGGAACATGCGCCAGATCGACGCCGTCGAGCATAATTTGCCCGCTGCTCGGCGGTTCAAAACCTGCCAGCATCCGTAGCAGAGTCGATTTTCCACAACCTGACGCGCCCAGCAGGGCAAAAATCTCGCCTTTATAGATAGTCAGACTGACATCATCGACAGCATGTTGCCCGTCGAATGACTTCGTCAGGTTGCGAATTTCCAGAAGCGGCGTCAGCGCTTTACGGGTTTTCACCTGCGGGCGGTGGGGGACATCATTCACAAGGCGCTCTCCGGCATAACACAATCAAACGATACAAACGGTGGAATGCCCGATAGCGCACGCTTATCAGGCCATACCGTTAATCAATTACTTACCACTTTTCACCTTCGTCCATGCGCGGGTGCGGACGCGATCAATCTTCGGCTCCTGCACTTTCAGGGTAAACAACTTGGCCCGCACATCCGCCGGCGGATAAATTCCCGGGTTATCGCGCACCTGCTGGCTGACCAGCGCCGTCGCCTCTTTATTCGCATTGGCGTAGAAAACGTGATCGGAAATATGGGCAATCACATCAGGGCGCAACAGATAATTAAGGAACTGGTAGGCCTCGTCTTTATTTTTGGCGTCAGCCGGCATGGCAAACACATCAAAAAATGCCATTGCCCCCTCTTTGGGGATCGAGAAAGAGATATTGACGCCATTTTTCGCCTCTTTCGCCCGGTTAGCGGCCTGCCAGACATCGCCCGCCCAGCCGATGGCCACACAGGTATCGCCATTAGCCAGATCGTTAATGTATTGCGAGGAGTGGAAATAGCGAATGTTTGGCCGTAGCTTCAACAACAGATCGGTTGCCGGGCCGGTGTAGTCATCCGCTTTGCTGCTATTCGGATCTTTACCCAGATAGTTCAGCACGGTGGCAAAAATTTCTTCAGGCGCATCAAGGAAAGAGACGCCGCAGCTTTTTAGCTTCTCCAGATTTTCCGGCTTGAGGACTAAATCCCAGCTATTCACTGGCGCATCATCCCCCAGCACCGCTTTCACTTTATCAACGTTATAACCAATGCCCGTCGTGGCCCACATATAAGGCATGGCGTATTTGTTGTCAGGATCGTGCTTCGCTACCAGTTTCAGCAGTTCAGGATCGAGGTTTTTCCAGCCGGGAAGTTTGCTTTTATCCAGCGGCTGAAAAACGCCCGCGGTGAGCTGGCGCTCAAGAAAACTGGCCGATGGCACCACCAGATCGAACCCGGTGCTGCCTGCCATTAACTTGCCTTCCAGCACTTCGTTAGAGTCAAAGACATCATAGATAACGTTAATCCCGGTCTCTTTTTCAAAGTTCGCCACCGTGTCCGGCGCGATATAATCTGACCAGTTATAAATGTGCAGCGTTTTTTGTTCGGCAGCGAGCGTGCCGACAGAGACGACCATCAGAGCACCCGCAACCAGACCCGATAGCCATTTTTTCTTTAAGGCGGTCATCATCGCTTTCCTTCTGAAATCCGTTAACAAATGAACCCATTAGGCGTGGTTTAAAACATGCCTGAAATGTGCATACCTTTTCATTTGATACAAATGAAGAAGAGAGGTCGCCCTCCCTGCCATCAAGCTCGCTATAGAAGCTTCGCAAGAATAACTTTAGCTAAGGTTTGAGGCTATAGCCCAGATTAAAAAACGCCTTTTATCAATTTTTTATGCAGGTTTTGTCTATGTGATAAAGCGAAATGGTCAGAAAGGAGGTGAATAATTCTTTAAATAAAGGTTAACGGCAGCATAAAAAAACGTAAACAGCAGCCGCGCTGGCAGCGACTGCCTGATTATCGGGAGGGATCAGTGAAGAAAATGGTCAACCGCGCTGGTTTTTTGCGCGTCTTCTTCCGCGTTAAACAGAAGCTGATGCGCCCCGGCCTCAAGGATCACCATAGAAATCTGCTCTTCACTTTGGCGAACAAACCATTCGAACTGTTCGTAGGTGACGCCTTGCATAACGGATAAAGACTGGCACACAACCAGTTTTGGCAGATTATCATCCTGCATATCGAGAAAGGCTTTTACCGTCAACGAACTGGCGTTGATAGCAGAGAGATCGGCCGCCAGCGGCAGCAACGCGGAAGGCCTGACCTCCGCCATCGCGGAAAAAAGAATGGTGTTGTCCACCAAATCGATTTTAGCATCGTAGACGCCGTCAAAATTCTGCATATGCGGCAAATGCAGCGCCTGGCAGGTATCACATTCGAAGAAATTCATGCCCAGGTCGTCGAGCCATTGACGCAACGTATCCAGAGTGGGAACGACCAGTGATATCATAATAATGTGCTACCTCTTACGATGACGATGAAAAATTACCGGCACAGCTTACGCAAAAAGCGTGCTTCGTACTACGGCGGAATCCACGATTGCGATTAGCCGCCGATTTTAAGGCAAAATTCAGGCGTAGCGTGACGTTCTATCCACTGAATCATTCGCCCCGCGATATCCACGCCCGTAGTCTTTTCGATACCTTCCAGTCCCGGCGAGGCATTCACCTCCATCACCAGCGGCCCGCGCGCGGCGCGTAAAATATCGACACCCGCCACATCCAGCCCCAGCGTCTGTGCGGCTTTGATGGCGATATCCCGTTCACGGGGCGTGATCGTCGCGATGCTGGCCACCCCGCCACGATGAAGATTGGAGCGAAAATCACCGGCTTTCGCGCACCGCTCAATCGCCGCCACAACCTCATTGCCGACGACCAGACAACGAATATCGCATCCTTTAGCTTCGGCAATGTATTCCTGAACCAAAATATGGGCATTCAGCCCCCGAAACGCATCAATAACGCTTTCAGCAGCCTGACGCGTCTCCGCCAATACCACGCCGATCCCTTGCGTGCCTTCTACCAGCTTCACGACCAGCGGCGCCCCGCCAACCATCTTAATAAGATCGCTGGTGTCATCCGGAGAATGGGCGATCCCGGTAATGGGAAGATCGATCCCCTGGCGCGCCAGAAGTTGTAGCGATCGCAGCTTATCGCGCGCGCGGGTAATGGCGACGGATTCATTCAGCGGATAGCTACCCAGTAGCTCAAACTGACGTAGCGCAGCGGTACCATAAAAGGTAA
This sequence comes from Salmonella sp. NW38, assembly GCF_051807745.1. Classification (NCBI taxonomy): domain Bacteria; kingdom Pseudomonadati; phylum Pseudomonadota; class Gammaproteobacteria; order Enterobacterales; family Enterobacteriaceae; genus Salmonella; species Salmonella sp. NW38. The sequence goes on along the minus strand of NZ_JAMMTO010000003.1, from coordinate 287,155 downwards.
TGGCCGAACCAATACGGGGAATAACGGCGTCATAATGGGGCAGACGACGCCCCTTGTAATGGATCGACGACGCAGCCGGATTAATATTCATATAGCAGGAAAGAGGATCGAGTATCTCGACCAGATGGCCGCGCCGCATCGCCGCTTCGCGCAGACGTTTGCAAGAATAGAGCGTTCCATCCCTGGACAATATGGCAATTTTCACCCTGCACCTCGCTGAAAACCCTGAAAAGCCCGCGTATCATACACTGGCCCGCAGGTTTTAGCGCGTCGCCCAGCCCTGTTTATGCAAATATTCAAGGATAAATGGGCGATTTTCTTTAATCAGGGTGCGACGGATATGATCGCTCCAGGTATCGCGTCGCGTATTACTGCCTCGGGTCAGATAATACTCAGCCAACTGCTCGTCATAGCGCGCCAGCAGCTTTTCATCAAGCGGTTGATACTGGTTCTCATGAACCACAAGCTCTGCAGGCAGGCGCGGTTTCAGATCCGGATTATCCGCAGGCCATCCCAAACACAGGCCAAAGAGCGGCAATACATGCTTCGGCAATTTTAACAGTTCGGTAACAGATTCAATATTGTTACGAATGCCGCCGATATACACGCCGCCTAACCCCAGTGATTCCGCCGCCGTCAGCGCATTTTGCCCCATCATCGCCGTATCGACGACACCGAGCAGCAGTTGTTCGGCAAGCCCCAACTGCGCGTCAGGGCAGATCTGCAAATGACGATTAAAATCGGCGCAAAATACCCAGAACTCAGCGGCCTGCGCCACATGCTTTTGCCCGCCCGTCAGGGGCACTAACGCCTCGCGCAGCGCCCGATCGGTAATACGGATAATAGAGCTGCACTGTAAAAAACTGGAACTGGACGTGCTGCGCGCGGCGGCAATAATGGCCTCTCGCTGCGCGTCAGTCACGGGTTCATCGGTGAAATGGCGAATAGAACGATGGCCACAAAGAAGTTCAATGGTCGGACTCATTATGCTTTTCTCTATCTGAACGGGAAGAAATGTCGGGTGGACGTTTCATCAACTGCGGCGCCAGTAACTGCGCAATACGCCACATCATCGCCACCGCGGCGGGGAGGATCAACACGACGCCCAGGAAAACCATCAATACGCCAGCCAGCGGCGTATTGAACGGCGCGGGCAGCGTAAGGTAATGATTAAGCGATAGCAGAGCAAGCGCCAGCAAAATCATACCGAGGTATTCCAGTATCAGTACGCTTTTGGGTAACACGCCAATCGTGCGCATATCAAGCCTCCCGGTAAACTGACGCACAGTGTAGAACGTTCTGGTCCGGCGTGCTTAACAGATATAGCCCTGGGTTATCAAAGGAACAGGCGTAACCTGCTTTTCATCTGCCGTAAATCGCGGCATGATAACACCTGTTCGCCGTCTGGCTTTATGTTCGAGGAGAGATATGTTTACTGTTATTTTTGGCCGCCCAGGGTGCCCTTATTGCGTGCGTGCAAAAGAGTTGGCGGAAAAACTGAGCAAAGAACGCGACGATTTCAACTACCGCTATATTGATATCCATGCCGAAGGCATTACTAAAGCGGATTTGGAAAAAACCGTAGGTAAACCTGTAGAAACCGTACCGCAGATTTTTGTCGATCAAAAACATATCGGCGGCTGTACAGATTTTGAAGCATGGGCAAAAGAAAATCTGAATCTTTTCGCCTGATTGCTCTGGCAACGCCCTCTACCGGAGGGCGCTACCGGCGTTTTTTTCGCCGGTGGCTAAACAGGCTGCTAATAAACAAATAACAGAGCGCGCCTAACGCACACCAGAATACGGCGCTAAATAACCACGCCAGTTCTTGCCAAAACGATCGGGTAGGCATAAATACCACGCGCATTAACACCAGGCAAAACGGCGCCGCCAGCATCGCCCCGATCAGCGGTCGGATCACCTCGCGTCGGTGAGAACAAAAACTGGCCACCGCACCAGGCAACGTAAAAAATAACAGTCCAATCTCAGGATGCCCTGCCGCGCGAAAAGCGCCTTGTACATGCATAGTTAATGAAAGACACACCACAATAAAGAGTACAAAGCAGCAGACAACGCTTGCCCACCCGTGTTTATGTTTCAATCGTTCCTCCTGACACTCTCTATCGAACACGCTTTCCGCCGTGAGGCATCCAGTCAGATAAAGTCATGTGGCATTCCATGCCAAAAACACACCTGCACGATTCTTATAGCCGTTAGTACGCAATAAGATTAAACTAGCAGGATATATTGTTGTGTTGTTTTTATTTGGATGCTGTATGCAATACGATTGCACCCTTAATTCATGATAAAAACAGTAGCGTAAATTACCATTTCTTTCAACAGCTTACTCGTAAACAAGAAGTTAGTCTCCGTGAATATAAACGTCGCAGATTTGTTAAATGGGAATTACATCCTGTTATTATTTGTGGTCCTGGCTCTTGGCCTGTGTCTTGGCAAGTTACGTCTGGGTTCAGTCCAACTTGGTAATTCCATTGGCGTTTTAGTGGTCTCTCTATTATTAGGGCAGCAACACTTCAGTATTAACACCGACGCGCTAAATCTGGGATTTATGCTGTTTATTTTTTGTGTCGGCGTCGAGGCTGGCCCCAACTTTTTTTCGATTTTTTTTCGCGACGGTAAAAATTATCTGATGCTTGCCCTGGTCATGGTCGGTAGCGCTCTGCTAATCGCCTTAGGCCTTGGTAAGCTATTCGGCTGGGATATCGGCCTGACGGCCGGTATGCTGGCCGGCTCAATGACATCCACGCCCGTGCTGGTTGGCGCAGGCGATACCCTGCGACATTCCGGCATCGCCAGCACCCAACTCTCCTCCGCTCTTGATAATCTGAGCCTGGGCTATGCCCTGACCTATCTGATTGGCTTGGTCAGTCTGATCGTGGGCGCGCGCTACTTGCCTAAACTACAGCATCAGGATTTGCAAACCAGCGCCCAGCAAATTGCTCGCGAGCGCGGTCTGGATACCGATGCTAATCGCAAGGTTTATTTGCCGGTTATCCGCGCCTATCGGGTTGGCCCGGAGCTGGTGGCCTGGACTGACGGCAAAAACCTGCGCGAGCTGGGTATTTACCGTCAGACAGGCTGCTATATCGAACGTATTCGCCGTAACGGTATTCTGGCGAACCCGGATGGCGATGCGGTGCTGCAAATGGGCGATGAGATTGCGCTGGTCGGCTATCCGGACGCGCACGCCAGGCTCGATCCCAGCTTCCGTAATGGTAAGGAAGTGTTTGATCGCGATCTGCTTGATATGCGCATCGTGACGGAAGAAATTGTGGTGAAAAACCACAATGCGGTCGGTCGCCGCCTCGCTCAGCTCAAGCTGACCGATCATGGCTGCTTCCTTAACCGCGTCATCCGCAGCCAGATCGAAATGCCTATCGACGATAACGTCGTGCTGAATAAAGGCGACGTGTTACAGGTGAGCGGCGACGCCAGACGCGTAAAAACCATCGCCGATCGCATTGGTTTTATTTCGATCCATAGCCAGGTGACGGACCTGCTCGCCTTCTGCGCTTTTTTTATCATCGGGTTAATGATCGGGATGATTACCTTCCAGTTCAGCAATTTTAGTTTCGGCATCGGCAACGCGGCCGGATTGCTGTTCGCCGGGATCATGCTCGGTTTCCTGCGCGCTAACCATCCTACCTTTGGTTATATTCCGCAGGGCGCGCTTAACATGGTGAAAGAATTCGGCTTGATGGTATTTATGGCAGGCGTTGGTTTAAGCGCCGGCAGCGGTATCAGCAACGGTCTGGGCGCGGTCGGCGGACAAATGCTGATCGCCGGGCTTGTCGTCAGCCTGGTACCGGTGGTGATCTGCTTCTTGTTTGGCGCTTATGTGCTGCGCATGAACCGGGCGCTGCTGTTTGGCGCCATGATGGGCGCGCGTACCTGCGCCCCGGCGATGGAAATCATTAGCGATACGGCGCGCAGCAATATTCCAGCGCTGGGTTATGCGGGGACTTACGCCATCGCCAACGTTCTGCTAACGCTGGCGGGGACGCTTATTGTCATCATCTGGCCGGGGTTAGGATAAAACTGAAGTTTGCCTTTAAGTGAAAAAATTTTGCCAATAGGTCGAACTTTTCGTTAAAGCATCAGTCATACCTATTGCCACTGCTTTTCTTTGATGTCCCCATTTTGTGGAGCCCATCAACCCCGCCATTTCGGTTCAAGGTTGGTGGGTTTTTTGTTGCCCGACGCAGAGTGACACGACATTGACTCTCCGGCGATTCGCTTTACCATCTGTAAAATCGCTTCACGCGCCAGCGGCGTTCGATCCGTCACAAAATGCAACGTCATCCCCTCGATAAACGCATCCAGCGCGCGGGCGGTCTGCGCGTCAAACCACTGCGCCAGCGTATTTTGGCTACGTTGCATCCAGTTTTGCATGACTATTTTTAACGCTGGCTTATCGCTGGCATAGGCATATAACTGATACATTAACGCCATATTATCCGGCGTCGTAACCTGCGAGCCGTAAATCATTTCCGTTATCGCCTGGCACGCCCCCTCCGCATCCGTCACCTGCGCAAAAAAGTCCTGGTATTGATGCGACATGTTCTCGGTGAAAAGTGTAAAAGCTTCACTCAATAACGCATCCATACCGGCAAAATAGTAGGTCATCGAGCCAAGCGGCACCTGAGCGATAGCGGCGATTTTCCGGTGCGTCACGGCATGAACGCCATAGGTCTTTACCGCTTCCAGTGTGGCCTGAATTATTTTTTCCCGTCGCTTAGGATCATTGGCGCGTCTTACGGCATTTTCTTTCATGATGAGTTCCACATCTCATTCAGGATGCAGGCTATAGTAACCTGCCGCTTACGCTGAAAAAATAGACAGTAAAAACTGTCTGCACAACGAAGTATGACGACGATATGTACAAATGTACACAAGCTTGCTAATGTTTACCTCTCGCTTCTATTTTCTGGCCTGACGCTATGACCGTCCTCTCCTCACGTAACGCCTTAAAACGCCGTACCTGGGCGCTGTTTATGTTCTTCTTTTTACCCGGACTGCTGATGGCCTCCTGGGCAACCCGAACGCCTGCTATTCGGGATATTCTTTCCGTCTCTACCGCGGAAATGGGGGCGGTCTTATTCGGGCTTTCTATCGGTTCAATGAGCGGTATTCTTTGTTCCGCCTGGCTGGTGAAACGATTTGGCACCCGAAAGGTTATTCGCACGACGATGACCTGCGCAGTAACCGGGATGGTTATTCTTAGCGTCGCGCTGTGGTGCGCCTCGCCGCTGATTTTTGCCCTTGGATTAGCCGTTTTCGGCGCCAGTTTTGGCGCCGCCGAAGTGGCGATTAATGTCGAAGGCGCGGCGGTCGAACGCGAGCTGAATAAAACCGTTCTGCCGATGATGCATGGTTTCTACAGTTTCGGCACGCTGGCGGGCGCTGGTGTCGGCATGGCGTTAACCGCATTAAGCGTCCCGGCTAACATCCATATCATCCTCGCGGCTGCCGTGGCGATCGCGCCCATTTTTATCGCCATTCGGGCGATCCCTGACGGTACGGGTAAAAACGCATCGGAAGATGCTCACCTTCAGGAAAAAGGATTACCTTTTTATCGGGACATCCAGCTTTTGCTTATTGGCGTGGTGGTGCTGGCAATGGCATTCGCCGAAGGCTCTGCGAATGACTGGCTGCCGCTACTGATGGTAGACGGACACGGTTTTAGCCCAACCTCCGGCTCTCTGATCTACGCCGGTTTCACGCTAGGTATGACCGTTGGCCGCTTTACCGGCGGCTGGTTTATTGACCGCTATAGCCGGGTGACGGTTGTTCGCGCCAGCGCGTTGATGGGAGCGCTGGGCATTGGTCTGATTATTTTTGTCGATAGCGACTGGGTTGCCGGCGTCTCGGTCATTCTTTGGGGCTTAGGCGCTTCGCTCGGCTTCCCGCTGACCATTTCCGCCGCCAGCGATACCGGTCCCGACGCGCCGACGCGCGTGAGCGTTGTCGCCACGACCGGCTATCTGGCGTTTTTGGTCGGGCCGCCGCTGTTGGGCTATCTGGGAGAGCACTATGGATTACGCAGCGCCATGATGGTTGTGCTGGCGCTGGTTATTCTGGCGGCGCTGGTGGCGAAGGCCGTCGCCAAACCTGTATCGACTCCGCAACCGGTGATGGAGCATAACGCATGAGTATCAAATTAATCGCCGTCGACATGGACGGCACTTTTCTGAGCGATCAAAAAACCTATAACCGTGACCGGTTTATGGCGCAGTACCAACACATGAAGCGGCAAGGCATTCGCTTTGTCGTGGCCAGCGGCAACCAGTATTACCAGTTAATCTCCTTCTTTCCGGAAATTGCGCACGAAATCGCTTTTGTCGCGGAAAACGGCGGCTGGGTGGTCAGCGAAGGAGAGGATATTTTTAACGGCGAGCTGACAAAAGCCGACTTCCAGACGGTTGTCGAACACCTGCTCACACGCGCCGATGTGGAGATTATCGCCTGTGGAAAAAACAGCGCCTACACGCTGAAACGGTATAACGATGCGTTAAAAGCCGTTGCGGCAATGTATTATCATCGTCTGGAGTTTGTGGATAATTTTAATAATATCAACGATGTCTTTTTCAAATTCGGCCTTAATATTACCGATGAACGGATACCGGAAGTACAGGCGGCGCTGCACGACGCCATTGGCGATATCATGGTCCCCGTTCATACCGGCTATGGCAGTATTGATTTAATTATTCCCGGCGTGCATAAAGCCAACGGCCTGCGTCTGTTACAGCAGCGCTGGGGCATTCATGATAGTGAAGTGGTGGTATTCGGCGACGGCGGCAACGATATTGAGATGCTGCGTCAGGCCGGGTTTAGTTTTGCCATGTCGCACGCCAGCGAGGCGGTCGCGGCGGCGGCGAAATACCGCGCCGGATCGAACAACCAGGAAGGCGTGCTGGATATCATCGACAGCGTATTAAACAACGAGCCGCCGTTTAACATCTAGCGGATGCCTCTCTATGCCTGATAACAGAAAGCTTATCAGGCGTAGCCGCTCTCTCAGACTGTTTGCAAATTCCCCGTCCGCTTATCTTTTAAGAAGACCAGCATCAGCAGTAGCCAAAGAATACCGTTTGCCAGATTAAACAGGCTAAATAGCCCATTGCCGCCGCTTAACCAGGCGTGTTTACTGACTTCAATGCCAACGGTAAAAATCAGCATTTGTAGCATTCCCATCGCCGCCGAGACCGTTCCTTTACTCATATCGCTGGAAAAGAGCGTCAAACGCACCAGTCCGGCATTCGCCAGCCCAATGCCAAAAGCGTATACGCTTAATCCCGCCGTCATCCATAAATAAGCATGGGATGAAACCACCGTCGCCGCCGCGGCGATGATCAGCCCCGCGACGATAGGCCAGCCGCCCATCACGATCAGCGAGCGAACCGTACGTCGGGAGGTTAAACGCGCCAACACCAGATTACCGGCAATGAGCGCGCCAAAAACGGGCACCTGTAGCAGACCATATTCATAGCTGCTGAGCTGTTCGCCGCTAATGATGATAATTGGCGACTGCGCAATCCAGGCCAACAGCGGCAGGCTGACAAATCCCAGCGCTAACGCCCCTGCGACGAACCGCCGGTTTTTTATCACCAGCCGATAATCCCGGCCCAGCGCCTTAAATGACAACGTTTCGCCCCGCCGCGTGGCGGTCTCCGGCATTGCGCGCTGTAGCCCGAAAAAGGCGATAGCGGCCAGTGCGGCAAATAAAATAAACATCCCCTCCCACGGCAGAACATGCACCCATGCCGCCCCAACCAGTGGTCCCAGTAGCGGCGCGATTAACGCCACGTTCGCCATCAGCGCGGTAATTTTTATACACACCGCCTCCTCAAAGGATTCCTGAATCGCGGCATACCCTACAGCGCCGATAAAACACAGGCTAATCCCTTGCAAAAAACGCAGGAAGGTAAATTGTTCGATGTTTTTCGCCAGTAACGTCGCCAGGCAGGTGACAATAAACCACACGACGCCCGCCAGCATCACGGGACGACGGCCAATCCGGTCAGACAACGGGCCAAGCAGCCACTGTAAGAACATACCGCCCGCCAGATAAGCGGTCATGGATGTCGGAACCCAGTCCAGGCCCGCCTGATACTGCTCAACCACCGCCAGCATACCCGGCTGGATCATGTCGTTGCCAATATAAGTAGAAAATTCGTACAGCACCAGACAGAGAGGAAAAAGCAACGCCTGACGTCCCAGCCTGCCGCCTGATTGTAAACGATTCTGCATACCATCTCTTCGCCAATAAAAACCGCGCAGAGTGTAATGAAAGTCGGGGAACTGAGATAGCGAATTATGAGGCTGCAAGGGAAATAGCGCACATTTTTACAGAAAGCCACTTAGCGCTTGCGTACTTTAAGGTTAATTTAAGTTTGCGCCGTTATCATCGACATTATTTTATGCCATTGTCTTAAATCTCTTCATGTTGCCGCCAAATAAGACAATACTGCTTTTCCTCCCTGTTACGCTGCATTTATGCTCAGTTTGCACGGGGATGAGCTGGCTATCCCTTTTGATTTCATTGCTCCGAGCCTGGATGTTATGCTGGAAAACCTTAACAACTCGCTGTTTTATTTTATTAACGCCACGCCTGATTCCGCGCAGTGGACAATTTCGCTCGCTATCTTTATCGCCAAAGATGTCATCAACATCGTCCCGCTCTTAGCCGTGGTACTCTGGCTGTGGGGTCCCCGCGATCGGGTCTGCGCCCAGCGTCAGCTGATCGTTAAAATCGGCATCGCGCTGATTATCAGTCTGGCGGTCTCCTGGACAATGGGACACCTTTTCCCGCACGACCGTCCGTTTGTCGATCATATCGGCTATAACTTCCTGCATCATGCCGCCGATGACTCGTTCCCCAGCGATCACGGTACGGTGATTTTTACCTTTGCGCTGGCGTTTTTGTTCTGGCACCGCCTCTGGTCAGGCATCGTGATGATGGCGATAGCTATTACCATCGCCTGGTCGCGCGTCTATCTCGGCGTACACTGGCCGTTAGATATGATTGGCGCGCTGCTGGTAGCGATGCTTGGCTGCCTGAGCGCACAGCTGATCTGGCAATGGTACGGCGCGCCGCTCTACCAGGCGCTGCAACGTTGTTACCGTTTCTGTTTCGCGTTGCCCATTCGAAAAGGCTGGGTACGTGACTAAACAGCGAAAAAAAGAGTAATATTAAGCGCTCTGTATGGTGCGGAGCGCTTATTTAACTCTCCAGGGGAACTATGGAAACGCGACGCGACGAGCGTATTGGTCAATTGCTGCAGGCCTTAAAACGCAGCGATAAACTTCACCTTAAAGAAGCCGCGACCCTGTTGGGCGTCTCTGAAATGACCATTCGTCGCGACCTGAACCATAAAAGCGCGCCTGTCGTGTTGCTGGGCGGCTATATCGTACTGGAGCCCCGCAGCGCCAGTCATTATCTGTTAAGCGATCAAAAATCTCGTCTGGTGGAAGAAAAACGCCGAGCCGCTCAGTTGGCTGCGGGCCTGGTACAAGCGCATCAGACGGTATTTATTGACTGTGGCACCACCACGCCGTGGATCATTGAAGCCATTGATAATGACCTTCCCTTTACGGCGGTGTGCTATTCACTTAATACCTTTCTGGCGCTGCAGGACAAACCCCATTGCCGCGCCATCCTCAGCGGCGGGGAGTTTCACGCCAGCAACGCCATTTTCAAACCGCTTGATTTCCATGAAACGTTAAACAATATTTGTCCGGATATCGCGTTTTATTCCGCCGCCGGCGTTCATACCAGTAAAGGCGCTACCTGCTTTAATCTGGAAGAGCTGCCGGTAAAACATTGGGCCATGACAATGGCACAGAGCCATGTACTGGTGGTGGATCACAGTAAATTCGGCAAGGTACGTCCGGCGCGGATGGGGGAACTATCACGCTTTGATACGATTATCAGCGACCGCCGTCCCGATGAGGCCTTTGTGGCCTACGCTAAAGCGCAACAAATTACTCTGATGTATTAACCGCCCGTTGCCGGATGCGACGCGCACCCGGCAACGGGGTTATTTTACGAGAACCAACTGCCAAACCACTGATGGAGTTTCATCAGCACAAAATCCCACATCCGGCTGAAAAATCCCCCCTCCTCGACGTTTTCCATCACCATTAACGGGCGTTGCTCAATGGATTTTCCGTTAAGCTGGAAATCGATGGTGCCGACAACCTGCCCTTTCTTCAACGGCGCCGTGAGCTGTGGTTCGTTCAACGTAAAGCTGGCCTTCAGGTTTTTAAGCTGCCCACGCGGAATCGTCACAGACCCCGCATCGCCCGCCCCCAAATTGACCTCAGGCTTATCGCCAAACCAGACCCGTTGCGTCACGAATGTCGCGTCAGGTTTAATCGGCGTGACCGTTTCAAAGAAGCGGAAACCCCAGGTCAACAGTTTTTCTGACTCATTAAAACGAATACGGTCCGTTTTCGCCCCCAGCACGACAGAGATCAGGCGCATATCGCCCTGGGTGGCGGAGGCGACAAGGTTATACCCTGCGCCAGCCGTTGTCCCCGTTTTCATGCCGTCGACATGCAGATTGGTGCTCCACAACAGGCGGTTGCGGTTCGGTTGACGAATATTATTAAAAGTAAATTCTTTCTCTTTATGAATGGCGTATTCGTCAGGCACATCGTGAATCAAGGCCTTGCCGAGCAACGCCATATCGCGAGCGGTACTGAACTGCCCTGGCGCATCAAGACCGTGTACCGTCTGGAAGGTTGTATTCGTTAACCCCAGTCGTTTCGCATAGGCGTTCATCAGGCCGATAAAGGACTCCTGGCTTCCGGCGACGTAGTCGGCAAGCGCGATACAGGCATCATTACCTGACTGAATGATGATGCCTTTATTAAGATCCGCAACCGACACCTGATCGCCTGGCTTCAGAAACATCACCGACGACCCACGTAGCGCCGGGTTCCCCGTCGCCCAGGCATCTTTGCCCACCGTCACCATATCGGTCAGCTTGATTTTCCCTGCCTTCAGCGCCTGGCCCACCACGTAGCTGGTCATAATTTTTGTCAAACTGGCAGGGTCGAGTTTCTCATCGGCATTGCCTTCCGCCAGTACTTTACCGCTGGCGTAATCCATTAAGATCCAGGCTCGCGCATCAACGCCCGGCGGCGCGATCGTTTGTTCCTCTGCCTTTACAGGCGAAGCGAAAAGGAATAAGAGAACCGAACCTGCCGCGAGGCTACGAAGGGAAGAAGCGTATTGCGTCATAGTACCACCCGAGTATCCATTCCAAAAACACACGTCACACCACCGTGTAATAAGTGCGGTGAGTAATAACGCACTCACGACGTTAAAGAAACCGTAACTTGGTAAAGTTTTTAAAGTTTATGCAATAACATCCCGTTACGCTTCCTTCATAACGATTTTTTTACAGACCATTGTGTAAATGTTAGGTTTATCTCACGGTAGGCCGATTACTGTCATCATCCTGATAAAACAGAAGGGGTTAATATGATTACGCTGTGGGGCCGGAACAACTCGACTAATGTTAAAAAAGTGTTGTGGACGCTTGAAGAGCTGGAACTGCCATACGATCAAATTCTGGCAGGCGGAAAATTCGGCGTTAACCAGGATGCCGACTATCTGGCGATGAATCCTAATGGGCTGGTGCCGCTGCTTAAAGATGATGAAACCGACCTGTTATTGTGGGAATCCAATGCCATTGTCCGCTATCTGGCGGCGCAATACGGCCAGAACCGGCTATGGGTTGATAATCCGGCGCGGCGTGCGGAGGGCGAAAAATGGATGGACTGGGCGAATCAAACGTTAAGCCCGGCGCACCGCGTGATCCTGATGGGTCTGGTCAGAACCCCGCCGGAAAAACGCGACCAGGCGGCAATTGAAGCTGGTATCGAAAAGTGTGACAGCCTGTTTGCGCTTCTTGATGATGCTCTGGCCCACCAGCCGTGGTTCTCCGGAGATAACTTTGGCACCGGTGATATCGCTATTGCGCCTTTCGTCTATAACTTGTTGAACGTGGGTCTGAAATGGACGCCGCGCCCGAATCTGGAGCGCTGGTATCAGCAGCTTACCGAGCGCCCAGCGTTTCGCAAAGTGGTGATGATCCCGGTGACCTAACGCGTGGCTGCAGGACTTACCTTGAGTAACTGCCCGTCGGACTCATCGGTTAACACATATAAGTAGCCGTCAGGTCCGACACGCACATCCCGAACACGCTGCTTTCTGTCACCCAGAATACGGCCTTCTTCCGTCACCGTATTGCCATCGACGCGCATCACAATGACCTCTTTATCTTTTAGCGCGCCGATAAACAGTTTGTGCCGCCACGGCGCAAAAACGTCGCTGGCATAAAAAGCCATCCCGCTGATCGCCGGAGAATCCTTCCAGTAGTAAACCGGTTGCTCCGTTCCCTCGACAATTTCACCTTTGGCTTCCGGCACTTTCAGACCACTATAGTTGACGCCCCATGTGGCCAGCGGCCAGCCATAATTTTTGCCTTTTTCCGGGATGTTAATTTCATCGCCGCCGCGCGGACCGTGTTCATGCAGCCATAGCGCGCCGCTCCAGGGATTGATGGCCAGCCCCTGCGGATTACGAATACCGGCATTGTACATGGCAAGATCAACAACCTGCTCTTTCATGCCGGGCTGACAGGCGCGGTATTCATAGTCGACCTGAAAGCTGCGGCAACATGCCTGACAGCGGTAATGCTGGTACCCTGCACTCCCCGGACCATACTTTTTAACGGATGCCGTTTGCGCGCAAAACGGGCATTTCACATCGACTTTAACCATCATAAATCCTGCGATAAAAGTCGGTATTCGAAACGATAATCACCGATTGAATACATGATCGTTTTCTGGGGATTTCACTGCATGTCATGATGGTTTACTCCTGCGATGAATAAGAGAACGGCGTTTAACCGTAAAATCAACATGCAGCGGGTCGAGAATAAAGATTATTAACGGAGTGATACCGACTTGAATCCGCCGAGTACTTTTTAGAGTATGTTCCATTCTTCGCGCCGGAATCCCTGAGTAATAGCCTGTCTGATCTAAAATGGAGATCAGAAAAATATGACACAAGCTGTTGCATAACATGGATAAAATGGGTAGTCATGCAAGCGAGATAAGACAATGAATGTATTCATTACTGATGCTGGTCGCTTATCGTGGTTACAGTGTGATCCTTTTTGCTCCGCTGGTAGCACTTGGCGCAGTTCTGTTCACCCGTCCAGTGACGGTCGCCCCGGTTTTCAGTGATATATTTATGGATAAGTTGATCGGTTTTGTAAAACTTTATTTTCCTGTCTTTCTGCTGGGTGCAGTATTTGGCAAGCTGATTGAATTTGCTGGTTTTTACTACTCAATTGTCAGTGCTGTGACCTGTATGGTGGGCCAGAACAAAGCCATGCCGATGATTATTCTTGTATGCGCTTTATTGACCTATGGAGGCGTATCATTGTTTGTGGTGGCGTTTGCCAATCTGTTCTTTACTTGGCTGATTCCACATATTTACGGTGATCAGTTTATGATAAATCTGCCGGGGCTGAAAAAACCGCTGTAAACGGGTTAACCTGATGACCACGGGGAGCAGGTATTAGCATCTACGTTACAACGGTTCCGACAATATGTCTGACCTGACCCCCTGTCAGCGGTCACCAGCGTCCTACCAGATCCGCCCCGGATCATGGTAGGGCGGTGACACCGTCAGCCTACATTTTGTAGTTATCTCGACGTGACAGGAATTCGGATAGGCCGAAATACTCAGTCTGACTGAGTCTATAAAAAAGCAGCACACTGTATTATACGTTAATTATGAGCCACAACGATGCACTTTGATATAAAAGATTTAAAATTATTCCTTGCTATCAGTGAAGAAGGGAGCTTAACACGTGGAGCGGAAAAAACTTACATGTCTGCCGCATCTGGTAGCGTGCGTATACGTAATCTTGAACAGAGTATCAATCTGAGATTGCTGTATCGTAGTAGCAAGGGGATAACGTTATCCTCTGCTGGTGAAACATTTAAACACCACGCCAGCCTTATTGTGAATCAGATGGAAATGTTACGTAGCGATATGCAGGAGCATGTTAAAGGCATCAAAGGACATGTCAGAATATTTTCCAGTATAACTGCTATTGCAGAGTATCTCCCCCCATTGTTGAGCCATTTCCTTACACTATATAACGATGTGAATATTGATTTCAGGGAGTATCCAAGTCCGGAAATTGTACGTTCTGTTATTGAGGGGAAAACTGATCTCGGAATTGTTGCTGGTAATATTACAACAGATAATCTTGAAATACTGCCGTTCCGTACTGATAGGCTAGTGCTTATCACCGCGACAGACCATCCCTTTGCTGACAGAAAAAGCGTGACCTTTCATGAATTAATTCAATATGAACAAATCAGCCTGCCTGAAGGGACAGGAATGTTTGAATTTATCCGAAAAAAGGCAGAACTAGTACCATCTAAACTGAAAATTAGAATACAGGTCGGCAACTTTGAAACATTTTGCCGTATGGTTGAAGCAAAAGTGGGCATTGGTATAATGCCTCACTCTGCTGCATCCCGTTTGCGTCAGTTGCATGAATTTTCGATTATTGATCTTGATGAATTTTGGTCATTAAGAAAATTACAAATCTGCGCCAGAAGCTTTGGCAAATTACCCGGCTTCACACAAAAACTGGTTACTATGCTCACAGCTCAGACTGAGTGATAGCGTTACATCCCTGTATAATTTGGTCCGTTGCCACCTTCAGGCGTAGTCCAGGTTATATTTTGTTTAGGATCTTTAATGTCACAAACTTTACAGTGAATACAGTTCTGTGAATTTATTTGCAGACGCATGTTTTGTGTTTCACTATCCTGTAAAAATTCATATACTCCGGCAGGGCAATATCGTTCTTCGGGGCCACCATAAATATCCAGATTAATGGATATAGGGATATTCTGATCACTGATTTTCAAATGTACTGGCTGGTCGTCATCATGCCAGGTGTTACTGAGATAGACGGATGACAAAATATCAAACGTCAGTTTACCGTCAGGTTTGTCGTACAGTTTTTTCTGGCTTTTGTTGGCCGGTTGCAGAGTGATATTGTCCGGTCGGTTATTTTTTACACGCCAGGGGATTTTTTTTATACCCATTCGGGGAAGCAGCCAATGCTCAATGCCAGTCATGATAAAACCTATCACACGCCCTTTTTTAAACCAGGGTTTGAAATTACTACCATTTTCCAGTTCCTGCCAAAGCCAGCTCTGTCGCAGTAATGTTTGATATTCTGTCAGTATGTCGTTTTTCCTGTTGTCCAGCAAAGCATTAAATATAGCGTCAGCCGCTATCATGCCACTTTTGATAGCTGTATGGATGCCCTTGATTCTACTTGCATTGAGCGTACCGGCATTACAACCAATCAGCAGACCACCAGGTAAACAGGGATCAGGCATAGACGCAACCCCGCCGTTATTGATTGCTCTTGCGCCATAACCAATACGCTTACCCCGGTCAATGTATTTGCGTATAGAAGGGTGTGTTTTCAGGCGCTGCATTTCCTGAAAAGGGCTTAACCAGGGATTTGAATAATCAAGTCCCACAACCAAACCTAGTGCAATTTTATTATCATTAAGATGATAGAGAAACCCACCCCCAAACGACTCTTTATCCAGAGGCCAACCTGTGGTGTGAATTACAAGCCCCGGGTGGGACTGGTCTGATGGAACCTCCCACAACTCTTTTATGCCTATGCTAAAACTCTGGGGTGCTTTGCCTGTATCAAGATGAAATTTTTTGATCAGTTCTTTAGCCAGACTACCGCGGGCCCCTTCGGCAAAAATTGTATATTTTGCCAGAATTTCTATTCCACTCTGGAACCCCTCTTTCTTGCTGCCATCCCGATGACGTCCCATATCACCAGTTACTACACCGATAATGTTAGTATCCTGATCATACAGTATCTCAGTTGCCGAAAAGCCTGCATAAATATCCACGCCTGACGTTTCTGCCTGACCGGCGAGCCATTTAATGAGATTACCGAGGCTTACGATAAAGTTTCCATGGTTGCGAAAATTATCAGGAATCAATGCATCCGGCAAATTAATACATTTTTCATTCGTCAGTAACAGTAATTTATCCTGAGTAACAGGCTGTTTAATGGGTGCGCCTCTTTCCTGCCAATCAGGAATTAGTTCATTCAGCGCTCGGGGATCCATGACTGCCCCACTGAGAATATGAGAACCAGGCTCAGCTCCTTTATCAAGGACGATAATGGACAGTTCTTTTCCTGCGTCATTTGCCTGTAATTTAAGTTTAAGAGCTGCAGATAATCCGGCGGGTCCTGCTCCCACAATAAGAACATCACATTCTATTGTCTCACGTGATTGCTGGGTATTAGAAAGTGTATCGTTCATTATTAACTCCTTAATTTTTCAGCACCGTAGGAACAGCTATATTATGTAAATAAAATTGCATTCATATTGTAACCAATGAAATAAATATCATAGTGATAAAACAGATGAAATGGTATAGGAATGTTCAACCTTAGAAAAAGGTGCCTATAAGACTATATAGCCAGTTATCAACTATTAAAAAAATGTCGGTGATGATGAAGCATTCCATAACATTTATATTTAGCTTTCTCCCTCAGATGAAAAATAATATACACAAATCATTTTTAAGCCGTTCATCATAATTGCAGGAAAAGTCCCTATTTTCTTGGCATTCTATTATAGTTACCCGCGAGAAATAATCAGCCAACTGTCGGGTACAGAAGGGAGCGGCAATGACATGTTCAATCGAGACTATAATGACTCCGGACAGAGGTAACTGTTTCATAATATTTTTCCAATTGATTTGACATCAGAATGAACGTGGCATCTCCAGCACATGCTCAGCGATATAGCTCAGGATCAGGTTGGTAGATATGGGAGCAACCTGATATAAACGTGTTTCTCTAAACTTTCGTTCGATATCATACTCACAGGCAAAACCATATCCACCATGAAATTGCAAGCAGGCATTGGCTGCTTCCCAGCTGGCTTTCGCAGCAAGGTATTTCGCCATATTAGCCTGTGCTCCACAATCAAGATGCTGATCAAAAAGCTCGCACGCTTTAAAACGCATCAGATTAGCCGCTTCCACTGCAATAAATGCTTCTGCAATAGGAAACTGCACCCCCTGGTTCTGACCAATGGGACGACCAAAAACCTCACGCTCGCAGGTATAGCGGGTAACACGATCCATAAACCAATATCCATCGCCTATACATTCTGCCGCAATCAAGGTACGCTCTGCATTTAAACCATCAAGTATGTAATGAAAACCCATACCCTCTTCACCAATAAGATTTTCTTCGGGAATTTCCAGGTTGTCAAAAAAGAGCTCGTTGGTTTCATGATTGACCATATTGGGAATAGGTCGTACTGTCATTCCATTTTTCATAGCTTCTTTAATATCAACCATGAAAATAGACATCCCTTCGGATTTACGTTTTACATTTGCAAGCGGAGTAGTTCGAACCAGAAGAATCATCCAGTCTGAATGTTGAACACGTGAAATCCAGACTTTTTGTCCGTTTATCACATACCGGTCTTCTCTTTTTACAGCTGTAGTTTTAATTCTGGTGGTATCTGTACCTGCTGTGGGTTCTGTGACGCCCATCGACTGCAGGCGCCATTCACCAGTAGCTATCCGTGGCAGCCAGAATTCTTTCTGTTTATCGGATCCATGACGTAACAACGTATTCATGTTATACATCTGACCATGGCAGGCTCCAGAGTTTCCACCCGATCTATTGATCTCTTCCATGATAATAGATGCTTCAGTTAAACCAAGCCCTGACCCTCCAAATTCCTCCGGGATGAGCGCAGCCAGCCAACCAGCTTTGGTTAGTTTATTAACAAACTCTTCAGGATAGGCTTTTGCTTCATCTATCTTACGGTGATATTTATCATCAAATTCACTACATAATGAACGAACCGCATCACGAATATCCTGATATTTATCCTTTTCAATACTTTTCATAATTTTTTCCTCAATAAACCAGCGCCAACAGGGGGTAGAAAATGACCTTTTATCGGATGACCATCAGCAGATAGATCTGACTGGCGGTCGACAGGAAGAAAATAGAGCCAGTGCCATAATTCTGGCAGAACGCCCCCCTCTTTAAAGATTTTGATGTCTTTATCCAGAGTGGCGGCCAGCAGCTTAGCGGGACCGGGGTTAAGATAATCGGTGTTGCGCAGAATGCCAGGCTGCCAAATTTGAATATCGGTATATTGCATAAAAGTTACCTTTAAGGAGGAAAAAATATGATTTATAATTTATCGATAAGTTCAGGTACAGCTTTGAAAATATCAGCTACCAAACCATAATCCGCAATAGAAAAGATAGGAGCGTCAGGATCCTTATTAATAGCGACAATGACGCCTGACTCTTTCATCCCGGCAAGATGTTGTATGGCGCCAGAAATTCCCAGAGCAATATAAAGTTGAGGCGCAACGATTTTTCCGGTCTGGCCAATCTGATAATCATTTGGTGCATAACCAGCATCTACAGCAGCCCGGCTTGCCCCCACGGCAGCGCCTAATTTATCTGCCAGGTTATCAACAAGTTCTTTGAATGCCTGTGCACTTCCTACTCCTCGTCCACCTGATACTACAACTCTGGCGGATTGTAAGTCTGGACGGTTACTTTTATTAACATGTTGGCTAATAAATTTTACCTGATCTGAACCAAGAACAACCTCTGTAAATTCAATGGGGGCTTTTCCCTCATCTTCCGCAACCGCAGCCGCAGCCGCAAATGAGGTAGGACGAACAGTTATCACTTTATATTCATCATCACTGTGTACTGTGGCAATAGCGTTACCCGCATAGATTGGACGTTCAAAGGTATGTTGATCAATGACACGCGTAATATCACTAATCTGAGATACATCAAGTTTTGCTGCTAAGCGTGGCGCACAGTTTTTTCCAAAAGAGCTTGCAGGAAAAAGAATGGACTGATAATGATTTTTCCCACTATTCAAAAAATAGCTGATCTGTTTTTCCACATTCTCTGCCAGAAGGTGTTCGAATAGTGGGCTGTCAGCAACAAATACAGTGGATATCCCCTGAATATGACTGGCTTTAACTGCAATACTTTCTATACCATATCCTAACATAAGTATATCTATATCACTATTAATGGCTTTTGCCGTAGTGATAGTACTGAGTGTTGAAGGTAAAAGAGTATTGCCGTTATGTTCAGCAATAACTAAAGAAGCCATATTTTTCTCCTTAAATTACTTTTTCTTCGTTTTTTAATTTATCTAGCAGCGTGTTAATATCTGGAACGATTATGCCTGCTTTCCTTCTTGCTGGCTCATCAACTTTAATAATAGTCAATCTGGATGACGGGTTAATACCAAGTGAATCGAAATCTATCTCCTTAACAGGTTTCTTTTTGGCTTTAATAACATTCGGCAAGCTGATATTCCTCGGTGTATTCAGACGTAGATCTGTAGTGAGTACTGCAGGCAGGGATAAATTTAACGTTTCTAATCCTCCATCAACCTCACGAACAGCAGTTAATGAATTATCAGAAATAGTAATTTCACTAACATTAGTGGCTTGGGGAAGATCGAGTAATGCTGCCAGCATTTGGCCTACCTGATTACAATCATCGTCAATAGCTTGCTTGCCTAATAATATAATATCGGGTTTTTCATTCCGGGTAATAGCGGTGATAGTTTTGGCCACAATTAGTGGTGTAAGAGAGTTTTTTGTTAATATGTGTATTGCCCTGTCTGCCCCTGCTGCCAGTGCTGTACGCAATACATCCCCTACACCTGTGTTTCCTATAGACACTACAACAATCTCACTGATTAATCCCCGTTCTTTTAAACGTACTGCTTCTTCAACTGCAATTTCATCAAATGGATTGATACTGAGTTTTGAATCAGAAATATCAACATCAGAATGATCTTGCTTTATTCTAATTCTAACGTTATGATCGACAACTTGTTTTACACAAACTAAAGCTTTCATTGGTGACTCCTTCATATATTTACTAAATGCTATGAGCCAAAATCCTTTTTGCTTTTTCCAGTAACGGTTTATCCACCATTTGCCCTTCATGACTGAACGCTCCATGGGGATATTGAGCCAGTCGCATAATCTGGGGAACCCACTCGATTTCTTGTTTTAAATAGCTGAATGCTCTGTTTACATGTGAAATTTGTGGAGGGTGAATACATACCTTGCCACTGAACCCCATTTTACAGGAGTGAATAGCATTTTGTATTGTCAACTCGTTTTTCATAAATTCAGTTGTGATACCGTCAACAGAAGGATATGATCCAGCCAGGCGTGAAGTTATTACAATTTTTGCACGTACAGCAATCAGTACTTTTTCATCATTACTCATGAAATTCAGAGCATTTTCTCTGGCAATTATTTTTTTCTCAGATGACACCGCATTTTCTAAATCAAGGATTACGCTATCAGCCCAACTGCTATTTGCTTTTTCAAATCGTTCAGGTTGGTCCCCCGTAACGAAAAGAAAAAACCGTTCTAACGTTTGCATTCTCGTCTCTCATTTGAATGGAGCATCTGATAATTCAATATATCTTAAAAAAATAATTTTCTGAATTAGCTTTTATCTAACCCCCCATTAAAATTGGTTCAGGTTCGCTGATAACAGAAAGAAACATGTAATTTATTGTTACAATAACAAAGATAAAAATAAAATTTAATTATTTGATATAAATAACGTTTCAGAATAGTAAACGGCCGACATTCCGTACCTGTTTCAGGAGTGAATTCGACTATACCGTTCCCTAAGAACATCAACGATTGTCTGGTGAACCGAATTTAGTCACCTTTGGCGGAGAACAGGCTGGAATATAGGAGAGCATGACAACCCGGGTCATTCCCTCCGTGATTTTTTAGTAACACGCTGAAAAAGTATCTGAAACTTCATTCTGCAAGTGAGACTTTCCCCGAAGTCGATCGATACGTTTTATCTTGTGCCTGACCGATGCTACTCCTGACAAATCACGCCCAATACTGAATAAGTGTAAGAGATGCACCGTTAATCACTACACTGGTAGCCTCAATCAGAGATTGACGGCGGTAAAGGTGCAAAGGCTCCAGTATATTTTTAAAGGATTTTTGGCATAATGAACGAGCAGGCATAGTGATGATTTCCTTGAAAGTGTTAGCGCAATCAATTAGATCACATAACACTATGCCTGTCCTGGTTTGCTGGGGATTCCTCAGGAGTCGCCTCCCCCTTATTCAGACCTGTGTAAGCGGTGAATGTGCTTTCAGACTCTGAATACTCAGCGTCAAAGTTGTCAGACAGTTTTCAAGTTTATCTGCGTTGACGGCAATAAAGGTCGGACAATCATGGTGTCCGCTCATTAAACAAACGGCGGCGGCTGCAAGCGCGCCTTCGGCACGGCGCAGCGCGTTCCACTCTTCCTGATCGAGATGCAGTCCCTGCCGTAAAGCGTGATCGTGGAGCTCGCGATTCAGTTCAAAAAAATTGTCACGCAGAGTGTCACTTTCGCTGACTGACATATACCCCTTCGCTTTTCGCAATTGCAGATAAGCGGCAAGATCGATACGCGCGTTTATCAGCTTGTTGAGAAGATCGGTTCTCAGTCTGTCAACGACCATACCTTTTTTCCTCCTCTTTTCTACCAGGGTTCAACTTAATAGTATGGTCGTTTTTTAGACAAAGGGGTGTCAGAGATCAAGAATTTTCTTAGAATTGCCCTTTTTCACCTTTTGCTGACAACCACAACGGTTGATGCCGCCGCTCCTGATGAGATTGCGATACAATTTTTGTTCGGATATCTGTAGAATCCCTGCCCTGACCATTCCAATAAATGAACACTTTTTAAGCTATGAGTAATGTAACCCACCAGCCAAAGATCGGCTTCGTTTCCCTGGGCTGTCCGAAAAACCTCGTTGATTCGGAACGCATCCTGACTGAGCTGCGTACCGAAGGCTATGACGTTGTGCCACGCTATGACGATGCGGATATGGTTATCGTTAATACCTGTGGCTTTATTGACAGCGCGGTACAAGAGTCGCTGGAAGCCATTGGCGAAGCGCTGAACGAAAACGGTAAGGTAATCGTCACCGGCTGCCTGGGCGCAAAAGAAGATCAGATCCGCGAAGTGCATCCGAAAGTACTGGAAATCACCGGGCCGCATAGCTATGAGCAAGTTCTGCAGCACGTACATCATTACGTACCGAAGCCGAAGCACAATCCATTTTTAAGCCTCGTACCGGAACAGGGTGTAAAACTGACGCCGCGCCATTATGCGTATCTGAAAATTTCTGAAGGCTGTAATCACCGCTGCACGTTCTGCATCATCCCGTCGATGCGCGGGGATCTGGTCAGCCGTCCGATTGGCGACGTATTAAGCGAAGCGAAACGTCTGGTTGATGCCGGGGTCAAAGAGATTCTGGTGATTTCGCAAGATACCTCCGCCTACGGCGTAGATGTGAAGCACCGCACCGGATTCCATAATGGCGAACCGGTGAAAACCAGTATGGTGAGCCTGTGCGAGCAGTTATCAAAACTGGGCGTCTGGACACGTCTGCACTACGTCTACCCCTACCCACACGTTGATGATGTGATTCCGCTAATGGCGGAAGGCAAAATCCTGCCTTATCTGGACATTCCGCTGCAACATGCCAGCCCGCGGATTCTTAAACTGATGAAACGTCCCGGTTCCGTTGACCGCCAGCTGGCGCGCATTAAGCAGTGGCGCGAAATCTGCCCGGAACTGACCCTACGCTCCACCTTTATTGTCGGCTTCCCCGGCGAAACGGAAGAAGACTTCCAGATGCTGCTCGACTTCCTGAAAGAGGCGCGCCTCGATCGTGTAGGCTGCTTCAAGTACAGCCCGGTGGAAGGCGCAGGCGCGAATGAGCTGCCGGATCAGGTGACGGAAGAGGTGAAAGAAGAACGCTGGAACCGCTTTATGCAACTGCAACAGCAAATCTCCGCTGAGCGCTTGCAGGAAAAAGTGGGCCGCGAAATTCTGGTGATCGTCGATGAGGTTGACGAAGAAGGCGCTATCGGGCGTAGCATGGCGGATGCGCCGGAAATTGACGGCGCGGTCTATTTGAACGGCGAAACCAACGTCAAGCCGGGCGATATCGTGCGCGTGAAAGTGGAAAACGCCGACGAATATGATTTGTGGGGCAGTCGGGTTTAACGCCACCTCTCCCGGCGCGGGTGCCGGATGTGTTATCCCGCCTGACGAGCCCGTTCCAGGCCCGCCAGGCGTCAACGCCACCGGGCTGGCTTACCCCTTAATCTTCGGGTCCAGCGCATCGCGCAACCCGTCGCCTAACAGGTTAAACGCCAGCACAGTCAGGAAAATCGCCACCGCCGGGAAGAGCGCTACGTGCGGCGCGATGACCATATCCGCCCGCGCTTCATTGAGCATCGCTCCCCACTCCGGCGTTGGCGGCTGCGCGCCTAATCCGAGAAATGACAGGCTTGCCGCGGAAATAATTGACGTACCGATACGCATCGTAAAGAAAACCACAATTGACGAGACCGTTCCCGGCAAGATATGGCTAAACAAAATCGTCGTGTCGCTGGCGCCGATACTGCGGGCAGACTCAATAAACGTCTGCTGTTTTAAGACCAGGGTATTTCCGCGCACCAGACGTGCAAACGCCGGAATAGAGAAAATCGCTACCGCAACGATCACATTAGCAATACCGCTGCCTAACACCGCCACAACGGCAATCGCCAGCAAAATGCCGGGGAAGGCGAACAGCACATCGCAAATACGCATAATAAAACGATCCCACCAGCCTTCATAATATCCCGCCAGCAATCCCAACACCGTGCCAATTATCGCACCGATAAATACCGCGAACACGCCCGCCGCCAGTGAGATCTGCGCCCCAACGAGAACCCGGCTAAAGATGTCTCTTCCCAGCGAGTCAACGCCAAACCAGTGCTGCAAAGAGGGGCCATTGTTCAGGCTATCGTAGTCAAAATAGTTTTCCGCATCGTAGGGCGTCAGCCAACGGGCAAAAATCGCCACCAGAATTAACGCCAGTACGAATCCCCCGGCGACCAACGCGACATGCTGGCGGCGAAAACGACGCCAGAACTCCCGCCATGGCGTGCGTATCTGGTCGGGTTTTACCACCGGCATAACATGTAAAATCGCCTGACGGCGCCAGTTAAATAATCGCATCCTTACTTATACCTGATAGCCGGATTAATGGCGGCATAGAGGACATCCACCACTAAGTTGATAAGAATAAATTCCAGAGAAAACAGCAGCACTTCCGCCTGAATCACGGGGTAGTCGCGCATGTCGACGGAGTCGACCAGTAACCGCCCAAGCCCCGGCCAGTTAAACACTTTTTCGACGACGATCGATCCGCCAAGCAGAAAGCCAAATTGCAGTCCCATCATGGTGACGACCGGGATCATCGCATTGCGCAGGCCATGTTTTAACACCACCCACGTTTCACTGACGCCTTTCGCCCGCGCGGTCCTCATGTAATCCTCGCTCAGGACATCGACAAACGAGGAGCGCGTAAAACGCGCCATGACGGATGCCACCGCCGCGCCAAGCGTCAGGGAGGGTAAAATATAATGTTGCCAGCTATCCGCCCCCACGGTCGGTAGCCAGCCCAGATCCACGGAAAAAATCTGCATTAACAACATTCCCAGCGCAAAAGCCGGGAAAGAAATGCCGGTCACGGCAAGCGTCATTCCTACCCGGTCAGGCCAGCGATTACGCCACACGGCGGCGGCGATGCCGATCGCCATGCCAAACAGAACCGCCCATATCATACTGGTTATCGTCAGCCACAGCGTCGGCAAAAAGCGGCTGGCGATCTCCTCAGAAACCGGGCGGCGGGAAACCATTGACGTACCGAAATCGCCTTGTAAAACATGGGTGATGTAATGCCAAAACTGGACATGAAGCGGCTGATCAAGCCCCAGTTGCTGACGAACCAGCGCGATCACCTGCGCGTCGGCTTCCGGTCCGGCTATCAGCCGCGCCGGGTCGCCGGGCAACAAATGAACAAATAAAAACACCAGCACTGCCACAATCAACAGCGTAGGAATTAATCCCAGCAGGCGCTTGAGAACATAGTTAAGCATCACACGAACCTTTTACCGGATGGCGGACAACGCGCGCGCCATCCAGCCCCATCGCATTACTTACTTCAAATCCGCATCGTCAAAGATGAAACCGGTATCCGGCATAATCCAGAAACCGGTCAAATTTTTACTGTGCGCAGAAACCAATTTCTCCACCACCAACGGTATCCAGGGCGACTCTTTCCAGATAATATCCTGCGCCTCTTTGTATAATCGTGTTTTCTCCTGCGGATCGTTGGTCTTTAAGGCCGCCGCCAAATCGCTGTCGACCTGCTTGTTGCTGTAAAAAGCGGTATTAAACTGCGTCGGCGGCCAGTTTTGTGATGCGAAGAGCGGCGATAACGCCCAGTCAGCTTCGCCCGTCGACGCCGACCAGCCGGTATAGAACATTCGCACGCCGCTCTCTTTTTGCCCTTTGCCCTCAACTTCCGCGGCGCGCTGGCCAGCGTCCATCGCGGTTATCCGGGCTTTAATGCCAATCTGCGCCAGTTGCTGTTGGGTAAACTGCAACACTTTTTGCGCGGTGCTATGGTTGTGCGATGACCACAGCGTGGTACTGAAACCGTCTGGATACCCCGCCTCTTTCAACAGTTCGCGCGCTTTAGCCGGATCATAGGGCCACGGCTGATAGCTTTGCGCATAGGCTATCGACGGCGGCACCACGCCCGTCGCCGGCGTGGCGTATCCGGCAAACGCTACTTTAACCAGCGCCTGACGATTGATAGCGTAATTCAACGCCTCACGCACCTTAGGATTATCAAACGGCTTCTGCGTCACATTCATACTGATGTAACGCTGCATAATAGACGGGCTGGCGACCAGTTCGAGGTTTTTATTTTTCGCCAGTAACGCGGCCTGCTCATAAGGGATAGGAAAAGCAAATTGCGCTTCGCCGGTTTGCAGCATCGCCGCGCGGGTATTGTTGTCAGTAACCGGACGCCAGGTAATAGAATCCAGCTTGGGTAAGCCCTGCTGCCAGTAACCGGCGAACTTTTTCACTTTGACAAAGTCGGTCTGATTCCAGGTTTCAAGCTGGTATGGACCGGTACCGACCGGATGAAAACCAATATCCTTGCCATATTTTTCCAGCGCTTGCGGCGAGATCATCGCCGTCGCCGGGTGCGCCAGAATATTAATGAAAGCGGAGAACGGCTGTTTCAGGGTAATTTTTACCGTTGCCGGGTCGACAACCTCCGTTTTTGCGATATTTT
This sequence comes from Salmonella sp. NW38, assembly GCF_051807745.1. Taxonomy (NCBI): domain Bacteria; kingdom Pseudomonadati; phylum Pseudomonadota; class Gammaproteobacteria; order Enterobacterales; family Enterobacteriaceae; genus Salmonella; species Salmonella sp. NW38. Next base: position 260,776 of record NZ_JAMMTO010000003.1, on the reverse strand, counting down.
TATACAGGTTATAACGCTTGAGGTGGTTATCCGGATTGCTGGCGCGATCGAGATTCGCTTTCACCGCCGCCGCATCAAAATCCGCGCCGTCCTGAAATTTCACCCCCTGCCGTAGGGTAATGGTGTAGGTCAGACCGTCATCAGAAACGGTATAGCCTTTCGCCAGGACGTTTTTTACCTTCATGTCTTTATCCAGGCCAAACAGCCCCTGATAAAATGACTTCGCCACCGCCTGCGAGAGCGTATCGTTGGCGTCATACGGATCGAGCGTGGTGAAATTAGACCCTACCGCCACCACCACATCTTTGGCCGCCAGGGCCGGAAAAGCCGCAATGGATGAGGCCAGTCCCAGCGCCGCCAGCCATTTATGCGTAATAAATTGCGTCATGTTGTTCTCCTGAAACCCTGCCTGTCTAAATGTTATAAGCGCGAGAGCGCATTATCCTGCAGCGGCCGCGCAACATAATGTCCCGGCCCGACCAACTGTAATGAAACGGCGGGCGTCTCTTCGCCACGTTTATGAATATTGCTGGGTATATCATCTGATAGCAGAACGCGCCGCGGCCGGTGTCTGGAGGGATCGGCAACCGGCACCGCCGCCATCAATTTACGCGTATAAGGATGCTGCGGATTTTCAAAAACGGCGCGCCGCGGCCCCATCTCAACAATTTGACCAAGATACATCACCGCCACGCGATGGCTAATTCGCTCCACGACCGCCATATCATGCGAAATAAACAGGTAGGCGATCCCCATTTCCCGTTGTAAATCGAGCAATAAATTAATGATCTGCCCGCGAACGGAAACATCCAGCGCGGAGACAGCCTCATCAGCAATAATCACTTTAGGATTCAATGCCAGCGCGCGAGCAATGCAGATGCGCTGACGTTGACCACCGGAAAACTCATGCGGATAACGCCAGGCATGTTCAGGACGTAATCCGACACGCTCAAGCAACCAGGCCACGCGCTTTGCCGCAGCGTCCCCCTGCCCCAGGCCATGAATCCGTAAAGGTTCCATAATGGAATACCCCACGGTCTGGCGCGGGTCGAGCGAGGCGTAAGGGTCCTGGAAAATACATTGAATATCGCGGCGCAACGGCTGGAGTTTACCCGCAGACAGCGTGTCAATGCGCTGTCCGTTAAAGATAATCTCCCCCTGCCGGGATTCAACCAACCGCAGCAGCGCGCGTCCGGTCGTCGATTTTCCGCTACCGGACTCGCCCACCAGCGATAGCGTTTCGCCGGGCCAGAGATCGAAACTGATATTCTCAACGGCATGAACTTCACGCGTAACGCGGTTAAAGAGACCGCTACGCAGCGGGAATCGCGTCACCAGCCCCCGAACCTGGAGAATAGGTTCGCCTTCCACCACCGTATCTTGCTCAATCTGCGATTCATAAAGGGCCGGTTCGTCAGCGGAAATCAACGGGAAACGGCGTGGCAGCGAGTGGCCGCGCATCGCGCCAAGCTGAGGGACGGCGGCCAGTAACGTTTGGGTATAAGGATGCGTCGGCGCATGGAAAATCTGCTCTACGCTGCCGGTTTCCACGGCCTCGCCCTGATACATCACCAGCACGCGATCGGCAATATCCGCCACGACGCCCATGTCGTGGGTGATAAAAATCACACCCATCGACATCTCTTGCTGCAACACTTTGATAAGTTGCAGAATTTGCGCCTGGATAGTGACATCCAGCGCCGTGGTGGGTTCATCGGCAATCAATACCGCCGGACGGCAGGATAGCGCCATCGCGATCATGACTCGCTGGCGCATCCCGCCGGAAAGCTGATGCGGATAACGCGATAAAATCGCCTGCGACTCCGGGATCCGTACCTGATCGAGCATACGTTTCGCTTCCGCCAGCGCCTCTTCGTGGCTGGCGCCCTGATGCAAACGAATAGATTCGGCAATTTGCTCGCCAACGGTAAATACCGGGTTGAGCGAGGTCATTGGCTCCTGGAAAATCATGGCGATATCCGCGCCGCGCACACGCCGCATCTGCGCGTCACTCTGCTCAGACAGCTCAATCACCTGGCGATTACGCCGACGCAACAGCATTTCGCCGCAGCGCACGTTCGCGCCCGACTGCTCAATCAGCCGCATTAACGCCAGCGCCGTCACCGATTTTCCCGATCCCGACTCGCCGACAATCGCCAGAGTCTCTCCACGCTTCAGGCGTAATGACACATTACGCACGGCGTCTATCTGTTGCCCTTCGTGGTGAAACGCGATATTCAGGCCACTGACGGACAGAACATCGCGGCTATCCAGTTCATCGCTGTGCGGCACCTGCGGCTCCTTATTCCCGGTAAATTCCTGTGGTAGGGGTATCCCCGGCATATCCCCAGGCGCGATACATCCCTTCGCTGTTAAACGGCAACGCGACATTACCTTCGTGATCAACGGCGATTAATCCACCGCTGCCGCCCAGCGCCGGTAATTTTTCCATCACCACGCGCTCACAGGCATCGGCAAGGCTGAGTCCGCCATATTCCATCAATGCGGCGATATCGTAAGCCGCGAGCGTGCGAATAAAGACCTCTCCCGTTCCGGTACAGGAAACGGCGACGCTGGCGTTGTTGGCATAACACCCGGCGCCGACCAGCGGGCTGTCGCCGACGCGCCCGGGCAATTTATTGGTCATCCCACCGGTAGACGTTGCCGCCGCCAGATTGCCGAATTTATCCCGCGCCACCGCGCCGACTGTACCCATTTTTTTCGTTTCGTCCAGCGGCGCGCCGCTGTGATCGAGCGCCATTTCGCCCGCCGCACGCGCCGCCAGCAATTGCTCGTAACGCGCCGGGGTGGAAAAGATATCCGGCGAAACGCGCGCCATCCCCTGTGAAAAGGCAAAGTTTTCCGCCCCTTCCCCCACCATGAGTACATGCGGGCTGCGCTCCATCACCAGTCTGGCGGCGAGCACAGGATGGCGAACATGACTCACGCCCGCGACGGCTCCGGCTTTCAGGGTATTGCCGTCCATCACGCAGGCATCCAGTTCATGAGTCCCGTCTCGGGTATAGACCGCGCCGATACCCGCATTGAAGAGCGGACACGCTTCCAGCAGGCGCACCGCTTCCGTCACTACATCAAGCGCGCTGTCACCTGCTTCCAGCATCTTTTGCCCGCTTTCGACAATCTCTGACAGCGCCTGGATATAGCGTAGCTCCTGCTCATGGCTCATTTGCGCGCGAGCAATCGCGCCTGCGCCGCCGTGAATCGCAATCACTGCTTTATTCATTTTTAGGGTCCATTAACGGTGGCACACAACTTTTACTATAACTATCAGAATTGTTGTGAGTTATTCATTCGATTTTTGAATATAGAAAGATGCGTAAGGTATGTAAAGGCGCAAGGCCGTCTCTAAGACCGAGGTAGCATACTGCCCGCCACTGTTTTCTGACATAATAGCCGGATTCGATTTTGCCTCGCAGGAGTATGTTCATGGAATTTTCCGCCGGATTGATGCCGCTTGAAACGGCGCTGACCCAGATGCTTTCACGTATTACCCCGCTCACCGCCGTAGAAACGTTGCCGCTGGTGAACTGCTTTGGCCGCATCCTGGCGACCGATATCGTTTCTCCCCTCGATGTTCCCGGCTTTGATAATTCAGCTATGGATGGTTATGCGGTACGTGTGGCGGATTTGTCCGCCGATAAGCCGCTGCCCGTCGTCGGCAAAGCATTTGCCGGTCAGCCTTACCAGGGAGAGTGGCCTGCGGGAACCTGCATTCGCATTATGACCGGCGCCCCGGTGCCGGCAGGTTGCGAGGCGGTAGTCATGCAAGAGCAGACGGAACAAACCGATGATGGCGTGCGTTTTACCGCCGATGTTCGTTGCGGACAAAACATCCGCCGCCGCGGCGAGGATATTCGCCAGGATGCGGTGGTCTTTCCGGCCGGTACGCGCCTGACTACTGCCGAACTGCCGGTGCTGGCGTCGCTGGGAATTGCCGATGCGCAGGTTGTACGTAAAGTGCGCGTAGCGCTGTTCTCGACCGGCGACGAGCTCCAGCTTCCGGGCCAGCCGTTGGAGGCGGGGCAAATTTATGACACTAACCGTCTAACTATACATTTGATGCTGCAACAGCTTGGCTGCGAAGTGATCAATTTAGGCATTATTCCTGACGATCCCGGTAAGCTTCGCGCCGCGTTTATCGACGCCGACAGCCAGGCCGATGTAGTGATAAGCTCCGGCGGCGTCTCGGTTGGTGAAGCGGACTATACCAAAACCATCCTTGAGGAGTTGGGCGAAATCGCCTTCTGGAAGCTGGCTATCAAGCCAGGCAAACCGTTTGCCTTCGGCAAACTCAGTAATAGCTGGTTCTGTGGCCTGCCGGGGAATCCAGTCTCTGCGGCGCTCACTTTTTATCAACTGGTTCAGCCTTTACTGGCGAAGCTTGGCGGCAACACGGCAAGCGCTGTACCGCCGCGCCAGCGTGTACGCACAGCATCTCGCCTGAAGAAAACGCCGGGGCGTCTCGATTTCCAGCGCGGCATCCTGCAACGTAGCGCCAACGGCGAACTGGAGGTCACGACCACCGGGCACCAGGGTTCACATATTTTCAGCTCGTTTAGTCTGGGCAACTGCTTTATTGTGCTGGAGCGTGAACGCGGCAATGTTGAGCCGGGAGAATGGGTGGAAGTCGAGCCGTTTAATGCTCTGTTCGGAGGCCTGTAATGGCGGAACTTAGCGACCAGGAGATGCTGCGCTATAACCGACAAATTATTCTGCGCGGCTTCGATTTTGAAGGGCAGGAAGCGTTAAAAGATGCGCGGGTATTAGTGGTCGGGCTGGGCGGACTCGGCTGCGCGGCAACGCAGTATCTGGCCGGCGCTGGCGTCGGGCAACTGACGCTACTCGATTTTGATACCGTTTCCGTTTCCAATCTCCAGCGTCAAACCTTGCACAGCGACGCCACGGTCGGGCAGCCAAAGGTAGAGTCCGCCCGCGACGCGCTGGCGCGAATCAACCCGCATATTACCATTACGCCCGTTAACGCGCGGCTGGACGACGACGCCATGACCAGCCTGATTGCCGGGCATTCGCTGGTACTGGACTGTACCGATAACGTTAGCGTACGTAATCAACTTAACGCCGGGTGCTATACCGCGAAAGTGCCGCTAATCTCCGGCGCGGCAATTCGTATGGAAGGACAAGTTACCGTCTTTACGTATCGGGAAAACGAACCCTGTTACCGCTGCCTGAGCCGTCTGTTTGGCGAAAACGCTCTGACCTGCGTAGAGGCAGGGGTGATGGCGCCGCTGATTGGCGTGATCGGTTCGCTACAGGCAATGGAGGCCATTAAGCTGCTGGCGCATTACGGTCAGCCTGCCAGCGGAAAAATCGTCATGTACGATGCGATGACCTGTCAGTTCCGCGAAATGAAGTTGATGCGCAACCCCGGCTGTGAGGTCTGCGGTCAGTAGTCACTTTACGGATAAACATACCGAAGCACGGTTTATGGCCGTGCTGTATCAACAGATAATTACTGTCATCAGACGCAAAGCCAGCTTACCCAAGCTCCGACTGACGATCGGCTCAAGCAGCGCGGAATCATCTTAAACGCCATATCACAGCCTCAAACCGTGATGTTGTACCTCACTTAACGCCTCTTTATCAGAACCTCTCCATTCGTTGACGCACATCAAGATAACTTTCATTCGAAAGTAATTTAATCTTTATATGAAATAAGAGAGGCCGTTTATGATCTTCAATATTCAGCGCTATTCTACCCACGATGGCCCCGGTATCCGTACCGTAGTATTTTTCAAAGGCTGTTCGTTGGGCTGTCGCTGGTGCCAGAACCCGGAAAGCCGCGCCCGCGCTCAGGATCTGTTATACGACGCGCGGCTGTGTCTCGAAGGATGCGACCTGTGCGCGCAAGCCGCGCCGGACGTCATTGAGCGCGCGCTAAACGGCCTGCTCATCCATCGCGAGAAACTGACCGACGCCCATTTTTCCGTCCTGGCGCATTGCTGCCCCACACAGGCGTTAACCGTGTGCGGCGAAATAAAAAGCGTGGATGAGATCATGGCGACGGTACTACGCGATAAACCTTTTTACGATCGCAGCGGCGGCGGTCTTACGCTTTCCGGCGGCGAACCGTTTATGCAGCCGGAGCTGGCGGCAGAGCTGTTTAAAGCCAGCCATGACGCCGGTATTCATACTGCGGTTGAGACCTGTCTGCATGTCCCATGGAAATACATTGCGCCCTCACTGCCTTATATCGATCTGTTTCTGGCTGATTTGAAGCATGTCGCCGACGGGCCGTTTAAGCGGTGGACCGATGGCAGCGCCTCGCGGGTGCTGGAAAATCTCAGGAAACTCGCCGCCGCGGGCAAAAAAATGGTGATTCGCGTCCCGCTGATTCAGGGATTTAATGCCGATGAGGAGGCCATTAAAGCCATTACCGACTTTGCCGCCGACGAACTGCACGTCGGGGAAATTCATTTTCTGCCCTACCACACGCTGGGCATCAATAAATACCACTTACTCAGTCAGCCCTATCATGCCCCGGATAAACCACTGGATGCGCCGGCGTTACTTGATTTTGCCCAGAAGTACGCCTGCCAAAAAGGTTTAACCGCGACCCTACGAGGATAATTATCATGACCCAACTGAAACTGGACACGCTCAGTGACCGCATTAAGGCGCACAAAACCGCGCTGGTACATATCGTGAAACCGCCGGTCTGTACCGAACGCGCACAGCATTATACCGAAATGTACCAGCAGCATCTGGATAAACCGATTCCGGTACGCCGCGCGCTGGCGCTGGCCCATCACCTGGCGGAACGCACTATCTGGATAAAACACGATGAACTGATCGTCGGCAACCAGGCAAGTGAAGTCCGGGCCGCGCCGATTTTCCCGGAATATACCGTCTCGTGGATTGAAAAAGAGATCGACGACCTGGCGGACCGGCCCGGCGCAGGTTTTTCCGTAAGTGAAGAAAACAAACGTATTCTGCACGACGTCTGTCCGTGGTGGCGCGGTCAAACCGTCCAGGATCGCTGCTACGGCATGTTTACCGATGAACAAAAAGGGCTTCTGGCGACTGGCATTATCAAAGCCGAAGGCAATATGACTTCCGGTGACGCGCACCTGGCGGTGAACTTCCCGCTACTGCTGGAAAAAGGGCTTGATGGCCTGCGCGATAAAGTCGCCGAGCGCCGCTCACGCATCAACCTGACCGTGCTGGAAGATCTGCATGGCGAGCAGTTCCTGAAGGCGATTGATATAGTGCTGGACGCGGTAAGCCAGCACATCACGCGCTTTGCCGCGCTGGCGCGCCAGATGGCAGGCGAAGAGTCCCGTGAAAGCCGTCGTAAAGAGCTACTTACCATCGCGGAAAACTGCGAGGTGATCGCCCACCAACCGCCGCAGACCTTCTGGCAAGCACTGCAATTGTGCTACTTCATTCAACTGATTCTACAAATTGAGTCTAACGGGCACTCGGTGTCATTTGGTCGTATGGACCAGTATCTTTATCCCTATTATCGTCGCGATGTCGAACTAAACCAGACGCTGGATCGTGAGCACGCCATTGAACTGCTGCACAGCTGCTGGCTGAAACTACTGGAAGTAAACAAGATCCGTTCCGGTTCGCACTCTAAAGCTTCCGCGGGCAGCCCGCTGTATCAAAACGTCACCATTGGCGGTCAGAATCTCATCAACGGTCAGCCAGTGGACGCAGTGAATCCGCTGTCTTACGCCATTCTGGAGTCCTGTGGACGTCTGCGTTCTACCCAGCCCAACCTCAGTGTGCGTTATCACGCCGGAATGAGTAACGATTTCCTTGACGCCTGCGTCCAGGTCATCCGCTGCGGCTTTGGGATGCCGGCGTTTAACAATGATGAAATCGTCATCCCGGAATTTATCAAGTTGGGGATCGAACCGCAGGACGCTTACGATTACGCGGCGATCGGCTGTATCGAAACCGCCGTCGGCGGGAAATGGGGTTATCGCTGCACCGGCATGAGCTTTATTAACTTCGCCCGCGTCATGCTGGCGGCGCTGGAAGGCGGTCGCGACGCCACCAGCGGCAAAGTATTTCTGCCGCAGGAAAAGGCGCTCTCCGCAGGCAACTTTAACAATTTTGACGAAGTGATGGCCGCCTGGGATACCCAAATTCGCTACTACACGCGCAAATCGATCGAAATTGAGTATGTGGTCGACACCATGCTGGAAGAGAATGTCCACGATATTCTCTGCTCAGCGCTGGTAGATGACTGTATTGAGCGAGCGAAAAGTATCAAGCAAGGCGGCGCGAAATATGACTGGGTATCCGGTCTGCAGGTCGGTATCGCCAACCTGGGCAACAGCCTCGCCGCCGTGAAAAAACTGGTCTTCGAACAGGGCGTTATCGGTCAACAGCAGCTTGCCGCCGCGCTGGCCGATGACTTCGACGGTCTGACTCACGAGCAGTTGCGCCAGCGTCTGATTAACGGCGCGCCGAAGTACGGCAACGACGATGACAGTGTCGATACCCTGCTGGCGCGCGCTTATCAGACCTATATTGATGAGCTGAAGCAGTACCATAACCCGCGCTACGGTCGTGGCCCTGTGGGCGGCAACTATTACGCCGGTACGTCCTCTATCTCAGCAAACGTGCCATTTGGCGCCGCGACTATGGCTACCCCGGATGGTCGCAAAGCGCATACGCCGCTGGCGGAAGGCGCAAGCCCTGCATCGGGTACGGATCATCTCGGCCCGACGGCGGTGATTGGTTCCGTAGGCAAATTACCTACCGGTTCCATTCTCGGCGGCGTGCTGCTCAACCAGAAACTGAACCCAACGACGCTGGAAAACGAATCCGACAAACAGAAACTGATGGTTCTGCTACGGACGTTCTTTGAGGTGCATAAAGGCTGGCATATTCAGTACAACATCGTGTCACGCGAAACGCTGCTGGATGCGAAAAAACATCCGGACCAGTACCGCGATCTGGTCGTGCGTGTGGCAGGCTACTCCGCCTTCTTCACCGCGCTGTCGCCGGATGCGCAGGACGATATCATCGCCCGTACCGAACATATGCTGTAATTTGCCCTGGCGCCATCGGCAATATGTCCGAATTGCCTGATGGCGCTACGCTTAACAGGCCTGCGCAGGCCTGTTAATCAGAAGGGATCGGTGCCGTCAAGCACGGCCTGAATGACGTTGAGCGCGCCTTGATGGTTATTATCATCAGTGTGATAGCGTGAAAGCGCTTTGATATTGTCTGCAGCATTGCCCATGGCAAAAGAGTAATGCGCCATTTTCAACATTTCCGCATCATTACCGCTGTCGCCAATGGCGACGACATTCTGTGGCGACCTGTTCCAGCGCTTTAACAGACGACTAATGCCATTCGCTTTATGCAGTCCCGGGATAATCAGGTCGATAAAACCGAAGCCGCTGGTGACGGGCTTCATGATGCCATCCAGAGATACGTGCAGTTTGTCGATAACCAGCGGAATTTGTTCATCGGGCAAATTCAGGGAGAACTTAAACAGGATATCGTCAATGTCGTGATAATCGTTTACCGGCTGCAGGCGGTGATAATGTTTGGCCATCAGCGCCACGAAAGTCTCGGGAGCGTTTTTGCTGACATAAGCGCTTTTCAGACCGCAGGCGACAAAATTAAGCTGCTTATCCTTCAGCAGTTCGCCAATCACAATACGCGATTCATGCCGGGTTAGCTCCCCGTGAAACAACTGTTTGCCATGTTCATACACCAGCGCGCCATTTTCTGCGACGAAGGAAATTTCGTCTTTCAGCTCGGGGAAGAAGGAGATCAACTGGTAGTACTGATTACCGCTAGCGACCACAAATTCGATATTACGTTTTTTCAGTTCCTGGTATTGCGCCATGAAGCGTACACGATCGTACTGCTTGGCATCGTCGAGAAAAGTGCCGTCCATATCGGTAACGACAACGTTAACGGTCATACTTAAGCTCCTGGCTGTAACTGCGACCAGAAACATTTTAATAACAATGTGAGCAGAACCACAAATTTATTTCGAATGAAAAGTGGCTGAACGAAAGGAATAGCCGCATAAGACATTAAGGCGTCCTGGCCACCTTACGTTTTCCTCTCGCTTCCCTCTTTGTGTTCCCCTGCAATATTTTAAACTTGCATTAACCTTATTTTAACTTAAAGTATCACATGTAACTAATTTTACTTTCGAACGAAAGATGATGAGGTTGATATGACGACTCCTTTTACCCACGAAACGCTGCCCGCCGACCCAAAAGCGGCCATTCGTCAGATGAAGCAGGCGCTACGCGCGCAAATCGGCGACGTACAGGCGGTGTTCGACCGTTTGAGCGCCACCATAGCAGCCCGGGTGGCGGAAATTAACGATCTGAAGGCGCAGGGACAGCCGATATGGCCAATTATCCCTTTTAGCGAACTGGCGATGGGCAACATTAGCGATGCCACCCGCGCCGAGGTTAAGCGCCGCGGGTGCGCGGTGATTAAAGGTCATTTTCCACGCGAACAGGCGCTGGAGTGGGACCAGTCGATGCTCGACTATCTGGACAAGAACCATTTTGACGAGGTGTATAAAGGACCGGGGGATAATTTTTTCGGTACGCTGAGCGCCTCCCGGCCTGAAATCTATCCTGTCTACTGGTCGCAGGCGCAAATGCAGGCCCGCCAAAGTGAAGAGATGGCGCTGGCGCAGTCGTTCCTCAACCGTCTGTGGCAGGTAGAGCACGACGGCAAGCGATGGTTTAATCCGGATATCAGCATCATTTATCCGGATCGCATCCGTCGCCGCCCGCCGGGCACCACATCCAAAGGACTGGGAGCGCATACCGACTCCGGCGCGCTGGAACGCTGGCTGCTGCCAGCCTATCAGCAGGTATTCGCCAGTGTGTTTAACGGCAACATCGAACAGTACGATCCGTGGAATGCGGCACACCGTACCGAAGTTGAAGAGTATACGGTGGATAACACCACAAAATGCTCGGTATTTCGCACCTTCCAGGGCTGGACCGCGCTCTCCGATATGCTGCCCGGTCAGGGGTTGCTTCATGTCGTCCCTATCCCGGAGGCGATGGCGTATATTCTGTTGCGCCCGCTGCTGGATGATGTCCCGGAAGATGAATTATGCGGCGTCGCGCCGGGCCGGGTGCTGCCGATTTCTGAACAGTGGCATCCTTTACTGATGGCGGCGTTAACCAGCATTCCGCCACTGGAAGCCGGGGATTCCGTGTGGTGGCATTGCGATGTCATCCACTCCGTCGCCCCCGTAGAAAATCAGCAGGGCTGGGGCAATGTGATGTACATTCCTGCCGCGCCAATGTGTGAGAAAAATCTGGCCTATGCGCGTAGGGTGAAAGCGGCGCTGGAGACAGGCGCATCACCGGGCGATTTCCCGCGCGAGGACTATGAAACCACCTGGGAAGGGCGCTTCACGCTGCGCGATCTGAATATTCACGGCAAGCGGGCATTAGGTATGGACGTTTGACGGTCGTACAGCCCTGCCCGCTCAACTGCGGTGTGCCCTTTGCCTGGGCGCACCCGTCTTACCGAACCTACGCGCCAGGATACGTAGGCCCGGTAAGCACCGCGCCACCGGGCGTCAGTGTTTAGCTTTCAATCCCTTTACTACGCAAATAATCGTCGTAGCTGCCGCTGAAGTCCACCACGCGCTCCGGCGTAATTTCAATGACGCGGGTTGCCAGCGAGCTGACGAACTCACGGTCGTGCGAAACAAAGATCAGCGTGCCCTGATACAGCTCCAGCGCCATATTCAGCGATTCGATCGACTCCATATCCAGGTGGTTAGTCGGTTCGTCCATAATCAGGATATTCGGCTTTTGCATCATCAGTTTGCCGAAAAGCATACGGCCCTTCTCGCCACCGGAAAGGACTTTCGCAGGCTTTTTGATATCATCCTGGCTAAATAGCAGGCGGCCCAGAATACTGCGCACTGCCTGCTCGTCGTCGCCTTCCTGCTTCCACTGACTCATCCATTCAAACACCGTCAGGTCATTTTCGAATTCATATTCGTGGTCCTGCGCGTAGTAACCAATACGCGCGTTTTCCGACCATTTAACGGTGCCATGATCGGCGTCCAGATCGCCAACCAGCGTCTTCAGCAGCGTAGATTTACCCACGCCATTGGTGCCGAGTACCGCCAGCTTCTCGCCGACTTCGAGCAGCAAATTGACATTTTTAAACAGCGGACCGTTATCAAAACCTTTCGTCAGCGCTTCCACTTCCAGAGCGTTACGGAACAGTTTTTTATCCTGCTCAAAACGGATGAACGGGTTCTGACGGCTGGAGGCTTTCACCTCTTCCAGCTTGATTTTATCAATCTGCCGCGCGCGCGACGTTGCCTGACGCGATTTAGAGGCATTGGCGCTAAAACGGCTAACAAAAGATTGCAGCTCGGCAATTTGCGCTTTTTTCTTCGCATTATCGGCCAACAGACGTTCACGCGCCTGAGTCGCCGCCGTCATATACTCATCATAGTTACCCGGATAGACGCGCAAGTCGCCGTAATCCAGATCCGCCATATGCGTACAAACCATGTTCAGGAAGTGACGGTCGTGCGAAATGATAATCATCGTGCTATCGCGCTCGTTCAGCACCTGCTCCAGCCAACGGATAGTATCAATATCCAGGTTGTTGGTCGGTTCGTCGAGCAACAGGATGTCCGGGTTAGAGAATAACGCCTGCGCCAGCAGCACACGCAATTTCCAGCCTGGCGCGACTTCACTCATCAGACCGTAATGCTGCTCCAGCGGGATGCCCACCCCCAACAGCAGTTCGCCTGCACGCGCCTCAGCGGAATAACCGTCCATCTCGCCGTATTTTACTTCCAGATCGGCGACTTTATAGCCGTCTTCTTCGCTCATTTCCGGCAAAGCGTAGATACGGTCGCGCTCCTGCTTGACTTCCCACAATTCGCCATGCCCCATAATGACAGTATCAAGTACGGTGAATGCTTCAAAAGCGAACTGGTCCTGACGCAGCTTACCGATGCGCTCATTCGGATCGAGGGAAACATTGCCCAGCGTCGGCTCCAGGTCGCCGCCGAGGATTTTCATAAAAGTGGACTTTCCGCTACCGTTGGCGCCGATCAGGCCGTAACGGTTGCCGCCGCCAAATTTGACGGAAATGTTTTCGAACAGCGGCTTACTGCCGAACTGCATGGTAACGTTGCTGGAAACTAACACAGGCTTATCCTGAAAAAAGATGTGACAAACCGCTTATTATGCCACAAGTCTGAAATAAGATCGCGCCCTGTACAAAGGGCTACACTGAACCGTAAGGGAAAAAAACGTGATTTCGTACACATCTGAATTCCCTGTTTACTGGAATGCACCTATAATGCGCTCCCAACATGACAGAATTCTCAACCTACTAGCCTGCTTGGCACAGAATCTCGCATAACATGAATATGAAATTAACAACGCTTTTCGCGGCGGCTTTCGCTGTAGTTGGTTTTTGTAAAACAGCCTCAGCAGTCACTTACCCGCTGCCTACCGATGGTAGCCGTTTAATTGGGCAAAATCAGGTCATCACCGTTCCGGAGGGCAATACCCAGCCGCTGGAGTATTTTGCCGCGGAGTATCAGATGGGGCTGTCCAACATGCTGGAAGCCAACCCGGGCGTGGATACCTTCCTGCCGAAGGGCGGTACCGTGCTGAATATTCCGCAGCAGCTGATCCTGCCGGATACCGTACACGAAGGCATTATCATCAATAGCGCGGAAATGCGCCTCTATTACTACCCGAAAGGCACAAACACCGTTATCGTCCTGCCGATTGGGATCGGTCAGTTAGGTAAAGACACGCCTATCAACTGGACGACCAAAGTTGAACGTAAAAAAGCCGGTCCGACCTGGACGCCTACGGCAAAAATGCACGCTGAATATCGCGCCGCCGGCGAGCCGCTGCCTGCCGTCGTGCCTGCGGGCCCGGATAACCCGATGGGCCTGTACGCGCTGTACATTGGTCGCCTGTATGCTATTCACGGCACCAACGCCAACTTCGGCATCGGGCTTCGCGTGAGCCACGGCTGCGTACGTCTACGCAACGACGATATCAAATTCCTGTTTGAAAATGTGCCGGTCGGCACCCGCGTGCAGTTTATCGATGAACCGGTAAAAGCCACCACCGAGCCGGACGGTAGCCGTTACATTGAGGTGCATAACCCGCTGTCAACGACGGAAGCGCAGTTTGAAGGTAAGGAAGCGGTGCCGATCACGCTTAATAAGAGTATCCTGGCCGTCACCAACGAGCCTGACGTTGATCAGGCCGTCGTACAACAGGCGGTTCAGGATCGTTCCGGGATGCCGGTTCGTCTGAACTGACAGACTCTGCCTGCGAAGCCCGATAGACACTATCGGGCTTCTCTTACGGCATCAGTTGCAATAATCCATATCCCACCAGCGCCGCCCATGCCAGCATCGGCAGCGAATAGAAATGAAATCGCCACCAGATTCGGCGATCGTTCGCCATCCGTAAAGCAATAAGATTTGCCAGCGACCCCGGCAGCAGACCAAACCCGCCGATATTCACCGCCCACGCCAGCAGCGTCGAGGCCGGTACATAGTTCAGCAGGAGAATGGTACTGGGCACATTACTGATAACCTGCGACAGGCCGATAGCGGTTAGCCAAAGTCCCAGGTGAGACAGTGCGCCAACCTGGTTGAAAACGCCCTGCAACGCCGGCAATTGCGTTAGCAGATGGACATCAATAAACATCGCCATAAATACCAGCAGCAGCGTCCAGTCCACGCTGACTATCACCCTGCGCGCCAGCACAATAAACCCAGCCGCCACCAACACCAGTCCCCATAACTCTTGCCTGAGCTCCAGCGCGGTAAGAAAAACGACATATAATGCCAGGCAACTCCACACCAGACGGGGCTGCCACTGCGGCGAACGCGTACCGGTATGATACTGTAACGCCCTACCCGGAAAACAAAACCAGCACAGGAGCAGTAACGTCAGCATCATCATGACGGCAAGCGGCGCCATTTGCCCGCTAAATTCAGCAAAGGTTAAGCCGGAGCGTCCCCACAACAGAATATTTTGCGGATTACCGACAGGCGTCAGCAGCGAACCGGCGTTCACCGCCAACGCTTCAAAAATAATCAATCGGTTGACCGGAATCGCGCACAGTTTTTTTAACGTTATCGTCAGCGGCACAACGATAAACAGCGCGACATCGTTTGTCAGAAAGGTCGACAGCGCCGCCGCAGCCAGCACCAGGAACATCGCCAGTTGCCGCTCGGTATGAAATCGGCGCGTCATCTTGCGTCCCAGCACATCAAAATAGCCGCTCAGCTCAACGCCTTTAGTGAGCAACATTAACCCACTGAGGGTAATAATGGTGTGCCAGTCAATCGCGCCAGGCCAGGCGCGAGGCGCAAAAGGAACAAACAGGCTTAACGCCATCCCCACAATGATCAACAACTGAAAAAAACGGTCACGCCGCAGCGCCCGTAAAAAGGCCAGATTCATTCTGCAGATGTTCCATGCTGTTGCGTGAAGGCCAAAAAGGCATCCAATGTCTCCTGGCTGACATGGTGTTCCATCCCTTCCGCATCACGACGCGCGATCTCCGGGCTTACGCCTAATACCAGTAAAAAATTTTCGACAATTTGATGCCGCTCGCGGCTTTCCTGCGCCAGCTTCTCCCCTTCCGGCGTCAGAAAAACGCCGCGCCAGGGGATCATTTGAATAAATCCTAACGATGCCAGGCGCTTAAGCATTTTGGCCACAGTCGGCTGGGAGACGCCGAGCCGCGCCGCCATATCCACCTGACGCGCTTCCCCTACCTCAATAATTAAATCGGAAATCAGCTCAACGTAATCGTCTATCAACTCACGGCGATGCGCCTCTCTGACCTGACGAAATCCTTCAACGTGTTCTTCTACGTTCACCAATTGCGTCACTTTTTTTGTTGTTGGCGTACCTGCGCGACGACCCATTTTGCTTCCTCGTTTCTGTGACGCGTTAACGCGTCAGCTGACAGAGCGCTCATTGTAAACCAGAGTTGTCCGGGCACAAAAAATTAACGTTTTAGCAATAGCTATAAAACATAGCCTGTGCTATATCTGTATGTAATGCAGACATCCCTCACGGATCGATGGGATAGAAACATCAGGAGGTTTATATGAACGAATTTAAGAGGTGTATACGCGTGTTCAGTCACTCTCCCTTTAAAGTCCGGTTAATGCTGCTCTCTATGTTGTGCGATATGATCAACGGCAAACCGGAACAGGATAACCCTTCCACGAAATAACGCGGCGGTGCGGTACGCCGCTTTATTTTGCATCCTCAACGGAAATGGCGCCCATTTCCCCTGTTTTTTTGTGGTTTTGCTATTCTCTTCGCAAAACATTTTCTTTCCGGCGGTTGACCTTCTTACCCGCACGCTCTATCTTCTGGCAGCCCTGAATATTTTGCGACTCGCCGTTGCGAACCCAATACCTTTTTTACGCATAATCAGGCAGGTAATGACCCTTCGCGCCAGGGTTAGCACATGGCGTTTTTGCAATAGTGGCATATGAATTCAACCCTTATCGATTCACTTCTCGCCCGTCGTCGGGCTGTAAGCCCGTGGGCGGGCCTCTACTTTTTACAGTCGCTGCTGATTAACCTCGCGCTCGGCTATCCCTTTAGCCTGCTTTATACCGCGGCGTTTACCTGCCTGTTGCTGTTGCTCTGGCGCTACCTGCCCCGCGGACAAAAAGCGCTGCTCGGCATCTGTTCGCTGGTAGCCGCTTGCTATTTTCCCTTTGGCCAGGCTTACGGCGCGCCGAACTTTAATACGCTGCTGGCACTGCACTCCACCAATATGGAAGAGTCGAGCGAAATCCTGACCATCTTCCCGTGGTATAGCTACCTGACCGGACTTTTTATTTTTGCGCTGGGTATTATTGCGCTTCGCCGCCGAAAAGAAGAGGTCAGGCCGCGCTGGAATAGCCTCGACAGCCTGTGCCTGCTGATTAGCGTCGCGGCATTTTTCGTCGCGCCGGTACAAAATCTGGCCTGGGGCGGCGTTTTTAAGGTTATTGATACCGGCTATCCGGTTTTTCGCTTCGCCAAAGACGTTATCGTCAATAACAACGAAGTCATTGAAGAGCAGCACCGTATGGCGCAGCTATCCGGCATAAAAGATAGCTGGACGGTTACTGCGGTGAAACCCAGATATCACATCTATGTCGTGGTGATTGGTGAAAGCGCGCGACGGGATGCCATGGGCGCTTTCGGCGGCCACTGGGATAATACCCCCTTCGCCAGCCATGTGAATGGCGACTTCTTTATGGATTACATCGCCGCCAGCGGCTCAACGCAAAAATCGCTTGGTTTAACGCTCAATCGCGTGGTGGATAACAAACCGCAGTATCAGGATAACTTCGTCACGCTGGCTAACCGCGCCGGTTTTCAGACATGGTGGTTTTCCAATCAGGGGCAAATCGGCGAATACGACACGGCCATCGCCAGTATCGCCAAACGCGCCGATGAAGCGCATTTCCTGAAAAACGGCGATTTTGAAGCGGATAAAAATACTCGCGACGACGCGCTGTTAAGCATGACGGCGCAGGTATTGGCGACAGAACGCACGCAACCGCAGTTGATTGTGTTGCATTTAATGGGATCGCATCCCCAGGCCTGCGACCGTACTCAGGGAAAATACGCGACGTTTGTCCAGTCGAAAGAGACGTCTTGTTATTTATACACCATGACGCAAACCGACGATTTGCTCCGTCAGCTCTATACTCAGCTTCGTCATAGCGGCGACAGTTTTTCGCTCGTCTATTTCTCCGATCACGGGCTGGCGTTTAAAGAACGCGGCAAAGCGGTACAGTACCTGGCGCATGACGACAAATTCCAGCAAAACTTCCAGGTGCCGTTTATGGTGCTATCCAGCGACAGTAAAGCGCATCGGATCATTAAAGCTCGCCGTTCCGCGAACGATTTCCTGAGTTTTTTCTCGCAATGGACAGGAATTAGCGCTAAAGAGATCAAAAATCGCTATCGTTTTATTTCGGAGCAGAAAGCCGGGCCCGTTTATATCACCAATTTCAAATTACAGAAAGTGGACTATAACCATCTGGGCAGCGATATTTTTTCACTAAAATAATGCACGTTTCAGGCAAAAAAAATCCGCCCCGAAAGGCGGATTTTTCATTTTCACCGACGTGATTAGAAGCGGTAACCTACGCCAGCAATCCAGGTGCCAACGTCAACGCTACGAATACGGCTCTGCTCGTAAGAGAAGTCCAGAGCAACATTTTCCATCGGGTTGAATTGCAGACCAGCGCCATAGGAGAAGCCATAATCGCTGGTGTCATGTTTGTAGGTTGGGTAATCGGTCGTCTGGAATTTACCGTAACCCACACCGACTACACCGTAGATGCTCGCCCAATCGTTCAGACGGTAAGCCGGGCCGGCAGTGATGCCGTAGTACTGACCTTTGTTGTAATCGCCCGCACCGTTAGTACGATCTTTTTCGGTGTAGGTGAAGGAACCGATTACGCCCAGCGGGTTGTCGTCCTGCTCGTAACGATACTTCAGGTTGAAACCGCTCATTTTATTCGCTACGCCCTGCGCGTCGCTCTGAGCGTAACCACCGGTAACGGTAGAAGTAGCAGCTACTGCAGTACCTGCGGAAAAAGCCAGAACAGCGGCCAGTGCTGAAAGACATGCAATTTTTTTCATAACCACCTCAAATGTGCTTCAAGTAAGTCCTAAGTTTTAAATATATCAAAAATTAATGGGAAACTCTTTGCGATTCACGGTGTCTAAGGGCGCCTTTCATGTAACAGAACGTTTCCATATCGCGCTATCTTATTCAATTAACATCACTTTTCCGGCTGATTGCACCAATAATGCGCGTGCGACGCGATACATTCATCCAGATTATTCCTAAACTAACAGTCTATTTATCCATCAATTTAAGTTCATTTTATGGAATCCTGGAAATTTTTTTTCAACGAATCCTCAACCGCCGCGGGGAATTTCCATTACACTGCCACCTTTACTCGTACTGACATTTTTTGACAGGAGAAAGGATGCCGGGGTCAACACGTAAACTACCAGTCTGGTTGCCCATTTTGGTTTTGCTCATTGCCATGTCCTCTATTCAGAGTGGCGCTTCACTGGCGAAATCGTTATTTCCTCTTGTCGGCGCGCCGGGCGTAACGGCGCTTCGTCTGGCGTTGGGAACGCTTATCCTTATCGCCTTTTTCAAACCCTGGCGTTTGCGTTTTGCCAAAGAGCAGCGGCTGCCTTTACTGTTTTATGGTCTGTCGCTGGGCGGGATGAACTATCTATTCTATCTGTCGATTCAGACGGTGCCGTTGGGTATTGCGGTCGCGCTGGAATTTACCGGTCCTCTGGCGGTCGCGCTGTTTTCATCCCGGCGGCCGGTAGATTTTATTTGGGTCGTACTGGCTGTGCTTGGACTCTGGTTCCTGCTGCCATTAGGGCAAGATATGTCTCACGTCGATCTTACCGGGGCCGCGTTAGCGCTCGGCGCTGGCGCCTGTTGGGCTGTCTATATTCTTACCGGCCAGCGAGCAGGCGCGGAACATGGTCCGGCCACGGTGGCGGTAGGCTCGCTGATTGCCGCCATCATTTTCGTGCCGATTGGCGCAGTTCAGGCTGGCGACGCGCTATGGCACTGGTCGATTCTTCCCTTAGGGTTAGCGGTCGCTGTGCTTTCTACGGCGCTGCCTTATTCACTGGAAATGATTGCGCTGACGCGTCTACCAACCCGCACCTTCGGTACGCTGATGAGCATGGAACCCGCGCTGGCCGCCGTTTCCGGGATGATTTTTCTGGGCGAAACGCTTACGGGTATACAAATCATGGCCCTGTGCGCCATCATTGCCGCCTCAATGGGATCTACCCTAACGATTCGCCGCGAACCGCAAATTAAACAAGTTGACGTAAAATAGTTTCTTATTCTGCATGATGTGCATAATCATGCAGAATATCACCTCGTTATTCACCTTTTATTATCGCGCTATTACTTCGTCATTTTTTGTCATATTTTTTCTCATTTTTTACATTAAAATGAGAATTATTACCCAACAAACAACAAGCTCGCCTAACCAATTGATTTACAATCAAAATAAATATTAAATCTTGTCTGTACTATTAAAGTGATAGGTAAATTCAAAAAAGCAAAGTTAAAAACCGGTGCTATACTAATTTTCGTTAATTACCTGGGACACAAACATCAAGAGGATATGAGATTATGAGTACCGCTAAACTGGTAAAAACAAAAGCGTCTAATCTGCTTTATACCCGTAACGATGTATCAGAGAGCGATAAAAAAGCGACGGTTGAGTTGCTTAATCGTCAGGTGATCCAGTTCATTGACCTGTCGCTGATCACGAAACAGGCCCACTGGAACATGCGCGGTGCTAACTTTATTGCCGTTCATGAGATGCTGGATGGCTTCCGTACCGCACTGACCGATCATCTGGATACTATGGCCGAGCGCGCCGTACAGCTTGGCGGTGTGGCGTTAGGCACCACGCAAGTTATCAACAGCAAAACTCCACTGAAAAGCTATCCGCTGGACATCCATAACGTGCAGGATCACTTAAAAGAACTGGCCGATCGCTACGCTGTTGTCGCTAATGATGTTCGCAAAGCTATCGGTGAAGCCAAAGATGAAGACACTGCCGATATCTTTACCGCCGCATCACGCGACCTCGATAAATTCCTGTGGTTTATCGAATCCAACATCGAATAAATCTATCTCTACCCTGAATACTTCGAGTTGCAGGAAGGTACAAACGCAGCGAATCCGCAGGAGCCTGACTTCCGTCGGTCACTGAAGCGAACGCACCTGCAACTTGATGTACACAGGTATATAAGTCATCCCTATACCCCTGCCTGGCACAGGGGTTTTGCACTTAAATAGTGCACACGTCTTGTACTCCCCCTCAATAAAAGTGAATTATTTGTAATAATTACATCACACAATCGTTAATTAAAGATTGTTTTAACAACAATTTTTACGCTAAATAGACCCTGTATCTCTACTTTGTTATTCATGCACTAAATCAGTGCCCCAAAACGGTGCGGCATACTGGTTTTGCCCGACTTATTGTGCACAGGAATGATTCACGCTTCTGTTAAAACAATGAGTTACATAATTGGCATGATTTTTTCATTATGCTACATGTTCTCGCAGGGGATCGCCCCGTGGATAGAAAAGGAAATGCTATGAAGTCTCTATTAAAAGTTTCACTGGCTGCACTTACCCTGGCTTTTGCGGTGTCTTCGCACGCCGCGGATAAGAAACTCGTTGTGGCAACCGATACGGCGTTCGTTCCGTTTGAATTTAAACAGGGCGACAAATACGTCGGTTTTGATGTTGATCTGTGGGACGCTATCGCGAAAGAACTAAAGCTGGACTACACCCTGAAACCGATGGATTTCAGCGGCATTATTCCGGCATTACAAACCAAAAATATCGATCTGGCGCTGGCGGGTATTACGATTACAGACGAGCGTAAAAAAGCGATCGACTTTTCCGATGGCTATTACAAAAGCGGTCTGCTCGTGATGGTGAAAGCCAACAATAACGACATTAAAAGCGTTAAAGACCTCGATGGCAAAGTCGTTGCCGTGAAGAGCGGAACCGGGTCGGTGGATTACGCGAAAGCGAATATCAAAACCAAAGACCTGCGTCAGTTCCCGAACATTGATAACGCGTACATGGAATTAGGCACCAACCGCGCAGACGCCGTTCTGCACGATACGCCGAACATCCTGTACTTTATCAAAACCGCAGGCAATGGCCAGTTCAAGGCGGTAGGCGAATCACTGGAAGCACAGCAATACGGAGTTGCCTTCCCGAAAGGCAGCGATGAACTGCGCGAGAAAGTCAACGGCGCGCTGAAAACGCTGCGTGAGAATGGCACCTATAACGAAATCTACAAAAAATGGTTCGGTACAGAACCTAAATAAAACGACCTGATGTTGGCTTGTGGCCCGGTAGTGAGGACGCTCACCGGGCCTACAGCTCTTTTCCGTGACGGATAAGACACTTTCACGCCATTTCCGCGCCGGATAGAGCATTTGACTATTTACACCACGGTAACAGGAACGACATATGCAGTTTGACTGGAGCGCCATCTGGCCCGCCATTCCGCTTTTACTTGAGGGCGCTAAAATGACCCTGTGGATCTCGGTCCTCGGTCTGGCTGGCGGCCTGGTTATTGGACTGGCGGCAGGTTTTGCCCGTACGTTTGGCGGCTGGTTCGCCAACCACATCGCCCTGGTTTTCATTGAAATTATTCGCGGCACGCCCATCGTTGTCCAGGTCATGTTTATCTACTTTGCCCTGCCGATGGCATTTAATGATTTGCGTATTGATCCGTTCAGCGCAGCGGTCGTGACAATTATGATTAACTCCGGCGCTTATATCGCGGAAATTACTCGCGGCGCAGTACTATCCATTCACAAAGGTTTTCGCGAAGCGGGTCTGGCGCTGGGCCTTTCTCGCCGGGAAACCATCCGCCATGTTATTTTACCGCTTGCTCTGCGCCGTATGCTGCCGCCGCTGGGCAACCAGTGGATCATTAGCATCAAAGACACCTCGTTGTTTATTGTTATCGGCGTAGCCGAGCTGACCCGTCAGGGCCAGGAAATTATTGCCGGTAACTTTCGTGCCCTGGAAATCTGGAGCGCCGTGGCCGTCTTCTATTTGATCATTACGCTGGTGCTGAGCTTTATTTTGCGTCGTCTTGAAAAAAGGATGAAAATCCTGTGATTGAATTTAAAAACGTCTCCAAGCACTTTGGCCCCACCCAGGTGCTGCATAACATTGATTTAAACATCCGTCAGGGCGAAGTGGTTGTGATTATCGGCCCTTCCGGTTCGGGTAAATCCACGTTATTACGCTGTATCAATAAACTGGAAGAGATCACCTCCGGCGATCTGATTGTCGATGGTCTGAAAGTCAACGATCCTAAAGTAGACGAACGGCTGATTCGCCAGGAAGCCGGCATGGTGTTTCAACAGTTTTATCTGTTCCCGCATCTGACCGCGCTCGAAAACGTGATGTTCGGCCCTCTGCGCGTGCGCGGCGTAAAGAAAGAAGAAGCGGAAAAACAGGCGAAAGCTCTGTTAGCGAAAGTTGGACTGGCGGAACGGGCGCACCACTACCCCTCCGAGCTTTCCGGCGGTCAACAACAGCGCGTCGCCATTGCCCGAGCGCTGGCCGTGAAGCCGAAAATGATGCTCTTTGACGAGCCAACCTCCGCTCTGGACCCTGAACTGCGCCATGAAGTGCTGAAAGTCATGCAGGATCTGGCGGAAGAAGGCATGACCATGGTCATTGTCACTCACGAAATCGGCTTTGCCGAAAAAGTCGCCTCACGGCTGATTTTCATCGATAAAGGCCGTATTGCCGAAGATGGCAGTCCGCAGGCGTTGATCGAAAACCCGCCAAGCCCACGTTTACAGGAATTTTTACAGCACGTCTCCTGAGATATCGCCCTTCCTGCCCTGCGGCAGGGAGGGCATCATGGAATAGTCCCATTTCATTTTCCCTTCCCTGCGCCATCTATACTTAGTGTTTTGCGTCTCTTTTCTCACTGGAGGAGTCATGCGGTGGACCCTGTTCATCCTTTTTTGTCTACTGGGCACGCCTGCCCATGCGGTCGCCATACCCGGCGTGACCACGGGGACATCAACCAGCCAGCAAGCAGCGCCAGAGCCCAGTCCTGAACAAAAAAAAGCGGCCTATGCGGCCCTGGCTGACGTACTGGAGAACGAGGCTTCACGTAACGAATTAATAGCGCAACTCCGCGAAGCCTCAACCACGCCGCCGACCGAGCCAGCGCCAGCGCTTGCGCCGCCTGCGGCCAAAGATGAGAAAACGGTACTGGAGAACGTCACCACCGTTACCCGTCAGTACGGCGATGCTTTCGCTACCCGTTTCGCCCAGCTTTATCGCAACATCACCGATGCGCCGCACAAGCCGTTTAACTCGCAAACCTTCACCAACGCGTTAACCCACTTTTTATTTCTGGCCGTCGCGGTATTTGGTTTTTATAGCGTGATACGGCTTTGCGCCCTGCCGTTATATCGAAAAATGGGCCTGTGGGCACGCAAGAAAAACCGTGAACGCAGCAACTGGTTACAGCTCCCGGCGATGATCGTCGGCGCGTTTATTATCGACCTCCTGCTACTGGCGCTCACCTTATTTATCGGTCAGATGCTCAGTGATAATTTCCATGCGGGAAGTCGAACTATCGCTTTTCAGCAAAGCCTGTTCCTGAATGCCTTCGCGCTGATAGAGTTCTTTAAAGCGATTCTGCGGCTTATTTTTTGCCCTAATGTACCGGAATTACGCCCATTCGCGATTCAGGATGCGACAGCGCGTTACTGGAATCGCCGTATGAGTTCGCTTAGCAGTTTGATTGGCTACGGGCTGATTGTTGCCGTTCCGATTATTTCCAATCAGGTGAATGTTCAGGTTGGCGCGATGGCTAATGTGGCGATCATGCTCTGCATCACCATCTGGGCGCTGTACCTGATCTTTAAAAACAAAGCGGAGATTACGCAACATTTATTAAGCCTGGCGGAACGATCATTAGCCTTTTTTAGCCTGTTTATCCGCGCCTTTGCGCTGGTGTGGCACTGGCTGGCCAGCGCTTACTTTATCGTGCTGTTTTTCTTCTCGTTATTCGACCCAGGCAATAGCCTGAAGTTTATGATGGGCGCGACCGTGCGCAGTCTGGCGATTATTGGCATCGCCGCGTTTATCTCCGGCATGTTTACCCGCTGGATAGCGAAAACCATCACCCTGTCGCCCCATACGCAGCGCAATTACCCGGAATTACAAAAGCGGCTTAACGGCTGGCTCTCCTCGGCGCTAAAAGTCGCACGCTTTTTGACCGTCTGCGTCGCCGTTATGCTGTTGCTCAACGCCTGGGGGTTATTCGATTTCTGGCACTGGCTACATTATGGCGCGGGGGAAAAGATGGTCGATATCCTCATCCGTATCGCGTTAATCTTATTCTTCTCCGCCGTGGGATGGACGATTCTCGCCAGTCTGATTGAGAATCGCCTGGCCTCCGATATTCATGGTCGCCCGCTACCCAGCGCCCGCACGCGCACGCTGCTGACGCTGTTCCGCAATGCGCTGGCAGTGATTATCAGTACCATAACCATCATGATCGTGTTATCGGAAATCGGCGTCAATATCGCGCCATTGCTGGCTGGCGCGGGGGCGTTAGGTCTGGCTATCTCTTTCGGTTCGCAAACCCTGGTGAAAGATATTATTACCGGCGTCTTTATTCAGTTTGAAAACGGGATGAATACCGGCGACTTAGTCACCATAGGCCCGCTGACGGGGACGGTCGAAAGAATGTCGATTCGTTCCGTCGGCGTGCGGCAGGATACCGGGGCATACCATATTATCCCGTGGTCCTCGATCACCACTTTCGCCAACTTTGTGCGCGGTATCGGCTCTGTTGTCGCCAACTATGACGTGGATCGCCATGAGGATGCGGATAAAGCGAATCAGGCGCTGAAAGACGCGGTAACGGCGCTGATGGAGACGGAGGATATTCGCGGGCTGATTATCGGCGAACCCACGTTCGCCGGTATTGTCGGTTTAACGAACACGGCGTTTACTTTACGCGTATCGTTCACCACCCTACCGCTCAAGCAGTGGACGGTGCGTTTTGCCCTTGATAGCCAGGTGAAAAAGCATTTTGATCTGGCCAATGTGCGCGCGCCGGTGCAAACGTATCAGGTTCTGCCCGCCCCCGCTGGCGGCCCGTCGCCTGATTCGCCGCCGCCGCGCGAACCGACGATTTAGCGTTTACGGGTGATAAAACGGCGACGCTGGTCGTCATCCATAAAGGTCCAGGCAATAAAGCGGCTTTGCTTTTGCCCCTGGGCCATCTCTTTTTTCACCACTTTCACCGCGCCAGCCTCCGTCAACGCCCGGTAAAGCGGCGGTAAATTCTCGCCGCGCGACACCAACGTCGTAAACCACAACACCTGACGGCGGAAGGATTGGCTTTCAGCAATCATTTTTTTAATAAAGGCGACTTCGCCGCCTTCGCACCATAGCTCCTGCTGTTGACCGCCAAAGTTCAGCGCATCATCTTTATTCTGCCCCAAATTGCGGCGCTTACGCTCGCTGCCCGCGCGGGCTGCGGCGGCGGAGTCGTGAAAAGGCGGGTTACAAAGCGTTGCGTCATAAAATTCATTT
This sequence comes from Salmonella sp. NW38, assembly GCF_051807745.1. Lineage (NCBI taxonomy): Bacteria > Pseudomonadati > Pseudomonadota > Gammaproteobacteria > Enterobacterales > Enterobacteriaceae > Salmonella > Salmonella sp. NW38. The sequence continues at coordinate 234,562 of NZ_JAMMTO010000003.1, read as the reverse complement.
TTATGAATGATACCGGTAAAAATGGCCGCCGGATCTTTTTGCCGACGCAGACGAATGGCGCGGCTTAACCCCGTATTAGCCTGAATGATAGCCTGCGCGCTGGACATCGCTGCGTCGCTGACTTCACTACCGGTAAATCGCCAGCCATATTCATGAACGCCGATAAGCGGATAAATACAATTGGCGCCCACGCCCACGTCCAGAATAGTTGCCTGCGCCGGAATACTCCCTGTTGTTTCGCCAAGCAGATCCGCCAGATGATGGATATAATCCGCACGACCAGGCACCGGCGGACATAAAAACCCTGGCGGAATGTCCCAGTGTGTGACGGCATAAAAATGCGCCAGCAACGCCTTATTGAGCGCTTTTACCGCTTGCGGATTAGCAAAATCAACGCTCTGTTCACCTGCGGGCGTGCGGATAAGAAAGGACGTCAATTCCGGCGTGGTCTGACACAGTGCGGCGAGATCATAACGGTGTTGATGGCGGTTGCGCGGGTGTAACCCCGGTTTCTGGGCGGACATGGCATTCTCCTTTTAGCAGCGGCGTAAGATACTCGTATAACGCCACGGGGTAAATATACCACCGCGAATTCCCCGCCTCGCTCGTTTGATCGGCTATCTGAATGACATTGGCTCTGCTCATGGTCTGAAAAGATCGCGCGATGCGATTTTTTCGCCTGACGGCGCTACACTTAACCTCAGGTACCCTAAAATCAGGAGAGCGTGATGGCATCCGGCTGGGCAAATGACGACGCAGTGAATGAACAAATCAACAATACCATTGAAGATGCCGTTGCCCGCGCTCGCGGCGAACTTCCCCACGGCGAAAGTCGCGATGAATGCGAATCTTGCGGCGATCCTATCCCTGAAGCGCGGCGTAAAGCCGTACCGGGCGTTCGGTTATGCATATCCTGCCAGCAGGAGAAAGATTTACATAACGCAACATTTTCAGGATATAATCGCAGAGGTTCAAAAGACAGCCAGTTACGCTGACTTTTCTTTACCGAAACCACCAGTATTATCCATTCCTTTACGCTCATGCTTTTTAGCATTCTGCGTCACAGAATGTGCCGTTAACCTCGACTCTGTAAAGCCAGATGACAAGAACGGTAAATTCCACTGTTGAATTAATTAATAATCAATATGTTATTTGTCATTCAAAAATTTTGAGCAAGGCCGTCAATTCTATTCGATTTTATCTTTCGCAAAAAACCGTGATACTCATCACATCGACGGAACATCGTCCCATAAACAGAATAACCTGCGAGAGATTAATCATGAAAACCATTAAATATGCTGTTGCAGCCATCGCGCTTTCCACCCTTTCTTTTGGCGCTTTTGCCGCAGAACCGGTTAGCGCGTCTCAGACGCAAAACCTGCATAAAATCGGCGTAGTGTCTGCCGATGGCGCCACCACGCTAGATGGCCTGGAAGCTAAACTGGCTGAAAAAGCCGCCGCTGCTGGCGCAAGCGCTTATAACATCACCTCCGCCGTAGGTAATGACAAAATGAGCGGTACTGCGGTGATTTATAAATAATTTACCTGCCCGCCAGATTTCAGGCTGTAACATCGCTGTTGTTTGAATTCTGACGGGTATTACCCTCGTCTGTTTGCCAACAGACCCACTGCTCCAACCCTCATTAACCCTGTTTGTTACCCTTATTTGCCCGTCCGTCACTGGACGGGCTTTTTTTATTCGCTAAAAGCCTGTTCGACGCGCGCAAGCCCGTCTTCTAACGTCGCCGCCTCTCTCGTCGCAACCAGACAACAGGCCATTTGCGTTTTTAATGATTGCGGCACCGGCTCGTGGCCGGCAAGGCAGCGCTCAATCCAGCGCGCGGTGATTTCAGGATCTTTAGTCGCAGGCAGTAAAAGCGGCTCGTCGTGCGTGTCGCTCTGACGCTCATGCAGTACCTGCACACCACGGCTATCAATCAGGCTGATTTGCGGACAGCGTTGCGGGTTGGCATAGACTTCGCCTTCGGTACCATGCATCAGCAAAGCCCGCCCGCCGATGCGGCTAAAAAAGGTCGCCACACGCGGGACATATTCAGGGTGAGAAACGCTTGATAAACGCAGCGCGGCATCCTCAGCAAATGGCGTCGCCAGCTTGGCCAGTGAATGCGCGCTGTTGCGCACGCCCATCCGCCAGCGCATCGCCAGCTGTTTTTCCAGCGGCGGGCAGAGCGCGCTCACCGGGATAAACACCGGCTGGTGCCCGTCCAGTTTGGCCTGCGCTTGTCCACCGTGTAGAGTGGGGACAATCCCCATCAGCGCAAATATTGTTTCCGTCAGTACACGGGTCGGATCTTCGCTGACGCCGTGTACTACGACTGGAAAGCCCAATTTATGCAGCAGGATAGCCAGCAGCGGCGTTAAATTCGCCTGTTTACGCGCGCCGTTATAGCTGGGAATAACGACCGGCAACGGCCTATCTGCGGGCGGTGTCAGTTTGATGGTATGATTCTGCATGGCTTCATAAAAGCCCAGCATTTCGGCTTCGCCTTCGCCTTTAATACGCAGCGCCATCAATATACTGCCCATCTCCAGGTCGGGGACGTCGCCATTCAGCATTCGGGTATACAAACCGCGCGCGGTATCCAGATCCAGATCGCGGGCGTGATTTTTACCTCGCCCGATCTCTTTGATGATCTTGCGATAATCCATTGAAAGCTCCTTGAAGTATGCTCACAGCATTAACGCCGTCGGCGGCGTGCAGGTTTTGCTTTTGGTTTTACTATAACGTCTGGCACGGCAGGCTGCTCTATCGGAAAAACAGGTAAGGCATTCAGTAAACGCTGTCCGTAGTTTTTGGTCAACAACCGCTTATCATAAATGACCACTTCTCCCCGACAGGCGTGGCTACGGATCAATCGCCCTACCTGCTGAATTAAATTAAAAGACGCGCTTGGTAAACTTTGTACCTCAAACGGATAACGATTCAGACTTTTTAGCCATTCGCCTTCGGTGATCACGACCGGGCTGTCGATCGGCGGGAAGGCAATTTTATGGATATGGACCTGCGTCAGTAGCTCGCCTTTAAGATCCAGCCCTTCGGCAAAAGACTGAAGCCCAACCAGCACGCTGCGTTCGCCGCTCTCCACCCGTTTACGGTGCAGCTCCACCAGCCGGTAACGCGGCTGGTCACCCTGGACCAGGAGGAGTAAGCGCACATCAGCGACATGCTCCAGAAAACGCTGCATCGCCCGCCCGCTGGCGAACAGTACCAGCATACCATGATGTTTTTTGCTCTCCAGTTGCTCACGAAAATAGGCTGCCATTTCGGCAATATGCTGCTCTTCGTTATCAATGGTGGGTTCGTAGCGCATTTGAGGAATCACCAGTTTCCCCTGTTCCACATGATTAAACGGCGAATCCAGCGCCACAAAGCGGTCGCCGGCTTTTTCTTTTAAGCCGCTCATTTCCTGCAGACGCGAAAAGCTATTGAGCGAGCGCAGTGTCGCCGAGGTGACAATAATGTGCGGTACGCTGCGCCATAACAATCTTTCCAGCTGATCGCTGACGCGGATACCGACACAATGGAACCAGACGTGGAGTTGCCCTTCGCGTATTTCACGCGTCGCCCATTTGGACACCGGCGCGCCTGAAGACTGCGCCATCGAAGCCAGCCGCCATAATTTACTTTGCGCCTCGAACATTCCCAGCGCCCGGTTCATCTGTAAAATCACCCGATGCAAACGCACAATATCGTGCGACCCGGTTTTTTCGCTGAGATCGTTGAGAAAGGATTCCGCCAGCCCACGCAGCGTCTCGGTCAGCTTCGCCAGTCGCTGACAGATTTCCATGACCTCATCAGGCAACTCGCCCATTGCAAAACGGTGCTCCGCCTCCTGCGCTGCGGGCATATACAGATTAAGAATGGCATTGAGCGAGGCGATCAGTTCGTATACCTCCTCGCAATGGGCGTTAAGTCGCTCAGGATTCGCTAACGGCGGCGTGGTTTTAGGGCGAAATTGCTCCATGCAGGTCGCCACCAGTTTGCTGAACAGATCCAGTTGCAAGCGATACCAGGAGGCGGTAATTTCCGCGCTCATCTCCAGCGCATCGCGAGCGACATCGGGCAGATGATGACCTTCATCCAGTACCAACAGCAGATGCTTTGGTTCCGGCAGTACGGCTTCACTTTCCATCGCCGCCATTACCAGCGCGTGATTCGCCACCACGACTTCCGCTTCCTGTATTTCACGTCGGGCGACAAAGAATGGACATTCGCGGTAATAGTGACAGTTGCGGTTCAGACAACTGGCTTTATCGGTACTTAATCGCCGCCACAGATCGTCGTCAATAGCAATGTCGGTATGATCCCGCAGACCATCCCATTTGTAACCGTCAAGATCCCCTTTCAGCCTGGCGCAGCGCTTTTGCTCTTCCTGGTTGTTAGGCGTCAGTTCGTCATCAAGAAAGGCGAGCAGATCCTGCTGCGTAGGCTCGCTACTGGCGAGCGCCGCCAGGTTTCGCGGACACACGTAGCGCCCGCGGCCAAAGGCGGCGGTAAAACGCAGATCGGGGATGATTTTTCGTAGCAGCGGCAAATCTTTGCTAAAGATCTGATCCTGTAACGCCACGTTAGCGGTACTGACCACCAGTGTTTTTTGCTCTTCCCGGGCAATGGCAATACCGGGAATAAGATAGGAGAGGGTTTTCCCGACGCCGGTCGGCGCTTCAATAGCCAGATGTCTCCCTTCTTCCCCGGCCAGCGTTCTGGCGACGTCAGCAATCATCTGCCGCTGCGGCGCACGGGGAATAAAGTCGGGAATCTGGTCCTGAAGCGCCTTATACCAGGCGGCGATTTGCGCTTTCAGCGCAGCGGTCAATGCCATGAGAAAACCTGAAGTACTGTATAAACAGCCACTATTGTGTCACATTTCAGGGGCGGGAAGTACCTTTTTTACCGGTTCTGGAAGGCGGCTCGCAACGCGATGTGTATTTTGCCGGATGACGGTGCAAGCACCTTATCCGGCCTACGTATTTGCATAGTCCGTAGGCCCGGTAAGCGTCGCGCTACCGGGCATGTTGCCGGATAAAATTTACTGGGCAGGCGTGATTCTGCGCGGGCGACGCGGCGGACGTGCTTTGTCGCCAGCGGGTTTCCCCTCGCCTGTGCGCGGTTTTGGTTTCGCCTTCGCCGCCCCGCTATCCTGACGTCGCGGCTGCTGACTGCGCCCCGCTCCCCCCTGATTTTGTCCGCGACCACGACCGCCGCCGCCGCGCTGCTGACGGCCATTCTGAATCGGCTCCGCTTTAATCGACGGGTCCGGCTCATAGCCCGGCGTCGTAATGCGTGGGATCTCTTTTTTCAGCAATTTTTCGATATCACGCAACAGTTTATGCTCGTCAACACAGACCAGCGACAGCGCCTCGCCAGTTGCCGCCGCGCGACCGGTACGGCCAATACGGTGTACATAATCTTCCGGCACGTTCGGCAGCTCATAGTTGACCACGTGCGGCAGCTCTTCAATATCCAGACCACGCGCCGCAATATCCGTCGCCACCAGCACGCGAATATCGCCGGATTTAAAATCGGCCAGCGCGCGGGTACGTGCGCCCTGCGATTTATTACCGTGGATCGCCGCGCTGCGAATACCGTCTTTGTTAAGCTGTTCCGCCAAATGGTTCGCGCCATGCTTGGTGCGGGTGAAGACCAACACCTGCTGCCAGTTGCCCTGGCCAATCATCTGCGACAACAGTTCACGTTTGCGTTTTTTATCGACAAAGTGCACGTGCTGCGTTACCTGCTCTGAGGCCGTGTTGCGGCGCGCCACTTCGATTTCCAGCGGGTTGCGCAACAGCTTTTCGGCAAGCGCTTTGATGTCGTCGGAGAACGTGGCGGAGAACAGCAGATTCTGACGCTTCGCCGGCAGTTTCGCCAGCACGCGACGAATGTCGTGAATGAAGCCCATATCCAGCATACGGTCGGCTTCATCCAGTACCAGAATCTCAATCTGATCCAGCTTCACGGCATTTTGATGTTCCAGGTCGAGCAGACGTCCCGGCGTCGCCACCAGCACATCCACGCCACCGCGCAGTTTCATCATCTGCGGATTGATGCTTACGCCGCCAAATACCACCAGCGAGCGAATATTGAGATATTTACTGTAATCTCTGACGTTTTCGCCAATTTGCGCCGCCAGCTCGCGGGTTGGCGTGAGGATCAACGCGCGCACCGGGCGACGACCTTTAGCATGCGGCTGATGGGTAATCAGATGCTGCAACAATGGCAGGGTAAAACCCGCCGTTTTACCGGTTCCGGTCTGGGCGCTGGCCATCAGATCGCGGCCTTCCAGCACGGCGGGAATCGCCTGTTGCTGAATAGGGGTAGGTTCACGGTAACCCTGCTCGGCAATGGCGCGCAGGATATCAGGGTTTAATCCCAGGGAATCAAAAGACATAACTACTCCGGACCGCCCCGACCGTTGCCGGTGTAGTTTTCAGGGAGATGCTCAAATTTGGAATGACAAAAACCACAATGTCATGAAGGGGCGGAGTGTAGCAGTTTTTGTGATGCGGCGCATAAATTATCCCGGAAGGTGGCAAAGACAAATTAATCGACCACACTGGACAAGTGCCATTATGAGTCATAATCTTAATCAATCGATTGATTAAAAATTAGGGCGTGTGATGAATATTCCCACCACGACCACCAAGGGCGAGCAGGCGAAAAGTCAGCTCATTGCCGCCGCGCTGGCGCAGTTTGGCGAGTATGGCCTCCATGCCACCACGCGCGATATCGCCGCGCTGGCGGGGCAAAATATTGCCGCTATTACTTACTATTTCGGCTCAAAAGAGGATTTATACCTCGCCTGCGCCCAGTGGATTGCCGATTTTCTTGGCGAAAAATTTCGCCCCCATGCTGAAAAAGCGGAACGTCTGTTTAACCAGCCTGTCCCTGACCGGGACGCCATACGCGAGCTTATTCTGCTCGCCTGCAAGAACATGATTATGCTGCTGACGCAGGAAGACACCGTTAACCTGAGCAAATTCATTTCACGCGAGCAGCTCTCTCCCACGTCGGCCTATCAATTGGTTCATGAACAGGTTATCGATCCGTTGCACACCCATCTGACAAGATTGGTTGCCGCTTATACCGGCTGCGACGCCAATGATACGCGCATGATTTTGCATACCCATGCCTTACTGGGCGAAGTGCTGGCGTTCCGTCTCGGCAAAGAAACTATTCTGTTACGTACCGGCTGGCCGCAGTTTGATGAAGAAAAAGCGGAGCTGATTTACCAGACGGTAACCTGCCACATCGATCTTATTCTGCACGGTTTAACGCAAAGGAGTCTGGACTGATGAAAAAACCTGTCGTTATCGGACTGGCAATCGCAGCGATCGTCGCTGTGATTGCCGGTGGAACCTGGTGGTATCAAAGTCGGCAGGACGATGGGCTGACGCTATACGGTAATGTCGATATCCGTACCGTCAATATCAGCTTTCGCGTCGGCGGCAGACTGGCGTCGCTGAATGTTGATGAAGGCGATGCCATCAAAGCCGGACAGGTGCTCGGCGAACTGGATCACGCGCCATACGAAAACGCGCTGATGCAGGCGAAAGCTGGCGTGTCGGTCGCGCAGGCGCAATATGATTTGATGCTGGCAGGCTATCGCGATGAAGAGATAGCCCAGGCCGCCGCCGCCGTCAGACAGGCGCAAGCCGCCTATGACTACGCGCAAAACTTTTATAACCGCCAGCAAGGATTGTGGAAAAGCCGCACCATTTCCGCTAACGATCTGGAAAACGCCCGCTCATCGCGCGATCAGGCGCAGGCGACGCTGAAGTCCGCGCAGGATAAACTGAGCCAGTACCGTACCGGTAATCGTGAACAGGATATCGCCCAGGCGAAAGCCAGCCTGGAACAGGCAAAGGCCCAACTGGCGCAGGCGCAGCTTGATTTGCAGGACACCACGCTTATCGCGCCTGCCAACGGAACCTTGCTCACCCGCGCGGTCGAGCCTGGCAGTATGCTGAACGCCGGCAGCACGGTATTAACGCTCTCGCTGACCCGCCCCGTCTGGGTGCGCGCCTATGTCGATGAACGCAACCTCAGTCAAACGCAACCGGGGCGCGACATTCTGTTGTATACCGACGGTCGTCCTGACAAACCTTACCACGGCAAGATTGGTTTCGTTTCGCCCACCGCGGAATTTACGCCGAAAACCGTCGAAACGCCGGATCTGCGTACCGATCTCGTCTATCGCCTGCGCATTATCGTCACCGATGCGGACGATGCGTTACGCCAGGGGATGCCAGTCACGGTGAAATTTAATGACGAGGCACGGCATGAGTGAGGCCGTTATTACGCTGCACGGTCTGACGAAGCGCTTTGCGGGAATGGATAAACCCGCCGTCGCGCCGCTCGACTGTACCATTCATTCCGGTTATGTCACCGGGCTGGTAGGGCCGGACGGCGCAGGAAAAACCACGCTGATGCGTATGCTGGCGGGCCTGCTCAAAGCCGATGGCGGCAACGCGTCCGTATTAGGCTTCGACCCGATACAAAACGACAGCGAGCTGCACGCGGTTCTGGGCTATATGCCGCAGAAATTCGGTCTGTATGAAGATCTTACCGTCATGGAGAACCTTAATCTCTATGCCGATTTGCGCAGCGTTACCGGCGAGATACGGGAAAAGACCTTTGCCCGTTTGTTGGAGTTTACCGCCCTCGGCCCTTTCACTGGCCGTCTGGCGGGGAAATTGTCCGGCGGGATGAAGCAAAAACTGGGGCTGGCCTGTACGCTGGTCGGCGAACCGAAAGTGCTGCTGTTGGATGAACCGGGCGTTGGCGTTGACCCGATTTCACGGCGCGAGTTGTGGCAAATGGTCCACGAACTGGCGGGCGACGGGATGCTGATTTTATGGAGCACCTCCTATCTGGATGAAGCCGAACAGTGTCGCGATGTGCTGCTGATGAATGAAGGCGAGCTGCTCTATCAGGGCGAACCTAAAGCGCTGACGCAAACGATGGCCGGTCGTAGCTTTCTGATGAGCAGTCCACAGGAAAACAACCGTAAGTTGCTACAAAGAGCGCTCAGACTGCCGCAGGTGAGCGACGGCATGATTCAGGGACGTTCGGTACGCCTGATCCTGAAAAAAGAGGCGACCGCAGCAGATATTCGCCAGGCCGAAGGGATGCCGGAAATCACCCTCAATGAGACCGCGCCGCGCTTCGAAGATGCGTTTATCGATCTGCTTGGCGGAGCGGGAACCTCGGAGTCTCCGCTGGGTTCAATCCTGCATACGGTTGAAGGCACTGCCGGCGAAACGGTGATTGAAGCGCAGGAACTGACGAAAAAATTTGGCGATTTCGCGGCCACGGACCATGTTAATTTCGTCGTACAGCGCGGCGAGATTTTTGGCCTGCTCGGCCCGAACGGCGCGGGTAAATCAACCACCTTTAAAATGATGTGCGGCCTGCTGGTGCCGACGTCCGGCAAGGCGCTGGTGCTGGATATGGATCTGAAAGTCAGCTCCGGCAAAGCCCGTCAGCATCTGGGCTATATGGCGCAAAAATTTTCGCTTTACGGCAACCTGACGGTTGAGCAGAACCTGCGTTTTTTCTCCGGCGTCTACGGTTTGCGGGGCCGCGCGCAAAATGAAAAAATTCAGCGCATGAGTGAAGCATTTGGTCTGAAAAGCATCGCGTCGCATCCCACCGATGCGCTGCCACTGGGTTTTAAACAGCGACTGGCGCTGGCCTGCTCGCTGATGCACGAACCGGATATTTTATTCCTTGATGAACCAACATCCGGGGTTGATCCCCTCACCCGCCGTGAATTTTGGCTGCACATTAATAGCATGGTGGAAAAAGGGGTCACGGTAATGGTGACGACCCACTTTATGGATGAGGCGGAATATTGCGATCGCATCGGACTGGTTTATCGTGGGAAGCTTATCGCCAGCGGTACGCCGGACGATCTCAAAGCGCAGGCCGCCGATGAGCAACAGGCCGATCCGACGATGGAGCAGGCCTTTATCACTCTCATCAATGACTGGGATAAGGAGCATACGCATGAGTAAGTCTCTCTCCTGGCGCCGCGTGCGTGCGTTGTGCGTCAAAGAGACGCGCCAGATCGTGCGCGATCCCAGTAGCTGGCTGATTGCGGTGGTGATCCCGCTGCTGTTGCTGTTTATTTTTGGTTACGGCATTAACCTTGACTCCAGCAAGCTGCGGGTGGGGATTCTGCTTGAACAGCAAAGCCAGGAGGCGCTGGATTTCACTCATGCGATGACCGGTTCACCCTATATCGACGCGACCATTAGCGATAATCGCCATGAATTAATTGAAAAAATGCAGGCCGGACGCATTCGCGGACTGGTGGTGATTCCGGTGGATTTCGCGCAGCAAATGGCGCGCGACGGTGACAGCGCGCCGATTCAGGTGATTACCGACGGCAGCGAGCCAAACACCGCCAACTTCGTTCAGGGTTATGTGGAAGGCATCTGGCAAATCTGGCAACAGCAGCGGGCGGAAGATCGCGGCGACACCTTTGAACCGCTCATCGACGTCCAGACGCGCTACTGGTTTAACCCGGCGGCGATCAGTCAGCATTTTATTATTCCCGGGGCGGTGACCATTATCATGACGGTAATTGGCGCAATCCTCACCTCGCTGGTCGTTGCCCGCGAATGGGAGCGCGGCACGATGGAGGCGCTGCTCTCAACCGAAGTGACGCGTGTTGAACTGCTGCTGTGTAAGCTTATTCCCTATTACTTTCTCGGTATGCTGGCGATGCTGCTCTGTATGCTGGTATCGGTGTTTATTCTCGGCGTGCCGTATCGCGGTTCGCTGGTGATTCTGTTTATCATCACCAGTCTGTTTTTACTGAGTACGCTGGGGATGGGGCTGTTGATTTCCACCATCACTCGCAACCAGTTTAACGCCGCGCAGGTGGCGCTGAACGCCGCCTTTTTGCCATCGATTATGCTGTCCGGATTTATCTTCCAGATAGACAGTATGCCTGCGGTGATCCGCGCGGTGACCTATATTATTCCGGCGCGCTATTTTGTTAGCACCCTGCAAAGTCTGTTTCTGGCCGGCAATATTCCGGTCGTGTTAGGCGTTAACGTACTGTTTTTAATCGCCTCGGCGGTGATGTTTATTGGCCTGACGTGGCTAAAAACCAAACGACGACTGGATTAACTCTGGCGCTCGTATTTTGCCCGGTGGCGCTATGCTTACCGGGCCTACGGGCCATGTAGGTCGGGTTAGCGTAGCGCCACCCGACATGAGGAAGGTTCTATGTTTCATCGCTTATGGACATTAATTCGCAAAGAACTGCAATCGCTTTTACGCGAACCGCAAACGCGCGCGATCCTGATTCTGCCGGTGCTGATTCAGGTCATCCTGTTTCCATTCGCCGCGACGCTTGAAGTCACTAACGCGACTATCGCTATCTACAACGAAGATAACGGCAAACATTCGGTAGAACTTACCCAGCGCTTTGCCCGCGCGAAAGCGTTTACCCATGTGCTATTGCTGAACAGTCCGCAGGAGATCCAGCCGACTATCGATACGCAAAAAGCGCTGCTGCTGGTACGCTTCCCGGCGGATTTCTCGCGGAATCTGGATACCTTCCAGCCAGCGCCGATGCAACTCATTCTTGATGGACGTAACTCCAACAGCGCGCAAATCGCCGCCAATTATCTGCAACAGATCGTCAAGGAGTATCAGCAGACATTGATGGACGGCAAGCCAAAGCCCAACAATAGCGAACTGGTGGTACGCAACTGGTATAATCCGAATCTGGACTACAAGTGGTTTGTGGTGCCCTCGCTGATCGCCATGATCACCACTATCGGCGTGATGATCGTGACTTCGCTGTCCGTCGCCCGCGAGCGTGAACAAGGCACTCTGGATCAGCTACTGGTCTCTCCGCTCACCACCTGGCAGATTTTCGTTGGTAAAGCGGTGCCGGCGCTGATAGTCGCGACCTTCCAGGCCACGATCGTGCTGGCTATCGGCATTTGGGCATACCAAATTCCCTTCGCCGGTTCGTTAGCGCTGTTTTATTTCACGATGGTGATTTACGGGCTGTCGCTGGTAGGCTTTGGCTTACTGATATCATCGCTTTGCGCCACGCAACAGCAGGCGTTTATCGGCGTTTTTGTCTTTATGATGCCAGCGATTTTGCTCTCGGGGTATGTCTCGCCAGTGGAAAATATGCCGGTCTGGCTGCAAAACCTGACGTGGATAAACCCTATCCGCCACTTTACTGATATTACCAAGCAAATTTATCTTAAGGATGCGAGTCTGGGGATTGTCTGGGGAAGTTTGTGGCCGCTACTGGTGATAGCGGCCACCACGGGTTCAGCGGCGTATGCGATGTTTAGACGCAAAGTGATGTAGCTTTTTATCTTTCGCCAGTAGCGAGACTACGGCGGGCCCGGCCAGGATAGCCAGCCCCGCCAGAGCCAGTAAGACATTGTTTTGCAATACGCGGGATAGCAGCCAGAGGACAATCAGCGCGGTGCCGAAGTACCAGGTGGTAGTCAGCTCTTCCAGCACATCCGCCACATCGCGCCAGCGTTGCTCATGATGGCGCTGCAACGCCAGCATCAGCAGTACCGTCACGCCATAAAGCACGCATAATCCCAGGCCGACGCGCACTAATGTGCCGCTCATCCAGCCTATTACCAGCATCGCCACTACCAGTAAATGCAACATAATCTGCCAACAACCGAGGCCGGTTGCGACACGAACGCGTTGTTGCCACTTCATGGCTTTTCTCCTGAAGCATTTTTCTCTCATTATTCAGAGTACCGAACTTTACGGAAAATTCCGTAAGACCGCATCTTTTTGTGACGACGACTACACTATTTCAATCAGGATAGTGACGCGGACAGGAAGAAAATGACTCAACACACGCGAAATTTTTCATTCAAAGTGCTCACAATTAATACGCACAAAGGTTTTACCGCCTTTAATAAACGCTTCATCCTGCCGGAGCTGCGCGACGCCGTCAGAACGGTCGGCGCCGATATCGTCTGTCTGCAAGAAGTGATGGGCGCGCATGAAGTACATCCGCTGCATATCGAAAACTGGCCGGACACTACCCACTATGAATTTTTGGCCGACACCATGTGGAGCGATTTCGCCTATGGCCGCAATGCGGTCTATCCGGAAGGCCACCACGGTAACGCGGTTCTTTCTCGCTATCCCATTGAACATTATGAAAATCGCGACGTCTCGGTCGGCGGTAGCGAAAAACGCGGCGTGCTCTATTGCCGCATTACGCCGCCCATGCTCAACCGCCCTATCCACGTCATGTGCGTACATCTCGGCCTGCGGGAGAGCCACCGCCAGGCACAGCTAACCATGCTGGCGGGATGGGTGAATGCCTTGCCGGAATCAGAACCGGTGCTGGTGGCCGGAGACTTTAATGACTGGCGGCAAAAGGCCGGCCCGCCGTTAAACGCGGCCGGGTTGGAGGAGATATTCACCCGTGCCCATGGCCGACCGGCGCGCACATTCCCGGTGAGTATGCCGCTGCTGCGACTCGATCGTATTTACGTCAAGAATGCGAACGCCAGTTCTCCTACGGCGCTACCGCTGCGGAACTGGCGACATTTATCAGACCATGCCCCCCTTAGCGCGGAGATCCATCTATGAAATGCGGCTGGCGTGAAGGTAATCAAATTCAGCTACTGGAAAACGGCGACCAGTTCTATCCTGCCGTGTTTGAGGCTATCGCTCAGGCACAGCAAAAAATCATTCTGGAAACCTTTATCTTGTTTGAAGATGAGGTGGGTAAAAAACTCCATGCCGCTCTGCTAAAAGCCGCACAGCGCGGCGTAAAAGCCGAAGTATTACTCGACGGCTACGGCTCTCCCGATCTCAGCGACGCGTTTGTCGGCGAATTAACCTCGGCGGGCGTGATTTTTCGCTATTACGACCCCCGCCCGCGTCTACTGGGGTTGCGAACCAATATCTTCCGCCGAATGCACCGCAAAATTGTGGTAATTGATGATCGTATTGCCTTTGTCGGCGGCATTAACTACTCCGCCGAGCATATGTCGGATTACGGCCCGCAGGCGAAACAAGACTACGCGGTACGGGTCGAAGGGCCTGTTGTGGCCGATATCCTGCAATTCGAAGTCGAGAATCTGCCGGGGCAAAGCCCCGCGCGCCGCTGGTGGAAGCGCCATCACCAGGCTGAAGAAAACCGTCACCCCGGCGAAGCGCAGGCGCTGTTTGTCTGGCGGGATAACGAAGAGCACCGTGACGATATCGAACGTCATTATCTGAAAATGCTGACCCAGGCAAAGCGTGAAGTGATTATCGCTAACGCCTATTTTTTCCCCGGCTATCGCTTGCTCCACGCAATGCGTAAAGCCGCCCGCCGTGGCGTGAGCGTAAAACTGATTGTCCAGGGGGAACCAGACATGCCGATAGTCAAAGTCGGCGCGCGGTTGCTCTATAACTATCTGGTGAAGGGCGGCGTGCAGGTTTATGAATACCGACGCCGTCCGCTGCATGGCAAAGTGGCGCTGATGGACGATCACTGGGCCACGGTAGGGTCGAGTAATCTCGATCCGCTCAGCCTGTCGCTTAACCTTGAAGCTAACCTGATCATTCACGATCGTACTTTTAACCAGACCCTGCGCGATAATTTACAAGGCATCATCGTGAACGATTGTAAGCAGGTCGATGAGTCTATGCTGCCGAAACGCACCTGGTGGAACCTGACCAAAAGCGTGCTGGCGTTCCACTTTTTACGTCATTTCCCGGCGCTGGTCGGCTGGCTACCTGCGCATACCCCGCATCTGGCGCAGGTTCCCCCGCCTGCCCAGCCAGAAATGGAAACCCAGGATCGCGTTGATCCAGAAAATACAGGAGTGAAGCCCTAATGGCTAAATCGCATCCGCGCTGGCGGCTGGCTAAAAAAGTGCTGACCTGGCTGTTTTTTATTGCGGTCGTCGTTCTGCTGGTGGTTTATGCTAAAAAGGTCGACTGGGGTGATGTCTGGACCGTCATCCGCGACTATAACCGCACGGCGCTTTTAAGCGCTGTAGGACTGGTGATCGTTAGCTATCTTCTGTACGGCTGCTACGACCTGCTTGGACGGCTTTATTGCGGCCATAAACTGGCGAAGCGACAGGTGATGTTGGTATCGTTCGTCTGCTATGCCTTTAACCTGACGCTC
This sequence comes from Salmonella sp. NW38, assembly GCF_051807745.1. Taxonomy (NCBI): domain Bacteria; kingdom Pseudomonadati; phylum Pseudomonadota; class Gammaproteobacteria; order Enterobacterales; family Enterobacteriaceae; genus Salmonella; species Salmonella sp. NW38. Next base: position 219,395 of record NZ_JAMMTO010000003.1, on the reverse strand, counting down.
AGCACCTGGGTCGGCGGGATCGGGATGCGTTACCGACTATACTCTCGCCTCGGGTTGCCCGGCAGTACTATCACGCGCATTTTCTCGCTCAGCATTACCACTAACTGGCTGGGCTATATTCTGCTGGGCGGCATCATTTTTACCTTCGGCGTTGTCCAGCTTCCCGACCACTGGTATATCGATGAAGGCACGCTACGTATTCTCGGTATCGTTTTATTGTTGATTATCGCGGTCTATCTGTGGTTTTGCGCCTTTGCAAAGCGGCGGCATATGACGATTAAAGGGCAGAAACTGGTGCTGCCATCATGGAAATTCGCGCTGGCGCAGATGGCGATCTCCAGCGCGAACTGGATGGCGATGGGCGCCATCATCTGGCTGCTGATGGGTCAGGATGTGAACTATTTCTTTGTGCTGGGCGTACTGCTGGTGAGCAGTATCGCGGGCGTCATCGTGCATATTCCGGCAGGCATCGGCGTGCTGGAGGCCGTATTCCTCGCGTTGCTGGCGGGCGAACATACGTCGCAAGGCACGATTATCGCCGCCCTGCTCGCGTACCGCGTGCTTTACTATTTTATTCCCCTGTTGCTGGCGCTGGTGTGCTATCTGATCCTGGAGAGCCGGGCGAAGAAGCTGCGGGCGAAAAACGAGCGGGCGATGGCGAAATAAATTTAAGCAGACGCGTTTTCGCTTTCCAGCACAACGCGTTTTATCCGGTAAAAATAAACATATGCTGAGAAAAAAGACGTATTCATCTGTAAGCGGGAAAAAAGCAGCAATGACCAGCTAAACAGCAGCAGGAGCACTTCGTGAAACTCGCCCATGAATACTGATGACAGGGTACAGAACGTTGCCAACGTAACGGAAATAATGGCCAGCAATAGCGCATACCGGTAAATAATGACCCCGCTCATATTCCCATGACAATCCGGTAATGAAATGAAAAATTAGCGCTGGTGGGCATTTCTTATTAAAATCCTCGCCGCCATTTTTAATGGCGCGAGTGACGTCTTTAGCTTCACAAAACGCTAACCAAAATTGTTTGCCACATAATTTAATCATTATACCCATCATCACCAACCTGAATAAAAACCTGCAACGCCTACGGCCTGAAAGATAATAGCATTTCCAGAATCATCAAAATGATATAACGACACAGCGTAACCACAGCATTAATAATGCCAAGGTAAAGCGTCAGCGCGCCAGGTAAAGCGCAACGAGGCAGGGATGAAAACTCGCCGTGGTATAACATGCGGGCATAACCGTGAAGCGTGGATTTTTCTAGCGCTGTAATCAATGTCCACACCAATACCGTCACCACACTGACTATCCAGACCAGAGTGCTACTGGCCACCAGGCTATTGACAACTATCGCAGCGATGATCCCGCTTACCGCCATAAAAATTAACGGCCTGAATAGACCAGAACTGATATTCAGGTAGAAAATAAATAAAGCATTAAGACTAAACATGATTCCAACAATCACGAAAATGGTCGCGCCACCTGAGAAAAGGTAAGCTAATGACACGCCGGTAAGCGTAATGATGGCAATATATATCAACGTTACGGCAACAGTGCCAAAGCGGGAAAGACAGGTAACGGCCCCATACCCCAGGCCAAGCAAAAGTGCTGATATCCACAAAACAACAACAGGTTGAACGTGGGTTATCAAAAAATGAGTATACAACGTTAACCATATAATGCCGGCGGTACACCATAGTCCCAACGCAGTATACCAATAGGTAAGGGATAACATTGTCGCGGGAATAAATACTATTTGCCGTATACGTATTGCAGCCAGAGGGCCCACTTGTCATTTATCACTCTTCACATGATCACGGTGATAAGAATGGCAAGCGCAGGAAAACATTTCTAAGATATTTATGCTGTTTCGCCCTAAATATAGTCCTAAAAAAATCCTGGCGCAGGGCCAGGATTTTAAGAGATCGCTATAATTAGCGGCGATTACCAAAAATACGCAGTAACATCAGGAACAGGTTGATAAAGTCCAGGTACAGCGTTAACGCGCCGAGAATCGAATATTTACGCAGATTAGCGCTATCGCGGGTATCTATTTGCTCGCCGATATTTTTCAGTTTCTGCGTGTCATAGGCGGTCAGACCGACAAACACCACCACCCCGATATAGGTTACCGCCCACATCAGCGCTTCACTCTTCAACCAGAAATTGACCAGCGACGCCAGAACGATACCAATAAGCGCCATAAACAGCATATTGCCGAAACCGCTAAGATCGCGCTTAGTGGTGTACCCGTACAGGCTCATGGCGCCAAACATTCCCCCCGTCACCACAAACGTGCTGGCGATAGAGGAGTAGGTGTAAACGATAAAAATACTGGATAACGTCAATCCGGTTAGCGCCGAATAGAGCATAAACAGCGTCGTCGCCATTCCGGCGCTAAGCTTATGCACCAGTCCCGACAGAACAAACACCAGCGCAAGCTGGGCAATAATTAAGCCAAAGAAGGTGATCTTACTGGAAAAGACAAACATCATGACGGCTGGCGTATTAGCCGCATACCACGCGATAAACGCGGTCAGTAACAGTCCGACCGTCATCCAGCCATACACTTGCGCCATATAGGTCTGCAGGCCGGACCGCGCCTGCACTATTGAATCAGATCGTGGAAATCTGTCCATGATGAACTCCTGTGTGGAAATGATACCCTAAAGCGTATCACATTCTGCTACCAACGTTTCGCCGACTGCTGGTCGCTGTCGCGCGCTTCGACCCAGCGTTCGCCTTCCGGCGTGGCTTCACGCTTCCAGAACGGCGCACGGGTTTTCAGATAATCCATAATGAACTGACCGGCGTCGAACGCGCTACTGCGGTGCGCGCTGGTGACGCCGACAAACACAATCTCATCGCCCGGCCATAATTCGCCAACGCGATGAATCACCGTGACCCGCCCCAGCGGCCAGCGGGAACGCGCCTTCGCGACGATCTCCGCCAGAGCTTTCTCAGTCATGCCGGGATAATGCTCCAGCGTCAGCGCCTTAACGCTATCACCCAGGTTATGATTGCGCACTTTTCCGGTAAAGGTGACGACCGCGCCGTCTTCGTCGCGCGCCGCCAGCCAGGAATATTCTTCCCCGACGCTAAACGGCGCAGGGCCGACTACAATTCGCGTTTCGCGCATGTTAGCCCCCCGTGACTGGCGGGAAAAACGCCACTTCATCGCCCGCCGTCAGCGGGTGGTCAAAACTTACCAGCGTCTGGTTGACCGCCGCCAACAGCTTGCCGTCTTCCAGCGCCAGCGCCCAACGATCGCTCTTTGTCGCCAGATGCTGTCGCAGCGACTCAACGGTGGAAAAATCTGCTGGAAGCTCCAGCGCGTCAGTTCCTGTAAGCTCGCGAACCTGGGCGAAGAAAAGCACCTTAATCATGCGCATCTACCTTAAAATCCCCCGATTTGCCGCCGCTTTTCGCCAGCAGGCGCACCGGACCAATTACCATATCTTTTTGTACCGCTTTGCACATGTCGTAGATGGTTAACGCCGCGACGGACGCCGCGGTTAACGCTTCCATTTCGACGCCGGTTTTACCGGTCAGACGGCACAGAGACTCAATACGCACGCGGTTATGCTCCGGCTCGGCCTGAAGCTGAATCTCCACTTTACTTAGCAGTAGCGGGTGGCACAGCGGGATCAGCTCCCAGGTGCGTTTGGCGGCCTGAATACCGGCAATACGGGCGGTCGCGAAAACATCGCCCTTGTGGTGTTTGCCATCAACAATCATCGCCAGCGTTTCACTACGCATGGTAACGAATGCTTCCGCCCGTGCTTCACGAACGGTTTCCGCTTTCGCGGAAACGTCCACCATGTGCGCTTCGCCTGCGGCGTTTATATGGGTTAATTGCGACATCGTTATTTCTTTAAATGAGGGTGAAAATTACATGGGCGTGTACGGGCATCCAACTGCGGCGCAATGATATTCTCCCATGCGGTTCTGCACGCTTTTGTGGAGCCCGGCATGGCGAAAATCAAGGTGTTATTCGCCACGCCAGCTACCGCGCGCGACTGCAGAGTTGCGGTGCCGATCTCTTCAAACGAGAGCATGCGAAACACTTCGCCAAATCCTTCCACTTCACGATCGAACAGCGGCAACAGCGCTTCCGGCGCCTGATCGCCTTCGGTCAAACCGGTCCCACCAGTTATCAATACGACCTGCACCTCATCACTGGCGATCCAGGCGGAAACCTGGGCGCGAATCGCGTAACGGTTCTCTTTAACGATGGCTTTCGCCACCACTTCATGCCCGGCCTCCTGCGCCGAATCACGCAGATAATGACCGGAGGTGTCGTCTTCTTCGCCGCGTCGGCTGGAAACAGTAAGAATAGCGATGCGGGTCGGGATAAATTCAGCGCTGACCTGACTCATCTGAAATCTCCTTATTAAGGATTAACCGCCAATGTAAGATAAATTTTGCGTAATACCAGTATTGCTCTGGTGAAGGAAATGGGTCTGCTTTTTCTCCCGCAACGCGTCGGAAATACGTTCCTCAAGCGCGTATTGCTGCGCATCATCCTGTAACAGGTCGCGTAAACTTACGCCGCCGTCGCCAAACAGACATAAATGCAGCTTACCGACAGACGAAACACGCAGGCGATTACAGGTGGCGCAGAAATCTTTTTCATACGGCATAATGAGGCCGATCTCACCGGCGTAATCGGGGTGACAAAAAACCTGCGCCGGGCCATCGCTGCGCTGGCGGAGCTGGTGGATCCAACCGCGCTTAATCAGCTCGTCGCGTAATACCTGACCCGAAATATGATGTTTGCGGAAGAGATCGCTCCCCTCGCCCGTCTCCATAAGTTCAATGAAGCGTAGCTGAATGGGGCGAGGCTGAATCCAGGCAAGGAAGGTATCCAACTGATGGTGATTCACGTCGCGCATCAGCACGGTGTTGACTTTCACCTTTTCGAAACCGGCGTCAAAGGCGGCATCGATGCCCGCCATCACCTGGCGGAATTTGTCCTGACCGGTAATCGCATGGAACTGACGCGCATCCAGACTATCCACGCTAACATTGACGCCCGTCAGCCCCGCTTCGCGCCAGTTCGCGGCATCGCGCGCCAGTCGATAACCGTTAGTGGTCACCGCGATCTGGCGAATAGCATCATTTTCACCCACGGCGGCAATGATGTCGGTAAAATCGCGGCGTAATGAAGGCTCGCCGCCGGTAAGACGCACCTTTTCCGTGCCAAGACTGGCAAAAGCGCGCGTAACGCGACGAATTTCATCGACGGTAAGGAAACCGTTGTTAGTGACGCCGCCAGGTTTGTAGCCATCCGGCAGACAGTAGGTGCAACGAAAGTTGCACACATCGGTAATCGACAAACGCAAGTAGTAAAACTTACGCGCGAAAGCATCGGTAAGTTGTGAAGCCATGTACACCTTTCCAAATACGGGAGGCGGAGTCATTTCTTCCTGCGCCCTGGTGGCAAACGTTAAACGTTGTCACGGCCAAAGCACCATATCAAAAATGACCCAGGTGCAGAGGCTAGAGTGTTTACTGTGGTTACGCCGATACTAGCGTGTAAATGACAATTTCGCCATCACGCTTTCGCTATATAAACATATACATAGCGATATGATCGTGCTATTTAGCGACAGAATACGTGAAAATCACACTTTTACATTGATATATATCATTTAGCCGTGGTAACGCCCTCGCTATAAAGGGGTAGTCGGGAATAATTAATTGTCTTTTAGCCGGTCGGCTAATTGCTGAAAACCCGCGACTTGCGCTACTGTAGCGCTGCTTATTTGACTTCAGGAATTTTTATGCGCAATCGTACGCTGGCTGACCTTGATCGTGTCGTTGCCCTCGGCGGAGGGCATGGATTAGGACGCGTCCTCTCCTCGCTTTCTTCATTAGGTTCGCGCCTGACCGGCATTGTGACTACCACAGATAACGGGGGGTCAACTGGCCGTATTCGCCGCTCGGAAGGCGGAATCGCCTGGGGCGATATGCGCAACTGTCTGAATCAGTTAATAACCGAACCCAGCGTCGCATCCGCTATGTTTGAGTATCGTTTTGGCGGTAATGGCGAACTTTCTGGTCATAACCTCGGAAATTTGATGTTAAAGGCGTTAGATCACCTGAGCGTGCGGCCTCTGGAAGCGATTAATTTAATTCGTAATCTGCTTAAAGTGGACGCGCAGCTGATCCCGATGTCGGAGCTACCGGTAGATCTGATGGCGATTGACGATCAGGGGCATGAGATTTATGGCGAGGTGAATATCGATCAGTTAGCGACGCCGCCGCAGGAGATCATGTTAACGCCAAACGTTCCGGCGACGCGGGAAGCGGTACAGGCCATTAATGACGCGGATCTGATTCTGATTGGCCCTGGCAGTTTTTATACCAGCCTGATGCCTTGCCTGCTGCTTGATGAACTGGCGCAGGCGCTGCGGCGCACCCCGGCGCCAATGGTGTATATCGGCAATCTGGGCCGCGAACTGAGTCTGCCCGCCGCCAGTTTAACGCTGGTCGATAAGCTGGCGATGATGGAGCAATATATTGGCAAAAAAGTCATTGACGCAGTGGTGGTTGGACCGCAAGTTGACGTCAGTGCGGTGAACGATCGGGTGGTGATTCAGGAAGTGCTGGAGGCCAGCGATATCCCCTATCGCCACGATCGTCAGTTACTACACAATGCGCTGGAAAAAGCGCTACAGGCGTTGGGTTAAGCCCGTTTACCGACGACGCTGCGCTTATCAGATGCCTGTTTACACCGAAGGGTAAACAGGCTCTCTCCCCCTTCTGATAAACTGCGTTCAGCTATCGCCAGTAGGCGCTCATGAGCGAGCTCACCTCTTTTTTCAGCAATATATTCTCCATGATCCCAGTAAAGTGGGTCTGATTGATCTCTTCCATTATCCGCATCCCAGCCATGCGCTCTGCGTCAGGATCACCCGCTATTCCTAACGCTTCCAGTTCAGCATTGACCCGGCTCTGATACTCATCCGTTTCAATATACTCAGCCCTTTTAGCCATCATTTCACGCCACTCTTCTGGCGCTATACGCTCCAGCACTTTATGCCACGGCCCCCACAGCGCAAACCATTTGTGAAAATCCCTATTTTCAGCAATTTTTATCCTTAATTCCGCCTCGTCAAGGTCAGACTCAGTGATACCCGAAACGTTATAAAATCGCATATCCTGGGTCATTGTTGTCAGCGACAGCGACTCTCGTAACTGATTCTGAAAACCCAGAAATACTTCGATTTCGTCAATAAAAAACAGCCGTTTTACCTTTTCTCTCGCGAGCGATTCTATTTGCTCCAGCCGAAAGATTTCACGCCCCGCCATAATCAGTTCCGCTAAGTGGCTATCAAAGACGCCTCTTTCAGCATCATGAACCAACGTCGCTTCCTGCATTTGGTGGTATGCCAGTGTGACCCGATCTTCACAGCTTATCGTTGCATCCATCGCTATAATAAATGCGGTTTCTCTTAGTGTGCTATCATCAGCCAGGCGCATTAGCCAGGCGGAGACTTGCTCCTTAAAATCCGAATGTCGGGTGTTCTGCGTATCGCCAAGACGATCCAGAAACATGCTGAAGGCTGCCGCGTTTACTTCCGTCTCAAACGCCCGCCATTGGTTGACGTCTTCCTCCTCGAGATTGGTTAGCCACCCCCGGACAGCTTGATGCAGTGGTCGAGTTACCCGAACAATTGAAAAGTCGCCCATGGCAAACAATACCCGGGGTCCCTGATAACCCACAGAGGACATTAGCCGCTGCATATTCTGTATTGTTCGTTCTGAAAAAGGATTACGTTCTACGATTATTCTTGTAGGTTGAGGTCCTTCACCACGAAAATGGGGTAACGACTCCGGGAGACGGACCAGGCGATTGCGAGAGGCCTGCATTATTTGTAATGCCGCCGGGAGGTTTTCCGGTAGATTACTCAATGCGTTACGGGAAACGTCCAGCGTTGTTATCGTGGGAGGTAGTGTTTCAGGCAGAACAGTAATCTGATTTTTACTTACATCCAGGAACTGTAATTCTGGTGGTAACGATGCGGGCAGACTGGTTAAGGCATTTTCGCCGGCCTCCAGATTCTTCAGGCCCGGCGGCAATGTTTCAGGCAGAGCGGTTAACGAATTACTCTGCACATTCAAATGGGTAATCCCTGACGGAAGATGTTCTGGCAGTGTCCTTATGCGGTTATCATAAACGCTCAGGTACCGAAGTTCCTCAGGTAGATTTTCAGGTAAAGAACTAATTTTATTATGGAAAAGATCCAGCGATTGAAGCGCTGAAGGCAAACGTTCCGGTAATTCAGTAATACGGTTAATGCTCAGCTCCATTTTCTGTATGGTATCCGGTAACGTGGCAGGGATACTGGTTAGCCGATTACTGCTGGCATACAGGGTCTTTATATTTCCCTGTAAATTTTCCGGCAAACTTTTCAGTTCATTGTTATCGAGTGTCAGAGTAGTTATCTGCTCAGGAATACAGGCGGGTATAGTGGTAAGTCCTAATATTTTCAGACGGAGTTCCGTCTTATTATTTTTCAGGCAGTCACGCATCCGTTGTACGGCTTCTTCACGATTTGCTGCCTCTTCCGCTGGTGCCTCTTTTACCCACTCAGACCAGATTAACTCATAATTCACAGCAACTTTGGAGCCGGAAGCGCTACTCGCCTGCTCGCTTTCTGTTACACGGGTATAGGTGACTGACTTTCCCCCTCCCTCAACGGTATAGCCCTCTGTATTAAAAATTATAGACAGAATTTCCTGACTATTTTCATTCAAAATACAGTATTGGTCTGTCCCCCCTCTATTACTCTGAATATTATCCGCATACGCCGGGAAGGCTAACTCCCTCAAACATTCAAACTTGCTTTTGATCTCTTCTGGCGAGGCGGTTTCAGGTGGATGACAAAGATAAGCGATGCAGCTTTGTGCTTCAACCTGATGTTCTGAAGAGAAAAAGGCACTTATTTTATTCCATATCTCTTCTTTTAAAGGCACCTCTGTTGATGCCTCATTGCTAATACTTTGATGCCTTGCCGTAGATTGTATATTAGTAATATTAAACATATTTTCCCTACCTGATCTGAACGTAACCTAAAGTAACAGATAAGGATATTCTCAACTTTAAACAAGAGGTCATAGTCATCATTATTTCGGACAAATCATTCAGTATTTGCAGCGCTTGACTTATAAATGCTCGCGCTTCCATCACCTCTTTTTTAAGTAGAATGATGTAATCTGTTGCCATGACACGCTTTCAACGAACTCACATAAGATTAAAATGACGATCATAAGGATAGCTATACCGATAATACGGGGCGTTTTTTTTCATAGCCGAGGAGAGAGGGAAAATTAGCGTTGGGTTCAGCCTCAACGCTAATTTTCTTCAGTTGTGATTAAACTAGCTACCCCATTGATGTTTTGAGTTTTTCGACAATCCCGTTAGTCAAAGCCTGTCACTGTTTTTCATTCCTGACTGACTTAGCCCTTACTATTGCACTGAAATTCTCAAAAGCGAGCCATGGTAACGATGACTCGCTGCCGATCGACACATTGTCAGGACGCCGCGATAAACAACTCGCGTAACTGGTGCAACTGGTCGCGAATTTGCGCGGCTTCTTCAAACTCCAGATTTTGCGCGTGCTGCATCATTTGCCCTTCCAGTTCATGAATTTTCTGCTGCAACGCTTTCGGCGTCATATCCAGTTCGACAATTCCGGCTTTTGCCGTAGAACGGCCCTTGCCTTTCCCCTTCGCTTTGGTTTTCGCAATGTTCTGCCCCAGCGCCAGGATGTCGACCACTTTTTTATTCAGCCCCTGCGGAGTGATACCGTGCTCTTCGTTGTACTTCTGCTGCTTCTCGCGACGTCGCTCGGTTTCGCCAATCGCCTTCGCCATCGACGGCGTGATTTTATCGCCATACAGAATCGCTTTACCATTAACGTTACGCGCCGCGCGTCCTATGGTCTGAATCAGGGAGCGCTCGGAGCGCAGGAAGCCCTCTTTATCGGCGTCCAGAATCGCCACCAGCGAGACTTCCGGCATATCCAGCCCTTCGCGCAGCAGGTTAATCCCCACCAGAACGTCAAACTCGCCCAGACGCAAATCGCGGATGATTTCCATGCGCTCCACGGTATCAATATCTGAGTGCAGGTAACGCACGCGCTCGCCGTGTTCTTCCAGATATTCGGTCAAATCTTCCGCCATCCGTTTGGTAAGCGTAGTGACAAGGACACGCTCATTAATGGCCGCACGCTGACGAATTTCGGACAGCAGATCGTCCACCTGGGTCGCCACCGGACGCACTTCAATAATCGGGTCCAGCAGCCCGGTCGGTCGCACGACCTGATCCACCACCTCATCACCAGATTTTTCCAGCTCATAGTTGCCGGGCGTGGCGGAAACATAGATAGTTTGCGGCGCTAAGGCTTCAAACTCCTCAAACTTCAGCGGACGGTTATCCAGCGCCGAAGGCAGACGGAAGCCATACTCGACCAGCGTCTCTTTGCGCGCCCGGTCGCCGCGATACATGCCGCCTATCTGCGGGATGGTGACATGAGACTCATCCACCACCAGCAGTCCGTCGGCGGGCAGATAATCGAACAAGGTTGGCGGCGGTTCGCCCGGCCCGCGGCCCGACAGAAAGCGGGAATAGTTTTCAATGCCTGAGCAGTAGCCCAGCTCGTTCATCATCTCTAAATCGAACTGCGTGCGCTGGCTTAATCGCTGCTCTTCAAGCAGCTTATTATTTGCCAGCAAGACTTTACGCCTGTCCGCCAGCTCATCTTTTATCTCTTCCATCGCCTGCAGAATACGCTCGCGCGGCGTCACGTAGTGCGTTTTGGGATAGATGGTATAACGTGGCACCGTTGACTCTACCTGCCCGGTTAACGGGTCGAACAGCGACAGGCGTTCCACTTCTTCATCAAACAGCTCAACGCGTAGCGCGATATCGTCAGATTCAGCCGGGAAGATGTCGATCACTTCGCCGCGCACGCGAAAGGTACCACGCTGAAAAGCTTGATCGTTACGGGTGTATTGCAATTCCGCCAGCCGACGCAAAATCGCGCGCTGGTCAATCAGCATTCCCACCGTCAGATGCAGCATCATTTTCAGGTAGAGATCCGGATCGCCCAGACCGTAAATCGCGGACACGGAAGCCACCACCACGACATCGCGTCGCTCAAGCAACGCTTTCGTTGCCGACAACCGCATTTGCTCAATATGTTCGTTTACCGAAGCGTCTTTTTCGATAAACGTATCCGAACTTGGCACATACGCTTCCGGTTGATAGTAGTCATAGTAGGAGACGAAATACTCCACCGCGTTTTCCGGGAAAAACTCTTTCATTTCGCCGTAGAGCTGCGCCGCCAGGGTTTTATTGGGCGCAAGCACCATCGTTGGCCGCTGCAAGTCCGCAATGACGTTGGCGATGGTGAATGTCTTCCCGGAGCCGGTCACGCCCAATAACGTCTGATGCGCCAGCCCGTCCTCCAGCCCCTCTTCCAGACGACGTATAGCGTCCGGCTGATCGCCAGAAGGTTTAAAAGCGGAATTCAGTTTGAACGGTTTACTCATGAGCGGCTACCTGAAGGAGTGAGCGGGCAGGGGTGTAATTTTACTCTCGACGGTGAATATTGCCAATAAAAAATACTGGATGAAAAAACAGTAACACTTCAGTGTATAATGGCTATCGGCAGATACCCCACGCTATTTAGAGGTAAAACATAGACAGTCGCGGGGTAAAATTCCAGCAGTGTGCTGGTTATCCCCAGACCAGAGTCTTTTTTAACATTTGTCAAGTCGGATGATGAAAGTTTTATGTCAACGTATCCCCCTTCCTTTACAACCATTGATTTTATATAACTTGCTGTCTGAAAAGGGATATTTTCTCAAGCCGTCTTTCGCGCCAATTTAGTCGCAGGCCGCGTCGCCTCTCGCTTACGTTGTGTTTTCTAACTCTAATACACAAGGTTATCCACAGGAATAGTGGATAACTGCTTCCAGCCCGTATCCCCTGCCGCCTGGCAAAATCAGCCCTTGACGTTTTCGCCGGGCGATAAAAAAAAATTATCGCTATTTTTGGCAGATTATTGGCTAACGAGAAGGGAAAAATTGAGGCGTAGACGCTCACATTTTGCACATTTTTAGCATGGCGACGTCAGGAGGGTCTGGCGAAAGAACAGCAGGATCGTCTGATCCTGCAAGAAGGCGGTTTTTAAGCGCGGTCAGGCGCGTTCCAGGGGGCTGAGGTCCAGATACTGTCCTGTCGCCGCCTGCGATGGAGAAACGCCCAGCCACGGGATTTCCCCTAACAGCGGGGCCGGTATGACGCGGCGAAGCGTCGCGAGATATTCACCATGACGCGCGCCCGGCGGCTGTATGTCGTTGGCTATCCATCCGACAAGTGGTAATCCGGCCTGTTCTACCGCCAGCGCCGTCAGCATGGCGTGATTAATACAGCCCAGCTTGACGCCAACAACCAGAATCACCGGCAGCTGTTCCGTCTGTACCCAGTCGGCAAACGTCAGCGTGGCAGAGAGCGGTGTAAACCAGCCGCCCGCCCCTTCTGTCAACACCCAGTCTGCCTGCGCCTCCAGCGTTCGCAATCCGCGTGATAACACCGCCGCGTCTATCGCCCGGCCTTCGTCGGCGCTAACGATGTGGGGAGAGGTAGGCTCGGCAAAAGTATAAGGATTGATAGCGGAATAAGGTTGCGGCAGGCTGCTGTTACGCTGCAAGGCCAGGGCATCGCTATTGCGTAGCCCGTCGGTTGTCATTTCGCTGCCGGAAGCGACGGGCTTATAGCCTACGGTTTGATAACCTAACTGCGTTGCGGCCTGCAATAAGGCGCAACTGGCAACCGTTTTACCGACTTCAGTATCAGTACCGGTCACAAAATAGCGTTTAGTCACGTTCAATCACTCCCATAAAAAGATGGTACGTCAGCGGATATTTCCCCTGCCGCTGCGGCCATGCCAGTTGAATCTGTCTAAGCCGGGCGCGGGTTAATACATCCGACTCCCGCCCTTCATGAAGATGGGTGGCGCCAATGCCTTTAAGCGAGCGCATCGCGCTCAGGGCATCCTCAAACCACAATGTCATCGCCTGAGTATGACGAGACGCCCGCCAGCCGCGCAGCGCGTGGTCAATTGCCTCTTCCGGCAAAAAGCTATTCGCGTGAGCGCGATTATCGACGGCCTGCCATGCCTGACGCAGCTCCGGCAACGACCCCTGGCACAAGGTGGTAAACGCCACCACGCCGCCGGGCCGTACAACCCGATACAACTCGCTCAACGCATCACGTAAATCGCCGCACCACTGGACCGCCAGGTTGCTCCAGGCCAGGTCAAAAACTTCGGCGTCATGGGGAATCGCTTCGATATCCGCCAGCAAATAGTGATGCGCCGCCTGACGATCGCGCGCCTGTTGCAGCATCGCCAGCGAAAGATCCAGGGCGGTCACTTCGCTCCCCCGCTCTCGCCAGTAACGACTCATACGTCCAGGGCCGCAGCCTGCGTCCAACACACTGGCAAACTGGCGGCCTGCCAACAGCGTCAGCAGCGCATCCGCGCTGTGTTGCTGCAAAGAGGCGTGTTGTTCATATTGCGATGCGGCCCGGCCAAACGCCGCCGCAATAGCCTGCTTATTCACCTGCGCCATGCAGCACCTCCAGCAGACGGTCTATATCGCACGCTTCATGCGCCTGCGTTAACGTTAAGCGCAGGCGCGCCGTACCGACAGGCACCGTCGGCGGACGAATCGCCGTCGCCCAGCATCCTTGTTGACGTAGCGCCTCCGCCAGGCGCAATGCACGGCTGTTATCGCCCAAGATTAACGGCTGGATGGCGCTATGGGCATTCAGTAGCGTAAATCGGGACGCGTTAACGCCGGCCCGAAAGCGCTGAACCAGAGCGGCGAGTTTTTCGCGCCGTTCACCACCTTCATCGCTACGGATCACCGCCAGCGAGGCGCTTAACGCCTGCGCCTGGGCGGGCGGCATACTGGTGCTGTAAACCAGATGGCGGGCAAATTGCAGCAGATAATCCGCGACGCTTTCCGAGCAGAGCACCGCTGCGCCGCTGACGCCAAACCCCTTACCGAAAGTCACCACCAGCAACTCAGGCTTCACCCCCCGTTGCCAGCAGGTGCCCCGCCCCTCATCGCCAGTCACGCCGATGCCGTGCGCATCATCAACCAACAGCCAGGCATGATGCCTGCGGGCAATGTGCTGGATTTCCGCCAGCGGCGCGCTGTCGCCGTCCATGCTGTATACACCTTCTGTCACCACCAGTTGCTGACCCACGCAGGGCGATTGCAGTAAACGCGACAGATGCTGCGTATCGTTATGGATAAAGCGGCGAAGCTGCGCCGGACTCAGATTGGCGGCCTCCAGCAGGGAAGCATGACTCAACCTGTCGGCCACAATCCGGTCATTTTTTTTCATTAAGGCGGTAATGACCGCCTGATTCGCCGCAAAGCCAGAGATAAACAGTAGCGCGCGCGGATATCCTAACCATTGCGCCAGTTCCTCCTCTAACGCCCGGTGCGCCACGGAATAACCGCTGATATGACCCGACCCGCCGCTGCCGACGCCAAAACGCATCGCTGCCTGTTGCCAGGCGCGAATAATCTGCGGGTGTTGACTTAAGCCGAGGTAATCATTGCTGGAGAAGTTAAGATACTGTCGCCCGTTCGCTACCAGCCAGCGTCCGGCGCCCTGCGACACCACATAGCGGCGGCGCAACGTATCCGTCGCCCGACGCGCCGTCAGCGCATCGTCGACGCGTTGTTGCCAACTCATAAGGCTGCCGCGTTGTAATAATCATCGGTGTCAGGCGTCATCAGCGTCTGCTCCAGACGTTGCTGCTGCTCGTTATCGCCCGCCAGCACTCTGGTCTGCTGCGGATTCAGCCCCAGCTTACGGAATAACTGCAGATCCTTGTCCTCTGCCGGATTTGGCGTAGTTAACAATTTGCAGCCATAGAAAATCGAGTTCGCCCCGGCCATAAAGCACATCGCCTGGGTCTGCTCGTTCATCTGTTCACGTCCTGCGGAAAGACGCACGTATGAAGTCGGCATCATGATGCGCGCCACGGCGATAGTACGAATAAAATCAAACGCATCCACGTCATCGTTATCCGCAAGCGGTGTGCCTTTCACCTTCACCAGCATGTTGATTGGCACGCTTTCCGGCGGTGTCGGCAGGTTCGCCAACTGCAACAACAGTCCGGCGCGATCGGTAACCGTTTCGCCCAGACCCACAATGCCGCCGGAGCACACTTTAATCCCTGCTTCACGGACTTTTTCCAGCGTGTCGAGGCGCTCCTGATAGGTACGGGTAGTGATGATATTGCCGTAAAACTCCGGCGAGGTATCGAGGTTGTGGTTGTAGTAATCCAGCCCGGCGTTAGCCAGACGCTGCGCCTGGCTCTCGTTCAACATACCGAGCGTCATACAGGTTTCCAGCCCCATCGCTTTGACGCCCTGTACAATCTGCTCCAGATAAGGCATATCGCGTTCATGCGGATTCTTCCAGGCCGCCCCCATACAGAAGCGGGTCGAACCGGCGTTTTTCGCTTTACGGGCGGAGTCCAGTACCTGCTCCACTTCCATTAAACGCTCGGCTTCCAGCCCGGTTTTATAGCGCGAGCTCTGCGGGCAGTATTTACAATCCTCCGGGCAGGCGCCGGTTTTGATGGACAGCAGCGTACTAACCTGTACCTGCTGCGGATCGAAATGCTGGCGATGAATTTGCTGCGCTTCAAACAGCAATTCCAGCAGTGGTTTTTCAAATAATTCGGTTACTTGCGACAGTGTCCAGCGTGGGTGGCGAGCCATCGGGCTTCTCCAAAATATGTTGTTTGTTTTTGATATGGTGTAGACTCGTAAACCTAAATCTTTTTAATTTTGTTTACAAGTCGATTATGACAACGGACGATCTGGCCTTCGATAAACGCCATATTTGGCATCCTTACACTTCCATGACCTCGCCGCTGCCGGTATATCCCGTTGAGCGGGCCGAAGGCTGCGAGTTGGTTCTCGCCTCGGGCGAACGCCTGATTGAGGGGATGTCCTCCTGGTGGGCGGCCATTCATGGTTATAACCACCCGCAATTGAACGCGGCGATGAAAGCGCAAATTGACGCCATGTCGCATGTCATGTTCGGCGGCATAACCCATCAACCTGCGGTGAATCTGTGCCGTAAGCTGGTCGCGATAACGCCTGAGCAGCTGGAGTGTGTCTTTCTGGCCGACTCCGGTTCGGTGTCGGTAGAAGTGGCCATGAAGATGGCGCTGCAGTACTGGCAGGCGCGGGGCGAATCGCGTCAGCGTTTTCTGACGTTTCGCCACGGTTATCATGGCGACACGTTCGGCGCGATGTCGGTGTGCGATCCGGATAACTCCATGCACAGCTTGTGGAAAGGCTATCTGCCGGAAAATCTGTTCGCGCCGGCGCCGCAAAGCCGGATGGATGGCGAATGGGATGAAAGCGACATCGCGCCATTTGCCCGCCTGATGGCCGCGCATCGCCATGAAATCGCCGCCGTGATTCTGGAACCTATCGTTCAGGGCGCGGGCGGGATGCGCATATATCATTCACAATGGCTCAGGCGTATTCGTAACATGTGCGATCGCGAAGGCATTCTGCTGATTGCCGATGAAATAGCCACCGGGTTTGGCCGTACCGGCAAACTGTTCGCCTGCGAGCACGCCGGGATCGCGCCGGATATTCTGTGTCTCGGCAAAGCCTTAACCGGCGGCACCATGACCCTCTCGGCAACGCTCACGACACGCCAGGTTGCAGAGACTATTAGCAACGGCGAGGCGGGGTGTTTTATGCATGGCCCGACGTTTATGGGGAATCCGCTGGCCTGCGCCGTCGCTTGCGCCAGCCTGACGCTGCTGGAAAGCGGCGAATGGCGTCAGCAGGTGGCGTCTATCGAGTCTCAGTTACACGCTGAGTTAGCCCCCGCGCAAAGTTCTCCCTGGGTGGCGGATGTGCGGGTGTTGGGCGCGATTGGGGTGGTTGAAACCACGCATCCGGTCAATATGGCGGCGCTTCAACGCTTCTTCGTCGGGCAAGGCGTCTGGATCAGGCCGTTCGGCAAGCTAATCTACCTGATGCCGCCCTACATTATTCGTCCGGATCAACTGCGCTGTTTGACCCAGGCGGTCAATGACGCGGTACACAATGAAACATTTTTTAGCCATTAATCAGCGGTAAGCGATGCTGCTTCTGGCTACACTTCTGGTGAGTCAAAAGGAGAGCGCATGAAACTTATCAGCAACGATTTGCGCGATGGAGATAAACTTCCTCATCGCCACGTTTTTAACGGTATGGGCTATGATGGCGATAATATTTCGCCGCATCTGGCCTGGGACGACGTGCCGATGGGCACCAAAAGTTTTGTCGTGACCTGTTACGATCCCGACGCGCCGACCGGCTCCGGCTGGTGGCACTGGGTGGTGGTGAACCTCCCGGCGGATACGCGCGTACTGACCCAGGGGTTCGGCTCAGGCCTGGTGGCCGTACCAGACGGCGTCATTCAGACGCGTACCGATTTCGGTAAAGCGGGCTACGGCGGCGCGGCGCCGCCTAAAGGGGAAACGCACCGCTATATCTTTACGGTTCACGCGCTGGACGTCGAGCGTCTTGAGGTTGATGAAGACGCCAGCGGCGCGATGGTCGGCTTTAACGTGCATTTCCATTCGCTCGCCAGCGCCTCGATCACGGCGATGTTCAGTTAAACGCTGTGCCGGATGGCGGCGTAAACGTCTTATCCTGCCAACGGGTTGGGTAAGCCGAATACGCGCCTCGCCATCCGGCAGCATTCACATAAAGTCCGGCACCAGACGCTGTAATGCGCCTTGCGCCAGCAGCGCCGTCGCACACTCAATATCGGGTGCGAAAAAACGATCCTGCGTATAGTGCGCCACCCGCTCGCGTAGTGTCTGCCGCGCCTGTTCCAGTAACGGGCTGGAGGTTAACCCTTCCCGTAAATCTATCCCCTGACAGGCAGCCAGCCACTCCACGGCAATGATGCCGCGGGTATTCGCCGCCATTTCCCAGAGTCGCCGTCCTGCCGCCGGGGCCATTGAGACATGATCTTCCTGATTCGCCGAGGTCGGCAGGCTATCCACGCTGTGCGGGTGCGCCAGCGCTTTATTCTCGCTGGCGAGCGCTGCGGCGGTGACCTGGGCAATCATAAAACCGGAATTAACGCCGCCATTTTTCACCAGAAACGGCGGTAACTGCGACATATGTTTATCCATCATCAGCGCAATGCGCCGCTCCGATAGCGCGCCGATTTCCGCTATCGCCAGCGCCAGATTATCCGCCGCCATGGCAACCGGTTCAGCATGGAAGTTACCGCCGGAGATCACCTCCCCCGCATCGGCAAAGACCAGCGGATTATCGGACACCGCGTTGGCCTCAGCCAGCAGTACCTCTTTCGTCTGACGTAACTGGGTCAGACAAGCGCCCATTACCTGCGGCTGGCAGCGAAGGGAATACGGGTCCTGAACTTTATGACAGTGGTGATGTGATTCAGCAATGGCGCTGGTATCGGTCAGCAGATGCCGGAACAACCGCGCGACGTCAATTTGCCCCTGTTGTCCGCGCGCGGCATGAATGCGCGCATCAAAAGGACGGCGCGATCCTAGTACGGCTTCGGTAGTCAGCGCGCCGCAGACAACGGCGGAGGCAAATAACTCCTGTGCCTCAAACAAACCACGCAGCGCGAAGGCCGTCGACGCCTGGGTGCCGTTAAGCAGCGCCAGCCCCTCTTTGGCCGCCAGCGCGACAGGCTCCAGTCCGGCCTTTTTTAGCGCCGTCTGCGCCGGAAGCCATTCGCCCTGCCAGCGCGCTTTTCCTTCGCCAAGCAGCGTCAGCGACAGATGCGCCAGCGGCGCTAAGTCGCCCGACGCGCCAACCGACCCTTTTGCCGGAATCAGCGGATACACGCCGGCATTCACCAGAGCGATGAGCGCTTCTATCACGCTCAACCGAATCCCGGAAAACCCGCGCGCCAGACTATTGATTTTCAATACCATGATCAGACGCACCATCGCGTCATCCAGTGGGTCGCCTACGCCCGCGGCGTGAGACAGCACCAACGATCGCTGTAGATTTTGCAAGTCTTCATCAGCGATGCGCGTCTGCGCCAGCAGGCCGAAACCGGTGTTGATGCCGTAGGCGGTACGCCCTTCGGCAACGATATCATTGACGCACGCGACGCTGGCGTTAATGCCGTCAATGGCGCTGGCGTCCAGCCGAAGCTGTACCGGATGACGCCAGACATCGTACAGTTGAGAGAGGCTTAACTGCCCCGGAGTGAGTGTTATGGTGTTCATATCAGCCTTTCCCCTGCGTCGCCGCAACCATCGGTAAATTCAGACCTTGCTCAACAGCGCATTCCACCGCGAGATCATATCCGGCATCGGCATGGCGCATGACGCCCGTCGCCGGATCGTTGTGTAACACGCGGCGAATACGCGCGGCGGCCTCGTCAGTGCCATCACAGACAATCACCATACCGGCGTGTTGCGAAAACCCCATCCCCACCCCGCCGCCATGATGGAGCGATACCCATGTCGCCCCGCTGGCGGTATTCAGCAACGCATTTAACAGCGGCCAGTCGGAAACCGCGTCGGAACCGTCGCGCATCGCTTCGGTTTCACGGTTAGGGCTGGCGACAGAACCGGAATCCAGGTGATCGCGGCCAATCACAATAGGCGCGGATACCTCACCGCAACGCACCATTTCGTTGAACGCCAGCCCCAGTTTTTGCCGCCACTCCAGACCTACCCAGCAGATACGCGCCGGTAGCCCCTGAAAATGAATGCGCTCGCGCGCCATATCCAGCCAGTGATGCAGATGTTTATCCTCAGCCACTATCTCTTTGACTTTGGCATCGGTTTTATAGATATCCTGCGGATCGCCGGACAGCGCCACCCAGCGAAACGGCCCGATGCCACGACAGAACAGCGGACGAATATAGGCTGGCACAAATCCCGGAAAATCAAAGGCGTTTTCCACCCCCATCTCTTTCGCCATCTGGCGAATATTGTTGCCATAGTCAAAGGTCGGCACGCCCATTTGACTGAACGCCAGCATCGCCCGAACATGCGCCGCCATGGAACGTTTCGCTGCCTGCATCGTCCCGTGGGGATCGGATTGCGCGTTTTTCTGATACTCCTCCCAGCGCCAGCCGGAGGGTAAATAGCCATGTAGCGGATCGTGGGCGCTGGTCTGATCGGTCACCAGGTCCGGGCGCACGCCGCGATTAACCAGTTCCGGCAGGATATCCGCCGCGTTCGCGCACAGGGCGACGGACACGGCTTTCCCCTCGCGGGTGTAGCGCGTAATGCGGGCCAACGCGTCATCCAGCGTGGCGGCCTGCTCATCCACGTAGCGAGTACGCAGACGAAAATCGATACGGCTTTGCTGGCATTCAATCGTCAGCGAACACGCTCCGGCCAGCGTCGCGGCTAGCGGTTGCGCGCCGCCCATGCCGCCCAGCCCGGCGGTCAGCACCCAGCGTCCCGCCAGCGTGCCGTTATAGTGCTGACGCCCCGCCTCGACAAAGGTTTCGTATGTTCCCTGCACGATTCCCTGGCTGCCGATATAGATCCAGCTTCCGGCCGTCATCTGACCGTACATCGCCAGCCCTTTCGCATCCAGTTCGTTAAAATGTTCCCATGTCGCCCAGTGGGGAACCAGGTTGGAGTTGGCGATTAATACCCGCGGCGCGTTGTCGTGCGTTTTAAATACGCCGACCGGTTTGCCAGACTGAATAAGCAACGTTTCGTCCGCCTCCAGCCGGGTGAGCGCATCAACAATAGCGTCATAGCATTCCCAGTTGCGCGCGGCGCGACCAATCCCGCCGTAGACCACCAGCTCATGCGGATTTTCCGCCACGTCAGGATCGAGATTATTCATTAACATCCGCAGCGGGGCTTCTGTCAGCCAGCTTTTCGCCGTTAATACCGTGCCTCTGGGCGCGCGGATAGTCTGCTGACGATACTTGCTTTCAGGCATAGCAATGACTCCTCATTATTATCGATCTGCCATCGCCAAATAACGCTAAAACGCCACTATCAGGCACCGCCGCAGACCCACAGATAAGAATCAGACATATACTTGTCTATACAAGTAAGCACAAGAATAGAATTAACAAAAATAATACAATTTTGTTATATTGTGTCAGCAATCACGTTTTCCGGCAGCAGTCCGCTCAGGAGATAAATCGTCCCTGTAGCCGGTAGCGCGACCCGGGGAAAAGTAAGCGGGCGTGAGAAACAATCCGCGACGCGGACCAGGTTGTACGACGAATGAGCAGACAAGGCTCATGCTCTTTGATAGTTAACCACGCGCACTCTTGCGCCGTGGCGCGCACCGCCTCCACAATATGTTCCCCTTCCGTTAGCGGCGCGATCCGCGACAAATAAGCGTGCGGCGTGGTCTGACGGTAATCCTGCGTCAGATAATCCACGGCAATATCCGCATTCACGCAGCGATCTTCAATTTGTACCGGCAGATCGTTTTCATAATGCACCATGATGGAATGGAAAATGACATCGCTCTCATTGACGTTGAGAGCGCTGGCCTGGATGGCGTTTGCCCGCACGCGCTCCAGCGTGAGCACCTCACAACGATGCTGATGACGGCGGGCGGCAATCTCCTCGGCGATACTGCGGACTTCAAACAGCGCGGACTGGCCTTTTGGTTCGGCGACAAACGTCCCCACGCCCTGTAAACGCACCAGCCACCCTTCATCCGTCAGCTCACGCAGCGCCCGGTTGATGGTCATTCGGCTAAAGCCATACTGCGCGACCAGTTCAGCTTCCGACGGAATGCGATCGTGCGGCTGCCAGACGCCGTCGGCTATTTTTTTACAGATGTCCTGTTTCACCGTTTCGTAAAAAGGCGCAGGCGCAGAACGGGAGCGGGATGAATACATGCGTGAAGCCTTCCTTATGCGGATAGTGTTTTCCGGATGACAGATTAACGCCACCAGTGCGCGATTTGCCAGCCAAGCCGCGCCGCCACGCGCGCCGCTGCGCCATCTTCATCAAAGCGTGGATTAAATTCAACCAGATCCGCCGCCTGTAATTTTCCGCTGCGGCAAACCGGCTCAATTAAACGCAGAACCTGTATCAGTGGCACGCCCAGCGCTGCGGGAGCGGAGACGGCCGGCATTTCCCAGACAGGCAATACGTCGAGATCGATAGTCAGATAAATTTTATCCACCTTGTCGATAAACTGCGTCATCTGCGCCAGCGCGTCATGGCAGTCCAGATCCTCCACCACGGTAACATTCCGCCACTGCGTTTCCCGCCACAACGCCTGCGTATTGGCCGCACGGCTCACGCCGAAACAGGCATAATGAAACGCGCGGCTCTGCGCGTCGCATAGCTGCGCCAGTTGACGAAACGGCGTACCGGATGTTGCCCGGTCGGTCTGACGGAGATCCAGATGCGCATCAAGATTAATGATCCCTACGCTTTCCTGCGCAAACACGTCCAGCACCCCCGCGCCGTGTCCAAACGCGGTTTCATGCCCGCCGCCCAACACCAGCGTGCGCATCCCGGCCCGCAGGCAGCGGCTTACCGCATCGCGCAAGGCCTGCTGCGCGCCTTCCAGATCGGGCGTCGGCGCAACCCAATTGCCTAAATCCACCAGCCGTTCATGTCCCTGGTGGCTGGCCATATTCGCCAGCGCTTTACGCAACGCGTCCGGGGCGCCTGCCGCGCCGGGACGCCCTGCATTGCGTTTTACCCCCTCGTCGCAGGCAAATCCCATTAACGCGATCTTTTGCTGCCAGTTTTCGGGGGAAAAGGTCTCGCTGCGCGTGACGGTCTGAAACAGACGCCGCGCATCCGGCGCTTCTATACTGTCATCGCGCCCCTGCCAAAGCGCCGGAGAAGCCGGATACCATTGCGTCATGAGATTTTTCCTCTGTATACCCGCTGATATAAAGGGTTACGCCCCGGCTCATACACTATCTCTACCGGCTGTTCAGCATCCCATACCACAAAATCCGCCCGGTAGCCGGCCCTGATCTGCCCATGCGTCGCCTGTCTTCCCAGCGCGCGAGCGGCATGGCGAGTAACGCCCGCCCATGCCTCTTCCGGCGTCAGACCAAACTGTACGCAGGCCATATTCATCGCCAGATGCAAACTGCAAAACGGGCTGGTGCCGGGATTGAAATCGCTGGCGACGGCGACAGGCACCTGATAGCGGCGCAGCAGTTCGACCGGCGGGCGCTGCGTCTCGCGCAGAAAATAAAACGCGCCGGGCAACAACACGCCGACAGTACCGCCGTCACGCATCGCCGCGACGCCCGCTTCATCAAGATATTCGATATGATCCGCCGATAAACCCTGATAACGACTCACCAGCTGCGCGCCGCCCAACAGCGAAAGCTGCTCAACATGGCCTTTAACGGGAATACCTAACGCCTTCGCCGTCTGCAATACGCGCTCACTCTGCGCCACATTAAAGCCGACGCTCTCGCAAAAGAGGTCTACCGCATCAAATAACCCTTTTTGCCAGAGCTGCGGAATCATCGTCTCGCAGACCAGAGTGATGTAGCCGTCCGGGTCGTCACGATACTCCGCTGGCGTAGCATGAGCGGCAAGTAGCGTGGGGCTAATGTCGATAGCGTTTTCGGCGGCAAGTTTTGCAGCGACGCGCAACAGCTTTTCTTCTGTCGCCAGCTCCAGACCATAGCCGGATTTAATCTCCAGCAGCGTAACGCCTTCGCTGGCAAGGCGCATCATGCGTTCGCGCGCCAGCAGGTAGAGCGTCTCTTCTGCACAGGCGCGGGTTGCTGATACCGTCGCGTTAATGCCGCCACCCTGAGCGCTAATATGCTGGTATGACGCGCCGTTAAGCCGCTGTTCCCACTCTGCGGCGCGGTTACCGGCAAACACCAGATGCGTGTGGCAATCGATAAGTCCCGGGGTTACCAGTCGTCCCTGCATATCATGGATATTGTCCCCGCTGACAGGAAGCTGCGTCTCTGGCACGATATCGCAAATATGCCCTCCGCGTACAATCAGCGCCTGGTTATCCACCAGCCCGTACGGGGCTTGCCGCTGCGGGTCCATTGTCGCCAGCCTGATGTTTCGCCAGACAGTATCGCCCGGTAAAAGTTGCCGCATTCCTGTCGCTCTCTTGCCTGTCATGAGTTGTATAGACATTTATTTTCTTTCTGCTCCGGGTTGTCAACTCAAAGCGCGAAAGTTGTTGCTTAATTGTGATAAAACTATCTGATGCTACAGGTGTTTCCAGCCTGAAAAGGAACTTTTTACCTTTTCGCCTTCCCGTTTCGTTCAACTTAGTATAAAAAAGCAGGCTTCAATGGATGTCATTTAACTTTTTCAAGCCCGGAGCAACCTGTGAATACATTATCGGTTTCCCGTCTGGCGCTGGCACTGGCTTTTGGCGTGACGCTGAGCGCCTGTAGCTCTACGCCACCCGATCAGATCCCTTCCGATCAAACCGCGCCTGGCACCGCCTCGCGCCCCATTCTGTCGGCAAATGAAGCGAAAAACTTCGTTGCGGCGCACTATTTTGCCTCCCTGACGCCGAATACCGCCCCGTGGTCGCCGTCGCCGATTACCCTGCCCGCACAGCCTGACTTTGTGGTGGGGCCGGCAGGTACGCCAGGCGTTACGCACACCTCGATTCAGGCCGCGGTCGATGCGGCAATGGTTAAACGCACGAACAAACGCCAGTACATTGCTATTATGCCGGGCGACTATCAGGGGACCGTGTATGTTCCCGCCGCGCCGGGAAGTCTGACCCTGTACGGGACCGGTGAAAAACCGATCGATGTGAAAATTGGGATGGCGATTGATGGTGAAATGAGTGTCGCTGACTGGCGCCGCGCGGTGAATCCCGGCGGGAAATATATGCCTGGTAAACCCGCTTGGTATATGTTCGATAACTGCCAAAGCAAACACGCCGCGACGATCGGTGTAATGTGTTCTGCCGCGTTCTGGTCGCAGAATAACGGTCTGCAGCTACAAAATCTGACCATCGAGAACACGCTGGGCGACAGCGTCGATGCCGGAAACCATCCGGCGGTGGCGTTGCGTACCGATGGCGACAAAGTCCAGATTAACAAGGTCAATATCCTTGGCCGCCAGAACACCTTCTTTGTGACCAACAGCGGCGTGCAGAACCGTCTGCAAACCGATCGCCAGCCACGTACGCTGGTGACGAACAGCTATATTGAAGGCGATGTGGACATGGTTTCCGGACGCGGCGCCGTGGTGTTCGATAACACCAACTTCCAGGTCGTCAACTCCCGCACACAGCAGGAAGCCTACGTTTTCGCCCCGGCGACGCTGTCCAATATTTACTATGGCTTTTTGGCGATCAACAGCCGCTTTAACGCCTCCGGCGATGGCGTTGCGCAGCTTGGCCGCTCGCTGGATGTCGACGCCAACACCAACGGTCAGGTAGTGATCCGCGACAGCGTGATTAACGAGGGCTTCAACGTTGCCAAACCGTGGGCCGACGCGGTCATCTCGAAACGTCCGTTTGCCGGAAATACGGGAACCGTGGATGACAAAGACGAGGTGCAGCGTAATCTGAACGACACTAACTACAACCGCATGTGGGAATACAACAACCGCGGTGTAGGCAGTAAAGTGGTGGCGGAACCTAAGCAGTAATCGCCGTTCCGGTTCAGGCTTATAAACGGGCCGCCGCAGCAGATGTGGCGGCCCGTGGTTTTACTGCAAGCGATGTTTATTGAAATTAATCAGGCATCCCGCCGCCCTCCGGCACACAGCGCTTTAGTACGCGTTCACCACAACCCACATCGGCCCCTGGCCGACGGCATAACGGCCTTTTTCCGTCAGCAACCCCTGAGTGCCCGTAATTTCATAGACCGCGATATGATGTGATTTTTGACCCGCAGCAATCAGGTATTTCCCGCTATTGTCGATATTAAAGCCGCGCGGTTGGGCTTCCGTCGGCTGGAAGCCTTCAACGCTCAGTACGCTGCCGTCTTCGGAGACACTAAAGACGGTAATCAGACTGGCGGTGCGGTCACAGGCATACAAATGCCGTCCATCCGGCGTAATATGAATATCCGCCGCCCAGCGGGTATCGGAAAAATCGGCGGGCATCATATCCAGGGTTTGTACGCACTCTATCTCACCATGCGGATTTTTAAGCTGCCAGACATCCACCGAACTGTTCAGTTCATTGACGCAATACGCATATTGTCGATTCGGGTGGAAGACCATATGACGCGGGCCTGCCCCTTCGACTGTATTTACTTCCGCCGGCTCCTGGGCCACCAGATGGCCGTCATCGCTTAGCGTAAACAGACAAATGCGATCCTGTTTTAGCGCAGGCACCCACAGGGTACGGTTATCAGGCGTAATATTTGCCGAGTGGCAGCCGTCCAGCCCTTCCACCACATCCACCAGCTCAACCGGCAGGCCATCCTGTAAGCGCGTCACGCTGACATTACCGGCGTTATACGATCCGACAAAGACAAAACGACCATGATGATCGGTAGAAATATGGGTCGGGCTACCCGGCAGGGCGGATTCGGCGGCAAACGTCAGCGCGCCATCATCTGGCGCAATACGATACGCCAGGACACGAAACTCCGGGCGCACGCCGACATAGAGGTAGCGTTTATCCGGACTGACCACCATCGGCTGAACCTGACCGGGCACATCCACGACCTGCACCAGCGTCAGCGTCCCTTCGTGGTTCAGGCTCCAGACGTGAATTTGCTGGCTCTCAGGGCTGGCGGTATAGACTGTTTGTTTCATGAATACTCCTTTGCATATGGCATGTAGCTGCAATAACAGGACACAGCTTAACGTAGTCGCTTTTGACGGCGAATGCTGAATTCAGACGCAGAATTTTGTCTGCTTACCGTCCCGGTGTACCATGCCGACAGACGGAATTATTACTCTTAATCTGGAAAAAATTATGACTGCACGCGTGATTGCCCTCGATTTAGACGGAACATTATTAACCCCGCATAAAACCTTACTCCCCTCCTCGCTTGACGCGCTATCACGCGCCAAAGAGGCGGGTTTTCAACTTATCATTGTCACTGGTCGCCATCACGTTGCTATTCATCCTTTTTATCAGGCGCTGGCGCTGGAAACACCTGCTATTTGCTGCAACGGCACCTATTTGTATGATTATCAAGCTAAAACTGTCCTGGATGCCGATCCTATGCCCGTGGATAAGGCGTTGCAGTTGATTGATTTACTGGATGAGCATCAGATTCACGGCCTGATGTATGTTGATGACGCTATGCTTTACGAACACCCAACCGGTCACGTCGTGCGTACCTCCCGGTGGGCGCAGACCTTGCCGCCGGAGCAACGTCCGACCTTTACACAGGTTTCTTCGTTAGCGCAGGCGGCGCGCGACGTGAATGCCGTGTGGAAGTTTGCGCTTACCGATGAAGATATTCCCAGGCTACAGCGGTTCGGTCAGCATGTTGAACAAGCGCTTGATCTGGAGTGCGAATGGTCATGGCACGATCAGGTGGATATCGCGCGCAAAGGCAACAGTAAAGGCAAGCGCCTTACCCAGTGGATAGAAGCGCAGGGAGGGTCAATGAAAAATGTGATCGCTTTCGGCGATAACTACAACGACATCAGTATGCTGGAGGCGGCAGGCACCGGCGTTGCGATGGGCAACGCCGATGAGACGGTGAAAGCGCGCGCTGACGTTGTGATCGGCGATAACACTACCGATAGCATCGCCAAATTTATTTACACCCACCTGCTATAGTCAGGCGGTGATAGAAACGCTTTTCACCTGCGCGTAAAGCCACAGGCCAGGCTTGATATTCAGCTCATCCCTGGCCCACGGGCTGATTCGCGCCCACAGCGTTCTGCCGCCTATCTCAAGCTGGACTTCCACCTGTCCGTTATCGTCATAGCAATTTGCCACTTTTGCCCGCAATACGTTGCGGATACTGGTCTGCTGCGGCGGCTGTAGTACCAGCGAGACATCCGACGCCTGTATACGAATACGCAGTGTGGATTGCAGCGGCTGATTGAGTTTATTTACCCACAGGTGCTGGTCGCCAAGCGCCAGGGCGGTCATGGCATAATGCGGGTGATGCTCCAGCACGCTGACTTTCAGAATACTGCTCTGTTGCTCTTTCGGCAGCCACGGGTGCATAACGCTGCTTCCCCAGACCTCCTCCAGCGGGCCAAACGCTTTAACCTGTCCATCCTCCAGCACCATGACTTTATCCGCCAGGTGGAGAATTTCATCGAGAGAATGGCTGACATACAGCATGGGAATATTGATTTCTCGCGCCAGCCGTTGCAGGTACGGCAGTAATTCGCGTTTTCGCGGGATATCCAGCGAGGCCAACGGTTCGTCCAACAGCAGCAACTCCGGGGCAGTGAGCAATGCCCGGCCTATCGCTACGCGCTGTTTTTCTCCGCCGGACAAGCTCCCCGGCAGGCGATCAAGCAACGCTTCAATTCCCAGCAGCGACACCAGCTTATCAAACTGACCGGTCATGCTTTTCGCCATGCCGTAGCGCAAATTGCCGCGTACTTTGTAATGGGGGAACAGGCGCGCATCCTGGAAAACATAACCGATGCGGCGCTTTTCCGGCGTTAAACAGATACCGTTTTCCGCGTCATGCAACACCCGGCCATTCAGCGCGATGCGTCCTTTTTGCGGGCGAGTCAAACCGCTGATGGCATTAATCAGCGAGGTTTTTCCCGCGCCGGAGACGCCAAAGATAGCCGTGATCCCACTGGCTGGCAGCGTTTCGTTGAGGGTTAAACAGTGCGTTCCCAGCGTCTGGGAAAAATTAAGCTCCAGCATGGTTAGCGCCCCGTCCGTTCACGGCTAATCCGCGCCAGCCATTCAGAAATCAACAGCGAAATCAGCGCTAATACAATCGAAATCACGCACAGCCTCGCCGCCGCGCTCTCCCCGCCCGGCGTCTGGATCAAGGTATACATGGCGGAAGGTATGGTGCGGGTTTCGCCCGGAATATTGGAAACAAAGGTAATGGTCGCGCCAAATTCGCCAAGCGAACGGGCAAACGCCAGCACCGTACCGACAATAATGCCCGGCAGGGTAAGCGGTAAGGTGATAGTCAGGAAAACGCGCCAGCGCCCGGCGCCCAGCGTTCTGGCGGCCTGTTCAAGCTTGATATCCACCCCCTCCAGCGCCAGCCGAATGGCCCGCACCATCAGCGGGAAGGACATCACCGCCGCCGCCAGCACGGCGCCGCGCCAGCTAAAGGCAAACGTGAGACCGAACCAGTCATACAGCCACTGGCCAATAAACCCGCGTCGCCCCATCGACACCAACAGCAGATAGCCGACCACCACCGGCGGCAGCACCAGCGGCAGATGCAGGACGCTATCAAGTAAGGCTTTGCCCGGAAACCGGCATCGCACCAGTAACCAGGCAAAAAAGATCCCAAACGGCAGGCTAAACAGCACGGCCAGGGAAGACACTTTCAGGCTAAGAAGGACAGCCTGCCATTCTGGATCGGTCAGTATCATTACTTCGTCGTAAATCCATAACGTTTAAAGATTGCCGAGGCCTGCGGTCCTTTCAGGTAATCATAGAACGCGCTGACGGTCGCATTTTTATGCCCCTCCACGATAGCGATGGGGTATTCCACTTTTTTATGTGAATCTTCCGGGAACGTCGCCACCACGTTGACCCCCTTGCTGGCGACCGCATCAGAACCGTATACAATGCCCAAAGGCGCTTCGTTACGTTCGACCAGCGCCAACGCGCCGCGCACATCCTCGCCCGGCGCCAGTTTCGGTTCAAGCGTTTGCCATGCGCCCAACTTTTGCAGCGCTTCTTTGGCATAAATTCCCGCCGGTACGTGTTGCGGATCGCCCACTGCCAGACGTCCGCCGTTCAGCAGACGAATCCAGTCCGTTTTGTTGTCGATGGTAAACGGTTTTTGCTCGCTGGCTTTCGGCGCCACCACCACCAGGCTATTGCCAAGCAATGTTTCGCGCGTCGTGGTATCCACCGCTTTTTTATCGGCTGCGTAATCCATCCATTTCTGGTCAGCAGAGATGAACAGATCCGCCGGCGCGCCCGCTTCTATCTGGCGCGCCAGCGTTGAAGAGGAGGCGAATGAGGAGACCACATCCACATTTTTCTCTTTTTTATATTCTGCCGCAATGTCTTGCATCGCGTTCGTTAGCGACGCGGCGGCAAATACGGTGATCTTGCCTTCATCCGCCAGCGCATGACCAGCGATGACGAAAGATAATGTCGCCCCTGCGACCAGGCGTAACCAGGAATGCGCCATCTGTAACTCCTTGTGCGTTTCGTTATGTAAACGACAATATAACGATAATCTCAGGGGTTTCCCAGCGGTTATTCATACCCATTAACGATTAAACACAGAAAATATCGGCAGGAAAAGCAGGATCTTGAGTAACAAAAACGCCCGACTGAGCGGGCGTTTGGGGAAATCAGCGGTTCTGTCTGGACTGGTCTTTCTGACCGATACCGGAAAAAATGTTGAACACCTCACCCAGACCGTAAATCAGACCGAGGATGATGGCCATCACTACCGGTACCATGATGACGGCGAATACCAGACTTTTTAATAACTCTAACATGGGCAACTCCAGATATAGTCCTTTTTGTATTTTAACCGCATCACACAGAAAAGCACTCCCCTTTTGTGCGGTCGGCTTTGCGCTGACGCGCTTTTCAGTCACAATAGTCTTTTTACCAGGAGCTGGTTATGCAGGCCGAAATCCTTCTTACCCTGAAACTTCAGCAAAAGCTTTTTGCCGATCCCCGACGTATCTCTCTGCTGAAACACATTGCGCTTTCCGGCTCGATTAGTCAGGGCGCGAAAGACGCGGGAATCAGCTATAAGAGCGCCTGGGATGCGATAAACGACATGAACCAGCTTAGTGAACATATGCTGGTTGAACGCGCAACGGGCGGCAAAGGCGGCGGCGGCGCGGTATTAACCCGCTATGGTCAGCGTCTGATCCAGCTTTACGATTTGCTGGGCCAAATTCAGCAAAAAGCGTTCGATGTGTTAAGCGACGATGACGCCCTGCCGCTTGACAGTCTGCTGGCCGCTATTTCCCGCTTTTCACTGCAAACCAGCGCCCGAAATCAGTGGTTCGGCACCATTACCGCCCGCGATCGCGATCAGGTGCAACAGCATGTCGATGTGCTGCTGGCCGACGGCAAAACGCGGCTTAAAGTCGCGCTGACGGCGCAAAGCGGCGAGCGTCTCGGCCTGGAGGAAGGTAAAGAAGTGCTGATCCTGCTAAAAGCGCCGTGGGTTGGCATTACCCGGGATGCAGCCGTTGCGCGCGCCGCTGACAATCAGTTGTCGGGAACGATCAGCCATATCGAGCGCGGCGCGGAACAGTGTGAAGTGTTGATGGCGCTGCCGGACGGCCAGACGCTGTGCGCCACGATACCGACTTCAGATGCCGCCACGTTAAAGGAAGGCGATGACGTGATTGCCTGGTTTAATGCGGACAGAGTGATTATTGCAACGTTGTGCTAAGCACATTGACATCCGTTGCCGAAAGACGTATCCCTGTCATTCATCGCTGCAAAAAATGGGATGCAAAATGTCATCGTTGCAAATTTCGCAAGGCACGTTTCGTCTGAGCGATACAAAAACACTTCATCTGGATTCGCTGACGCTCAATGCGGGCGATAGCTGGGCATTCGTTGGGGCTAACGGGAGCGGGAAGTCGGCGCTCGCCCGCGCGCTGGCGGGTGAACTGCCGTTATTAACAGGCGAGCGCCAGTGTCGGTTTACCCGCATTACTCGTCTGTCCTTTGAACAATTGCAAAAGCTGGTCAGCGATGAGTGGCAACGTAATAACACCGATATGCTCAGTCCTGGCGAAGACGATACCGGGCGCACTACCGCGGAAATTATTCAGGATGAAGTTCACCATCCTGCCCGCTGTGCGATGCTGGCGCAGCAGTTCGGCATTTCCGCTTTACTCAACAGGCGTTTTAAATACCTTTCTACCGGCGAGACGCGAAAAGCGCTGCTGTGTCAGGCGCTGATGTCTGAGCCGGAGTTATTGATCCTTGATGAACCGTTCGACGGGCTTGACGTGACCGCCCGTCAACAACTGGCGCAACGCCTGACGGCGTTGAACCAGGCGGGTATGACCCTGGCGCTGGTACTCAACCGTTTTGATGAAATCCCGGACTTCGTGCAGTTTGCCGGCGTGCTTGCCGACTGTACGCTGGCGGAGACCGGAACGACGGCAGAGTTGCTGCAACGGGCGTTGGTCGCTCAACTCGCGCACAGCGAGCGTCTGACCGACGTACAATTACCCGAACCGGACGAACCTTCCGCCCGCCATGCGTTACCCGATGGCGAACCACGGATCGTACTTAACGATGGCGTAGTCTCGTATAACGATCGCCCTATCCTCCACCACCTAAGCTGGCGAGTCAATCCGGGCGAACACTGGCAGATCGTCGGTCCTAACGGAGCGGGTAAGTCTACGTTGCTTAGCCTTATTACTGGCGATCATCCGCAAGGCTACAGCAACGATCTCACGCTGTTCGGGCGGCGGCGAGGAAGCGGCGAAACAATCTGGGATATCAAAAAACATATCGGCTACGTCAGCAGCAGTTTACATCTGGATTACCGCGTCAGTACCACGGTGCGCAATGTCATTCTCTCCGGCTTTTTCGATTCTATCGGCATTTACCAGGCCGTTTCAGACAGGCAACGAAAACTGGCGCAACAGTGGCTGGATATTCTGGGAATCGATAAGCGTACGGCGGATGCCCCCTTCCACAGTCTCTCCTGGGGACAGCAGCGGCTGGCGCTGATCGTGCGCGCGCTGGTTAAACATCCGACAGTGTTGATTCTGGATGAGCCGCTGCAAGGGTTGGATCCGCTGAATCGCCAACTGGTACGCCGTTTTGTGGATGTATTAATTCGCCAGGGAGAGACCCAACTGCTGTTCGTTTCCCATCATGCAGAGGATGCGCCTGCCTGTATTACCCACCGACTGGAATTTGTACCAGAGGGCGAACGTTATAAGTATGTTTCCGGACGATGCAATAATTAAATGTATTATCAGAATGGCGCCGCGCGCCATTCTGGAACCACTCTCCTTTTATTAAGAATAATAATAACGGTCGATAAGCTTACTATCTCTTGAATCGCTGACCGCCTCATTGTCATAATAATCCTGTAATTTTCGACAATGATGTCGTATGTGAATATAAGGGATTCATTATGGCTTTTCGTTTTCCACAAATAATACTATTTTTACTGGCAGCCATGTTATTTTGCCCCGGCAGTTATGCTGAGCAAAAGCCGACCGCTGCGCAGGAAGCGCGTAAAACCGCCGTTGAGGTCGCTGTTGAAGGCATGAGTCGCGCCGCCGTTGCGGGTCCGACAAAAATTAGTTTAGGTGATAAAGCCACGCTTAATCTGCCGGAAGGATTTACCTGGATACCCGCAAAAGAAGCGGCGGTATTTATGCGTGAAATTGGTAACTATGTTGACGATGAATATTTTTACGGTCTCGTATTTAAAAAGGAAATGAATGGATTTATTTCTATCGAATATGATGATTCTGGTTATGTAAAAGATGATGATGCAAAAAATTGGGATGCCGATGAATTAATGGATAACCTGCGTAAAGGAACAAAAGAAGCGAATAAAGATCGTATTGCAAAAGGCATTGAGCCGATAGAAATTATTGGCTGGATCGAGAAGCCTACCTACGATGCAACCAATCATCGTCTGATCTGGTCCGCCGCCATCCAGGATATCGGCACCAACGAACCACTGAATGAACAAGGCGTGAACTACAACACCTATCTGCTGGGACGTGAAGGCTATTTTTCTTTAAATCTGGTGACCGACAGAGGTTCTGTTGACCATGAAATCCCTCTGGCGAAAAGAATTCTCAGTTCCGTCAAATTCAACTCTGGACAACGCTACGCTGACTTCAACGAATCAACGGACAAAATAGCGGAGTATGGGCTCGCCGCGCTGATTGGCGGTATCGCGGCCAAGAAAGTAGGACTGCTTGCTATGCTCGGTATCGCGTTACTTAAATTCTGGAAAGTGACCGCCATCGGCGTCGTCGCTGTCGGGGCGCTCGCCAGGAAGCTACTCTCACGTAAAAAAGACTGACAGCTCCTGCCCCGTCCGTTTCATTCCCAGGCGCGTAACGCGCCTTTTTTTCGGATAAAAAGCAGAAGCATTCTCAAGCCAGATGATTTGTAATCATTTAATTGATATAAATGCGTAAAATCACCAGTGTGTAAACGATTCCACTAATTTATTACATGTCACACTTTTCGCATCTTTGTTATGCTATGGTTATTCCATACCATAGGCTTAACGGAGCGAATTATGAGAGTATTGGTTACAGGTGGTAGCGGTTACATTGGAAGTCATACCTGCGTACAATTGCTGCAAAATGGTCATGACGTCGTCATCCTCGATAACCTCTGCAACAGCAAGCGCAGCGTGCTGCCCGTTATTGAACGTCTGGGCGGTAAGCACCCGACCTTTGTCGAAGGCGATATTCGCAACGAAGCGCTTATAACCGAAATTCTGCACGATCACGCGATTGATACCGTGATTCACTTTGCCGGCCTGAAAGCCGTCGGCGAATCGGTCGCCAGGCCGCTGGAGTACTATGACAACAACGTCAACGGTACGCTACGGTTGGTCAGCGCCATGCGTGCGGCCAACGTTAAAAACCTTATTTTTAGCTCCTCCGCCACCGTTTATGGCGATCAGCCCAAAATTCCTTACGTCGAAAGTTTTCCTACCGGCACGCCGCAAAGCCCCTACGGCAAAAGTAAATTGATGGTAGAACAGATCCTCACCGATCTGCAAAAAGCCCAGCCGGAGTGGAGTATTGCGCTGCTGCGTTATTTCAACCCGGTCGGCGCGCACCCGTCGGGCGACATGGGAGAAGATCCGCAAGGTATTCCGAATAACCTGATGCCCTATATCGCCCAGGTCGCAGTGGGTCGTCGCGAATCGCTCGCCGTTTTCGGCAACGATTACCCGACCGAGGATGGCACCGGCGTACGCGATTACATTCACGTTATGGACTTAGCCGACGGGCACGTCGTGGCGATGGAAAAACTGGCGGACAAATCCGG
This sequence comes from Salmonella sp. NW38, assembly GCF_051807745.1. NCBI lineage: Bacteria > Pseudomonadati > Pseudomonadota > Gammaproteobacteria > Enterobacterales > Enterobacteriaceae > Salmonella > Salmonella sp. NW38. Next base: position 184,232 of record NZ_JAMMTO010000003.1, on the reverse strand, counting down.
CGTACATATTTATAACCTCGGCGCGGGTGTCGGCAGTAGCGTCCTGGATGTGGTCAACGCCTTTAGTAAAGCCTGCGGTAAACCCATTAATTACCACTTCGCGCCGCGTCGCGACGGCGATCTCCCGGCGTATTGGGCGGATGCCAGCAAAGCCGATCGCGAGCTGAACTGGCGCGTCACCCGCACGCTTGACGAAATGGCGCAGGACACCTGGCACTGGCAGTCACGCCATCCGCAGGGATACCCAGATTAAGGACGTTGTTATGACCCCATTTAATCCCATCGATCATCCGCATCGCCGTTATAACCCGCTTACCGGCCAGTGGGTTCTGGTTTCGCCGCATCGCGCAAAACGCCCCTGGCAGGGGGCGCAGGAAACGCCGTCTCAGCAAATGCTGCCGGCCCACGATCCGGACTGCTTCCTGTGTGCGGGCAATACGCGTGTCACCGGCGATAAAAATCCCGATTACAAAGGGACTTACGTCTTTACTAACGATTTCGCGGCGCTAATGGCCGACACGCCGGATGCGCCGGACAGCCACGATCCGCTGATGCGCTGCCAGAGCGCGCGCGGCACCAGCCGCGTGATCTGCTTTTCTCCCGATCACAGTAAAACGCTGCCGGAGTTGAGCCTGCCCGCGCTGACGGAAATCGTCAGAACCTGGCAGACGCAGACCGCCGAGTTAGGCAAAACCTATCCGTGGGTGCAGGTCTTTGAAAATAAAGGCGCAGCGATGGGCTGTTCGAACCCGCATCCACATGGACAGGTCTGGGCCAACAGCTTCCTGCCGAATGAGGCCGAACGCGAAGATCGTTTACAAAAAGCCTACTTCGCCGAGCAGCGCTCGCCAATGCTGGTGGATTATGTCCAGCGGGAACTGGCGGACGGCAGCCGCACCGTGGTCGAAACCGAACACTGGCTGGCGGTGGTGCCTTACTGGGCGGCGTGGCCGTTCGAAACGCTACTGTTACCCAAAACGCATGTCCTGCGCATTACCGATTTAAACGACGAGCAGCGCGACTCTCTGGCGCTGGCGTTGAAAAAGCTGACCAGTCGTTATGATAACCTGTTCCAGTGTTCCTTCCCCTACTCAATGGGCTGGCACGGCGCGCCGTTTAACGGTGAAGAAAACGCACACTGGCAGTTGCACGCGCACTTTTATCCGCCGCTGCTGCGCTCTGCGACCGTCCGCAAATTTATGGTCGGCTATGAAATGCTGGCGGAAACCCAGCGTGATTTAACCGCAGAACAAGCGGCTGAACGCCTGCGCGCGGTCAGCGACATCCATTTTCGCGAATCCGGAGTATAAAAATGAATCTGAAAGAGAAAACGCGCGCGCTGTTTGCTGAAATTTTCGGCTACCCTGCCACCCACACGATTCAGGCGCCAGGCCGCGTCAATCTGATCGGCGAGCACACTGATTACAATGATGGTTTTGTTCTGCCCTGCGCTATCGATTACCAGACCGTAATTAGCTGTGCGCCGCGCGACGATCGTACCGTACGGGTGATTGCCGCCGATTACGACAATCAGGTGGACGAATTTTCACTGGATGCGCCGATCGTGACCCACGATAGCCAGCAGTGGTCTAACTATGTGCGCGGCGTAGTGAAACATCTGCAACAGCGTAACAACGCGTTTGGCGGCGTGGATATGGTCATCAGCGGCAATGTGCCGCAGGGTGCCGGGTTAAGCTCCTCCGCCTCGCTGGAAGTGGCGGTGGGCACCGTCTTCCAGCAGCTTTATCACCTGCCGCTGGACGGCGCGCAAATTGCGCTCAACGGACAAGAGGCCGAGAACCAGTTTGTCGGCTGTAACTGCGGCATTATGGATCAGCTCATCTCTGCGCTCGGCAAAAAAGATCATGCGCTGCTGATTGATTGCCGTACGCTCGGCGCCAAAGCGGTTTCCATGCCGAAAGGTGTCGCCGTGGTGATCATCAACAGTAACTTTAAGCGCACTCTGGTGGGCAGCGAGTATAATACCCGCCGTGAACAGTGCGAAACCGGCGCCCGTTTCTTCCAGCAGCCGGCCCTGCGCGATGTCAGCCTTGAGGCGTTCAATGCCGTTGCCAGCGAACTGGACCCGGTAGTCGCAAAACGCGTTCGCCATGTATTGAGCGAAAATGCGCGCACCGTTGAAGCGGCAAGCGCGCTGGAGAAAGGTGATTTGCAACGTATGGGCCAACTGATGGCGGAGTCCCATGCCTCAATGCGCGATGATTTCGAAATTACCGTCCCGCAGATAGACACGCTGGTAGACATTGTCAAAGCGACCATCGGCGATCGAGGCGGCGTGCGCATGACCGGCGGCGGCTTTGGCGGCTGTGTTGTCGCGCTGATCCCGGAAGATCTGGTTCCCGCTGTGCAGCAGGCCGTTGCGCAACAGTACGAAGCGAAAACCGGAATCAAAGAAACCTTTTATGTATGCAAACCGTCACAAGGAGCAGGACAGTGCTAAATGAAACGCCCGCACTGGCCCCCGATGGTCAACCGTACCGCCTGCTAACCCTGCGCAACAGCGCAGGGATGGTGGTAACGCTGATGGACTGGGGAGCCACTCTTCTTTCCGCCCGTATTCCGCTGTCTGACGGCAGCGTTCGGGAAGCATTACTGGGCTGCGCCAGCCCGGAACACTACCCTGAACAGACGTCGTTCCTCGGCGCCTCTATTGGCCGTTACGCGAACCGTATCGCCAATAGCCGCTATACGTTTGCCGGCGAAACCGTACAGTTAAGCCCAAGCCAGGGCGAGAACCAGCTACACGGCGGACCGGAAGGCTTTGACAAGCGCCGCTGGCAAATTGTGAACCAGAACGATCGCCAGGTATTATTCGCCCTCACCTCTGATGACGGCGACCAGGGCTTTCCCGGCCATCTTTGCGCCACGGCGCAATATCGTCTGACCGATGACAATAGAATCTCCATCACCTACCGGGCGACGGTCGATAAACCCTGTCCGGTGAATTTGACCAACCACGTCTATTTTAATCTGGACGGCGATCGGACCGACGTGCGCCAACATAAGCTGCAAATTCTGGCGGATGAGTATCTGCCGGTAGATGAATCCGGTATTCCACGCCAGGGACTAAAATCGGTAGCCAATACCTCGTTTGACTTCCGGATGCCAAAAGTCATTGCCAGTGAATTTCTCGCCGATGACGATCAGCGCAAGGTTAAAGGCTACGATCATGCTTTCCTGCTACAGACGCAGGGTGATGGCAAAAAGCCGGCGGCCCGTCTGTGGTCACAGGATGGAAAGCTACAAATGATGGTTTACACCACCGCCCCGGCGCTACAGTTTTATTCCGGCAATTATCTGGCGGGTACACCTTCCCGCGGACCGGAACCTTATGCCGACTGGCAAGGGCTGGCGCTGGAAAGCGAACTGCTGCCGGACAGTCCGAATCATCCTGAATGGCCGCAGCCTGACTGTATCCTTCGCCCTGGCGAGGAGTACGCCAGCCTGACCGAGTATCAGTTTATTCCGTTCTAACGATATGCCGCTACATGCCCGATGACGCAAGCTTATCGGGCCTACGCGCCATTGCCCTGCTCAAACCTCCACCACTTAAAGACAAAATCGCAACTCTGAGTTCACAAGAACCTTACACTGCGCCACTATTTTCGCTATGGTTATGCGTAAGCATTGCCGCCAACATCTCGCGGCAATATAATGAGAATTATTATCATTACATATGATTTATAGGAGTGAGAGTATGGCTGTAACTAAGCTGGTTCTGGTACGTCACGGTGAAAGTCAATGGAACAAAGAGAACCGTTTCACCGGCTGGTATGATGTTGACCTGTCTGAAAAAGGCGTAAGCGAAGCAAAAGCAGCGGGTAAACTGCTAAAAGAAGAAGGTTTCAGCTTTGATTTTGCCTACACTTCCGTACTGAAACGCGCTATCCATACGCTGTGGAACGTACTGGATGAACTGGATCAGGCGTGGCTGCCGGTGGAAAAATCCTGGAAACTCAATGAACGTCACTATGGCGCGTTGCAGGGGCTGAATAAAGCGGAAACGGCAGAAAAATATGGTGACGAGCAGGTTAAACAGTGGCGCCGCGGTTTTGCCGTGACGCCGCCGGAACTGACCAAAGATGATGAGCGTTATCCGGGTCACGATCCACGTTATGCCAAACTGAGCGAGAAAGAGCTGCCGTTGACCGAAAGTCTGGCGCTGACCATCGACCGCGTTATTCCTTACTGGAACGACACCATCCTGCCGCGTATGAAGAGCGGTGAGCGCGTGATCATCGCCGCTCACGGTAACTCATTGCGTGCGCTGGTGAAATACCTGGATAACATGAGTGAAGATGAGATTCTTGAGTTAAACATCCCGACCGGCGTGCCGCTGGTGTATGAGTTCGACGAAAACTTCAAGCCGATCAAACATTACTATCTGGGCAACGCTGACGAGATCGCTGCGAAAGCGGCTGCCGTGGCGAATCAGGGTAAAGCGAAGTAATCACCTTTGCCGGATAGCGGTATAACTGCCTTATCCGGCCTACGAGCAATGGGTAGGCCGGATAAGCGCAGCGCCATCAGGCAATACGTCTTAAACAGCGATCACGCCGTCCAGCACCACCTGCAATTTCCCCTGCGAACAGCGCTCCACGCGTCCTCGTACCCGGTACACTTCAGCCAGACGCTCCGCAGTAATCACCGTCTCCGGCGCGCCGCTGGCGACCAGCCTGCCGTCTTTTAGCATCAGTACATGGTCACCATGACGCAGTGCAATATTAATGTCATGCGCCACGACTATAGTCACCCTATTTTGCGCCTGGGTATCCCGACGCACGAGATCCATTACGTGAAACTGATAGTTTAAATCCAGCGCACTGAGCGGCTCATCCAGCAACAGAAGTTCAGGGCGACGAATCAGTGATTGCGCCAGACCCACTAACTGCCGCTGACCGCCGGAAAGCTGGTCGAGATACTGCAACGCCAGATGCGTTATGCCCAATTGCTCAAGGATAGCCAGTATCTGCGATCTGCCCTGCGCATTGTCTCTGCCGCCTGATGCCCGCAGTACCACGATAATCGACTCCAGAACATGCAGATGTACGCCCTGCGGTAATGACTGCGGCAAAAACACAACTTTCTGCGCCCGCTCGGCAAACGATAACGACATGAGATCTTCGCCATCAAGCAGCGCCTCGCCGTCGGCGTTATTCAGCCCGGCCAGCGAACGTAGTAACGTCGATTTACCACAGCCGTTCGGCCCCAGCAAAATGGTAATTTTCCCGCGCGGCAGTAAGGGAACGTTGAGATCTGTAATAACCGGCTGAGTGGAATAGCCGGCGCTAAATGAGCGGAGCATTAACCCGCGCATCAGAGACTCCCCCGATGTCGCAATACAATGCTTAAAAAGAACGGAACCCCGACCAGCGAGGTGACAATCCCCACCGGCACCATGACGCCCGGAACACTATTTTTCGCCGCAATAGAGGCCAGCGATAACACCAGCCCGCCTATCAGCACGCTGCCCGGAAGGTAGAAACGGTGATCTTCCCCCAAAAGTATTCGCGCAATGTGCGGTGCAACGAGACCAATAAAACCAATCGGCCCGACGAAAGCTACCGTCAGCGCTGATAACAAGCTGATACGCAACAATGACAGCAGGCGTAAACGGCGGACATGAATCCCAAAGCTCATCGCCCTCTCTTCGCCCAGACGTAATGCCGTGAGTTGCCAGGCGCTTCGTAACGCGCAAAAAAGCACAGCAATAAACACCACGGCCAGTACGCCCAATTTTTCCCACGACGCACGGACCAGGCTCCCCATCGTCCAGAATACCAGCCCCTGCAGCGTATCTTCATCAGCCACAAACTGCATAATGGCGACCAACGCGTTAAAGGTGAATACCAGCGCAATGCCGAACAACACCACTCCGGATGCGGCGACGCCTGTCCAACGGGTAATACCGTCCAATAGTAACGCGGATAAAAGTGCAAAGATGAACGCATTGGCCGGGATAAACCAAGTGGCTGGAATACCGGGAATACCGATCCCCAACACAATCGCCAGCGCAGCGCCAAAAGCCGCCGCGGACGATACGCCAAGGGTAAACGGCGTCGCCAGCGGATTATTTAAAATGGTTTGCATTTCGGCGCCCGCTAACCCTAACGCCATGCCTACCAGCAGCGCCATCAGGGCATAGGGTAAACGAATATCCCAGACAATAACGTGTATGCCCGCATTCACCTTTTCCGGCTGGAAAAGGGCCTGCCACAGCGCACTGAGCGGTAAACCAGAAGACCCACAGGTTACATCCACCATCAGTGAAGCCATCATCGCCAGCGCAATAGCTAACATGAGCACGGCCCGTTTGCGTATGAGCTGGCGATAGCGCGGAATGACGGGCGTGGAAGCGAGAGCGGGGGCTAAAAGTGATTTGTCCTGACAGGTCATGGTTCGGGCTACGTTATTAATCAGAGGAGAATTATAGCGCCGAATTATTTCGTTATATATTTATTTATATTTCGATTGATGACACGGTGGCCTATCTCACCGGTTTCCAAATAAAAAACCGGCCTTACGGGCCGGTTTAAGACGTAATGAAGATTAACCACGACGGGCTTTTACCGCTGCCGACAACTGACGAAGCAGCGCATCGGTATCTTCCCAGCCAATACAGGCGTCAGTAATGCTTTTACCGTAGGTCAGCGGCTGACCGCTTTCCAGACTCTGGTTTCCTTCTACCAGATGACTCTCTACCATCACGCCAATAATCGCTTTTTCACCGCCCGCTATCTGCTGGCAGACATCGGCGCAAACCTCCATCTGCTTTTGAAATTGCTTACAGGAGTTGGCATGGCTGAAATCGATCATGACCTGCGGCGTCAGTCCCGCTTTGGTGAGGCCTTCTTTCACCTCAGCAACATGTTGCGCACTATAGTTTGGCGCTTTACCGCCGCGCAGAATGATATGGCAGTCGCCGTTGCCGCTGGTATTCACAATCGCCGAATGACCCCATTTAGTGACGGAGAGGAAGCAATGCGGCGCGCCGGCGGCGTTGATGGCGTCAATGGCGACTTTAATCGTGCCATCAGTACCATTTTTAAAACCGACCGGACAAGAGAGGCCAGACGCCAGTTCGCGATGAACCTGGGATTCAGTAGTCCGCGCGCCAATGGCACCCCAGCTCATCAGATCGGCCAGATATTGCGGCGTGATCATATCGAGGAATTCGCCGGCGGCAGGCAGGCCGCTGTCGTTAATATCCAGCAGCAGTTTGCGCGCAATACGCAGACCGTCGTTAATCTGGAAGCTGTTATCCATGTGCGGATCGTTAATCAGCCCTTTCCAGCCGACGGTGGTACGCGGTTTCTCAAAATAGACGCGCATGACAATTTCAAGCTCGCCTTGAAGCTCATCACGTAGCGCCAGCAAACGGGCGGCATACTCTTTCGCCGCTGCCGGATCATGAATTGAACAAGGACCGATCACCACCAGCAGACGATCGTCATTGCCTTTGAGAATTTTATGGATGGCTTTGCGCGCGTGAGCAACGGTATTTGCTGCATTTTCCGTGGCGGGAAACTTTTCCAGCAGCGCGACCGGAGGTAATAACTCGTTGATTTCTTTAATGCGTAAATCGTCGTTCTGATAATTCATGTTTATTCCAGTGTTGCCGTACTTATCCCAATGAATGCAATCCCTCCAATCTATCTCTTCAATTAAATAGTGTAAACGGGCTTTTACACTTTGAACGGAATAATCCTGGAATTCAGGAAAAAAACGCACAAATGTAGCGAAAAATGGGATCTAACCTACACTTTTTAACTGTAACCACTCTGTTTATGAATTATTGCAAGATTCTCTGCTGCGTTAACCCGCGGCGGCGAACGCTTTTTATCCCTTATTTGAGGATTTGACTGACACGTGCACTGTTGGAAGAGGTTATCCGACATATCCACCATAACAGGAGCATCTTATGAAAATGACAAAACTGACTACGCTTTTACTCACCGCTACCCTCGGCCTTGCCAGCGGCGCAGCGTTAGCTGCTGAATCTAACGCGCAATCCAGTAATGGCCAGGCGAACTCGGCGGCAAATGCCGGTCAGGTTGCCCCGGACGCCCGCCAGAATGTAGCGCCGAATGATGTGAATAACAACGACATCAATACCAACGGCAATACTAACAGCACGATGCAGCATCCAGACGGTTCAACCATGAATCATGACGGAATGACCAAGGATGAAGAGCATAAAAATACCATGTGTAAAGACGGTCGCTGCCCGGATATTAATAAAAAAGTGGAAACCGGTAATGGCGTCAATAATGACGTGAATACCAAAACCGACGGTACCACACAGTAATGCAGAAAAAAGTCTGATAACGGGAGAGCTTTCGCTCTCCTTTTTATTTTGTCAGCGAAAAATCAGTATGATGTCTACAGTATTGATGAGAATAACAAAGGAATGACGTTATGGCGCACTCACACTCTCATGCCGATTCACACCTGCCGAAAGATAATAATGCTCGTCGCCTGCTTTTCGCCTTTATCGTCACTGCCGGATTTATGCTCCTTGAGGTGGTGGGCGGGATACTCTCCGGCTCTCTGGCGTTGTTGGCGGATGCGGGACATATGCTCACCGACGCGGCGGCCCTTCTCTTTGCGCTGCTGGCGGTTCAATTTTCCCGTCGCCCCCCGACTGTTCGCCACACTTTTGGCTGGCTAAGACTCACCACACTGGCGGCCTTTGTGAATGCCATTGCGTTGGTGGTCATTACCCTTCTCATTGTCTGGGAAGCGATAGAGCGCTTTTACACGCCACGTCCGGTGGCGGGTAATCTGATGATGGTGATTGCGGTCGCGGGTCTGCTGGCGAACCTGTTTGCGTTCTGGATTCTCCATCGGGGAAGCGATGAAAAAAACCTGAACGTGCGCGCTGCCGCGCTACATGTGATGGGCGATTTGCTGGGTTCCGTCGGCGCAATAGTCGCCGCGCTGATCATTATCTGGACGGGCTGGACGCCAGCGGACCCGATTCTCTCTATTCTGGTTTCGGTACTGGTGTTACGCAGCGCCTGGCGTTTGTTAAAAGATAGCGTCAACGAATTGCTGGAAGGCGCGCCGGTTTCACTGGATATTAATGCCTTACAGCGCCATTTAAGCCGGGAAATCCCCGAAGTCCGCAACGTACACCATGTGCATGTCTGGATGGTCGGCGAAAAACCGGTCATGACATTGCACGCTCAGGTCATTCCGCCACACGACCATGATGCGCTGCTGGAACGTATCCAGGATTTCCTGATGCACGAATACCATATTGCGCACGCTACGATTCAAATGGAGTATCAAGTGTGCCACGGCCCGGACTGTCATCTGAATCAGACGCCATCCGGGCATGTTCATCACCATTAACGGGAAAGAGCGCGCGATCCTCGCTCCCGCGCGCTGTTTATCCACAGGCGGCTACCGTTCACGGCGATAAATGTCAGGATCAGATATTCCAGCGACATCGCATAGACGCCCTGCAAAGCAAAAATCACCACACTGATCACGTTGATTATCACCCACAGGAGCCAGTTTTCGACATATTTGCGTGTCATCAGAATCATCGCCGCGATAGACAGCACCATCATGCAAGAGTCCCAGAACGGGAAAGCGTCCGGTTGCAGTACGGGCATTGTCACCTGTAACCCCAGCATCTGCATAATGGCGACGGCCACGCGCGTCAGGACGGCGAATACGGGATCGATATATCGCGTCATCAAACCGATAGCTATCACACATATCGCCAGCCATGCCATTGCTTTTGGCAACGGCAGCCAGCGGATTTTAAGCTCGGCTTGATTATCCTTTGTTTGCCGCGACCACGCATACCAGCCATAAATATTGGCGGCAAAGAAAAAGAGTTGCAGCAACAGGCTGGCATAAAGCTGGATCTGAAAGAAAATAATCGCAAACAGGGTGACGTTAACCAGTCCAAAAAAGTAGTTGCTGATCTTCTCCAGACTGGCAAGCCAAATACAGAGCAGGCCGGCGATGGTCCCTACCGCTTCGATCCACGAGAGATCGTACCCGCCAGCGCCAATCGGAATATGAATCAGTATGTTGTGCGTACTAAAAAAATCCATTCTCTCCCCCAAAGATTTCCGTCTTTACGCCCGAAGTGTAGTCGCAAAATCCAGCATTCGGTTGAGGGGCAGTAATGCGCCCTCGCGTAGCGCCGCATCAACCTGTATTTCATGCGCCGCGCCTCCCTGCTCCAGCCCTTCAGCAATGGTTTTCAGGCCATTCATCGCCATCCACGGACAGTGCGCGCAGCTACGGCAGGTCGCCCCCTCGCCAGCCGTGGGCGCTTCAAGCAGCTCTTTTTCAGGCACCGCCTGCTGCATTTTGTAGAAGATGCCGCGATCGGTCGCCACGATAAGCTGTCTGTGCGGCAGCGTTTTTGCCGCCTTAATAAGCTGACTGGTGGAGCCCACCGCATCGGCCATTTCGACAATGGACTGCGGCGATTCAGGGTGAACCAGAAGAGCGGCATCGGGATAGATTTTTTTTAAACGGGTCAACGCCTGGGTTTTAAACTCGTCATGCACGATACACGCCCCTTGCCAACACAGTACATCGGCCCCGGTCTGTTTTTGCACGTAATTCCCCAGGTGTCTGTCCGGCGCCCAGATAATTTTTTCCCCCAAACTATCCAGATGCTCAATCAGTTCTACGGCGATACTGGAGGTCACAACCCAGTCCGCACGCGCTTTAACAGCAGCCGAGGTGTTAGCATAGACCACTACGGTTCTGTCAGGATGCGCATCACAAAAAGCGCTAAATTCGTCTATTGGGCAGCCTAAATCCAGCGAACATTCCGCCGCCAGGGTAGGCATAAGAATGGTTTTTTCCGGGCTGAGGATTTTGGCGGTTTCCCCCATAAACCGTACGCCCGCTACCAGTAACGTGGATGCGGCGTGCTTCGCGCCGAAACGGGCCATTTCCAGCGAGTCGGAAATACAGCCGCCGGTTTCTTCTGCCAACTGTTGAATTTCCGGATCGGTGTAGTAGTGCGCCACCATCACCGCATCCCGTTCGCTGAGGAGTCGTTTGATTTTCTCACGATAAAATTGCTTTTCATCGTCGTTCAACGGCGTTGGTTTCGGCGGGAACGGGTAGATTGCGGCTTGTGGGTCAAACATTACGCTCATCGTGGTTTCTCGTTTTACTGACTTAACGAAACAACCGAATGAAAGCGTAATAAACGCCACAATCGGTTAATTTGTTTTATATGCTAAACAAGATAGCTGATTCAATAAGGAAAGTCACAATAATTACGTAGCCCGTGTTTGATGGCGGCGTAACGTCTTATCTGGCCTACGTGAGCGGTGCCGTCTGTAGGCCTGATAAGCGCAGCGCATCAGGCAAGACCCAAACCTGCTGCAGGTTCGAATCTTCCATATTGCAGATAGCAAAAAAGCGCCTTTAGGGCGCCTTATTACATTGGTGGGTCGTGCAGGATGACTCGCTTCGCTCGCCCTTCGGGCCGTCGCCGCAAGCGGCTCCGTTGTCTCA
>NZ_JAMMTO010000003.1:0-172606 GCF_051807745.1 Salmonella sp. NW38 | reverse complement strand
GGTTCGAATCTTCCATATTGCAGATAGTAAAAAAGCGCCTTTAGGGCGCTTTTTTACATTGGTGGGTCGTGCAGGATGACTCGCTTCGCTCGCCCTTCGGGCCGTCGCCGCAAGCGGCTCCGTTGTCTCACTGCGTGAGACCCAAACCTGCGGCAGGTTCGAATCTTCCATATTGCAGATAGTAAAAAAGCGCCTTTAGGGCGCTTTTTTACATTGGTGGGTCGTGCAGGATTCGAACCTGCGACCAATTGATTAAAAGTCAACTGCTCTACCAACTGAGCTAACGACCCCTTGATAAGGGTTACTGCTTCAATCATTCAGGATGGTGGGTCGTGCAGGATTCGAACCTGCGACCAATTGATTAAAAGTCAACTGCTCTACCAACTGAGCTAACGACCCATACGGGTACTGCCTGAAAGATTTTACTCGGACCATCTAAAGATGGTGGGTCGTGCAGGATGACTCGGCTTCGCCTCGCCCTACGGGCCGTTGCTGACGCAACGTTATCCTTCACGTTCAACATCTGAGTTTGATGTTAAATTGGTGGGTCGTGCAGGATTCGAACCTGCGACCAATTGATTAAAAGTCAACTGCTCTACCAACTGAGCTAACGACCCGAGTGGTGGGTGATGACGGGATCGAACCGCCGACCCCCTCCTTGTAAGGGAGGTGCTCTCCCAGCTGAGCTAATCACCCGATACTACGCTGGATATTACTGACTAACCGAAGTTAGTGGTGGGTTGTGCAGGATGACTCGGCTTTGCCTCGCCCTACGGCACCGTTGCTGATGCAACGTTATCCTTCACGCTTTATTCTCGTTTCCACCGAACGATTGGTGGGTCGTGCAGGATTCGAACCTGCGACCAATTGATTAAAAGTCAACTGCTCTACCAACTGAGCTAACGACCCACTTTTACGTTGCTTTCGAGTTGTTTAATATCCCGTGGCAACGGCGGCATATATTACTGATTTCAGATTTGAGCGCAACAAAAATTTCGACGCAGAGGGCTCAACTGCTTAGGAATCGCACGACGCGACCAGAAAAAAGGCGTTTTCTGGTCGCATGGTACGCATTACATCGCGTTAAGACGCTTCTGCGCCTGTTTCGCGCCATCAGTGCCAGGATATTTGTTAATCACCTGCTGATAAACCGCTTTCGCTTTTGCCGTATCACCTTTGTCCTGCATGATAACGCCAACTTTGTACATCGCGTCCGCAGCCTTCGGCGACTTAGGATAGTTTTTTACTACCGAGGCGAAATAATAGGCGGCATCATCTTTTTTACCCTTGTTGTAATTCAACTGGCCCAGCCAATAATTGGCGTTCGGCTGATAAGTAGAATCAGGGTATTTCTTGATGAAGTTCTGAAACGCCACAATCGCATCATCCTGGCGAGACTTATCCTGCACCAGCGCAATTGCCGCATTGTAATCGGTATTCGCATCGCCACTTTGTACCGGCGCCCCTGAGGTTGCCGTACCGGCATCCGGAGCGGAGGTCGCAGCGGTTGCCGCCCCACTCTGGTCACCAGCTGCTGGCTGCGCTGCGCCGCCATTATTTAAGCTCCCCAGCTGCAGCATAATTTGCTTCTGGCGTTCCATCACCTGATTCAGTTGATACTGATTTTCCTGGATTTGGCCGCGCAAAGAATCGATATCGGACTGATTATCGGAGAGCTGCTGCTGAAGTTGGGTTAAAAGCTGGCTGTGAGCGTTAGAGATACGCTCAAGTTGAGTGACGCGGTCTTCGACCGAGCCTGAGCCGACACTACTGATTGGCGCCTGAGCAAAAGCGGCCCAGGGGGCCGCTATGCCAACCAGTAACGACAGACTCAACAGGTGATGTCTGAAGTTACTGCTCATGCAATTCTCTTAGTAAACCAGTACAGCGCGACGGTTCTTAGCGTAAGCCGCTTCGTCGTGGCCCAGTACGGCAGGTTTTTCTTTACCGTAAGAAACGATGGAGATCTGGTCAGCGGAAACACCTTTACCCTGCAGGTACATTTTAACGGCGTTAGCACGACGTTCGCCCAGGGAGATGTTGTATTCAGGCGTACCACGTTCGTCCGCGTGACCTTCTACGGTGACTTTGTAAGACGGGTTGCTACGCAGGAAGTTAGCGTGCGCATCCAGCATTGCCGCGAAGTCAGAACGGATATCGTACTTGTCGAGATCGAAGTAAACGATGTTGTTCTGCTGCAGCTGCTGCATCTGCAGACGCGCTTGCTCTTCAGATGACATGTTGCCGTTGCCGTTAGCGTCCATACCAGTGCCGGCGCCGTTCAGCATGCCGCCTTCGCTACCGTCATTGCTGGCGTTCTTGTTGGAAGAACATGCCGCGATTGCCATAACAGGCAGGGCAATCATCAGGCCCTTCAGCACTTTGTTCAGTTGCATTTCTTTAATTCCTTTAGTAATCAATTAATTATTATCACAGATACGGCGACCAGGCAGGCGATTTCACCTGACCATCAGTTGCCGGAAGACGCGCTTTGAAACGCCCATCTGTAGAAACCAAATTCAGCACAGATCCCATCCCCTGAGAAGAGCTGTAGATTACCATCGTGCCGTTAGGTGCCAGACTTGGCGTTTCATCCAGGAACGTTGACGACAGAACCTGTACGCCACCCGTCACCAGATCTTGTTTGGCAATGTGCTGCTGCCCGTTATTTGAGCTTACCATTACCATAAATTTACCGTCGCTGCTGACATCCGCATCCTGGTTTTGCGAACCTTCCCAGGTAATACGCTGCGCCGCACCGCCGTTAATGTTCATTTTATACACTTGCGGACGTCCAGCCTGGTCAGAGGTAAAGGCCAGAGTCTGGCTGTCCGGGAACCAGGTCGGCTCCGTATTGTTGCTACGCCCGTCCGTTATCTGACGAATCTGGCCGGAAGCAAGATCCATAACGTACAGGTTCAGACTTCCGGTTTTCGATAACGCGAACGCCAGTTTCGTCCCATCCGGCGAGAAGGCCGGCGCGCCGTTGTGACGCGGGAAGGACGCAACCTGACGCACTGCGCCGTTTGCCAGCGTCTGGATAACCAGAGCGGAGCGACCGCTTTCAAATGTCACGTAAGCCAGTTTTGAGCCGTCCGGAGACCACGCCGGAGACATCAACGGCTGCGGAGAACGGTGCACTACGAACTGATTGTAGCCATCGTAATCCGACACACGCAGTTCATACGGGAACTGACCGCCGTTAGTCTGTACCACATAGGCGATACGAGTACGGAACGCGCCCTTAATGCCCGTCAGTTTTTCAAAGACTTCGTCACTGGCAGTGTGGCCTGCATAACGCAGCCACTGCTTGTTCACTTTATAAGAGTTTTGCGCCAGTACAGTCCCCGGCGCGCCGCCAGTGTCAACCAGCTGATAAGCAACATTGTAGGAACCGTCCGGATTCGGCGTGACCTGCCCAACGACGACGGCATCAATACCCAGCGCAGACCATGCGGTAGGCTGAACTTCCTGAGCGGTGGCTGGCTGCTGCGGCAGTCGGGACCGGTCTAACGGATTAAATTTACCGCTATTGCGTAAATCTGCCGCCACGATGCCGCCGATATCTTCAGGCGCAGCGCCCGGCCCGGCCCATTTAAAAGGCACAACGCCAATCGGTCGCGCCGAGTCCACCCCCTGGGTGATCTCGATACGGACTTCTGCGTGCAGCACCGCCGCCCACAGCATCAGAAAACCAAATGCTACTCGTAATGCCTGCTTCATCATATCTCCCATACCTGGGCCTGCGACCCACGATAATTTAGCAGAATGTTAACAAACTCAAATACACAAAACCACCAGGACCAGTAACAACTCAACTGCTCCAACTTCCATAAAGAAAAGTATCTACAGTTTAAAGTCTAGTTTGGCATCCTTTATTTTCTCATAAACAGCCTGGCTTGGCGGTTTAGGAATTTTCGCGGTTTTTGCCGCCATTAACGCCGCCTGACAAAGCGCCGGATCGCCGCCCTCAGACGTAATGCTTTTTAATGAGCCATCCGGCGCCAGGCTAATATGCAAGACACATTGTTTGCCCTGGTACAGGCTCGCATCATACAGACGGCTCTGAATGGCAACCTGAATCTGTTTCGCGTAGGCGCTGATATCAGCGCCTGTCGCCCCACCGTTAGCGCCCGATGTACCGCTATCTTTCGATGGCTGACCATTCCCTTTCGCGCCGCCGCCGGTTTTCGGCGCATTCTTACCCGAGCTGAGATCGCCAAGCAGATCGTCGACGCCTTCTGCGGCGGCCGCTTTTTCGGCAGCCGCTTTCTTCTTAGCGTCCGCCGCTGCTTTCGCCGCCTCGGCATCCGCTTTCTTCTTCGCCTCCGCTTTCGCCGCCTCGGCCTCTGCTTTCTTCTTCGCCTCCGCCGCCGCTTTCGCCGCCTCGGCTTCCGCTTTCTTCTTCGCCTCCGCCGCTGCTTTCGCCGCTTCGGCCTCTGCTTTCTTCTTCGCATCCGCCGCCGCTTTCGCCGCTTCGGCCTCTGCTTTCTTCTTCGCATCCGCCGCCGCTTTCGCCGCTTCGGCCTCTGTTTTCTTCTTCGCGTCCGCCGCCGCTTTCGCCGCCTCGGCCTCCGCTTTTTTCTTCGCGTCCGCCGCCACTTTCGCCGCTTCTTCGGCCTGTTGCTGTTGCTGTTGTGCCAGTTTTGCCGCTTCTTCAGCCTGCTTTTGCTGCTCCTGAGCCGCTAAACGTTCTTTCTCAAGTTGTTTCAACCGCTCCTGTTCGGCAGCCTGCTTCTGCTGCAGCTCCTCTGCTTGCTGCTGTTGCAGCTTTTTACGCTCTTCTTCCGCGCGTCTGGCGCTGGCCTGTTGATCCTGCTGACGGTTGTACTGCTGCACAACGGCGCCAGGATCGACCATCACCGCGTCGATAGCGGAACCACCGCCGCCGCCGGCAGAAGCCTCTATATGCTCATCAAACGAACTCCAGATCAGCACTGCAAATAAGATGATATGCAGCACGGCTGAAATAATTATCGCCCGTTTGAGCTTGTCGTTTTGTTCGGTTGCCTTTGACACTCTCGGTTCCCAAAAAACTGTTCGCCTGTTACTCGCCGTCTTTCAAGCCAACGGGACGCAGACTTCAGATTGGCTGCGTCATTAAGCCAACCGATTTTACGCCCGCGCTGTGTAACAAGTTCAGCGCTTTAATTATTTCATCGTACGGCACCTCTTTCGCGCCGCCGATTAAAAAGACTGTTTTCGGATTAGCCTGCAGATGACGCTTTACTTCTGCGATCACCTGTTCAGACGGCAGTTGATCCATTCGATCTTTATCAACCACTACGCTGTATTGCCCTACTCCGGAAACCTCAATAATGACCGGTGGATCGTCGTTACTACTGACCGCTTGCGACTGATTCGCCTCCGGCAAGTCGACCTCCACGCTCTGGGTAATGATCGGCGCGGTTGCCATAAAGATCAGCAGCAGCACCAACAGTACGTCGAGCAGCGGTACAATATTGATTTCGGACTTAAGTTCGCGACGACCTCGTCCACGCGTTCTGGCCATGGCTTACCCCTTGTTGCTTTCGCTTACGGTAAACGCCTGGCGGTGCAGAATCGCGGTGAACTCTTCCATAAAGTTGTCGTAATTCAGTTCCAGCTTGTTCACGCGCTGATTCAGTCGGTTGTAAGCCATAACCGCAGGGATGGCGGCAAACAAACCAATCGCCGTGGCAATCAATGCTTCGGCAATACCCGGCGCAACCATTTGCAGAGTAGCCTGTTTCACCGCGCCCAGGGCGATAAACGCATGCATAATCCCCCATACGGTGCCAAACAGACCGATATAAGGACTGATAGAGCCTACCGTGCCAAGAAACGGGATATGCGTTTCCAGCGTTTCCAGCTCTCGGTTCATGGAGATGCGCATCGCACGCGACGCCCCCTCTACCACGGCCTCCGGTGCATGGCTGTTGGCGCGATGGAGCCGGACAAACTCTTTGAACCCGCTATAAAAGATTTGTTCCGAGCCCGACAGACTATCGCGTCTCCCCTGGCTTTCCTGGTACAGACGCGATAGTTCGATTCCGGACCAGAATTTATCTTCAAACGCTTCCGCCTCACGCGCAGCGGCGTTCAGGATACGCGTTCGCTGGATAATGATGGCCCAGGATGCTATTGAAAAACCAATCAAAATCAACATGATAAGTTTAACCAGAAGGCTTGCCTTCAGGAACAAATCAAGGATATTCATGTCAGTCACTGCTTAAACTCCGCGACAATAGACTTAGGAAGCGCACGAGGCTTCATTTTGAGTGGATCAACGCAAACAATCAGAACCTCTGCTTCATTTAGCAGCGTGTTCTCTGCGTTGACAATGCGTTGCGTGAAAACCAAAGCGGTGCCACGCATTGACGTAATTTCTGTTTGAACTTCAAGCATATCGTCGAGCCGCGCAGGCGCATAGTATTCCAGCGTCATCTTGCGCACCACAAAGGCGACCCGCTCCGCCAGCAGCACCTGTTGGCTGAAGTGATGGTGACGCAGCATCTCCGTGCGCGCTCTTTCATAAAAAGCGACATAGCTGGCGTGATAAACCACACCGCCGGCGTCCGTGTCTTCGTAATAAACTCGAATTGGCCATCGAAACATATACTTATTCATCCCTGCAGCCTCTTTGTTGGCGTCATCCGCTTGCCGCCGTAATGCCTCAAGAATGCCGTTGTATATCGCCTTGTATTCACTTTACATCCCGGTAATGCAACAAAAGTAGAGCTTTTAAACGTTGCTACTATACGCGCGGGAATGAGGCTTGGGAATGGGGGGAAGTTAAGGGAGAGTAAAAATATATGGGCTTATGCAAGCCCCTATATTTTTAAGGAGGTTTCTTATTCACAAGAAGAAGAAAATCAGGCCGACGATAAGGACAATATCCGCAAGGAGCGGACAAAAAATCCCTTGCCAGTGTACGGATTCAGGGCGAAAACCCACGCCGTGGATTATGCCTGCGCAAACCGCCCACATCAGCAGTAATCCGTGCCAGATTTCAAGCGTGCTGGTCCTGGCGGCAAACCGTGACGGGTCCCAGAACATACATCCTGCCAGCACTATCGCCATCACGAAGGAAAGCGCCCTTAACGGGCGCTTGTCCATTACCGCATACAGTTTTGCGATAATATGGGTCATTAGCTTTCTTCTTGACCGGTTTTACCCGCTTCAACGTGCTCAAGCGCCAGGGCGGTAATGATCCCGAATGCACAGGCAAGAAGCGTTCCCAGAATCCATGCGAAATACCACATTTTAAGCTCCTTACTTAGTACAGAGAGTGGGTGTTGCTTTCAATATGTTCTCTAGTGATACGACCGAACATTTTCCAGTAACACCAGCTGGTGTAGATCAGAATGATCGGTACGAACACCGCCGCAACCCAGGTCATCAGGTTCAGCGTCATCTGGCTGGATGTCGCATCCCACATGGTCAGACTGGCATTCATCATCGTGCTGGACGGCATCACAAACGGGAACATAGCGATACCCGCCGTCAGAATAATGCAGGCCAGGGTCAGCGAAGAGAACAGGAATGCCCACGCGCCTTTCTCCATACGGGAAGTCAGGATAGTCAGCAGCGGCAGAACCACGCCCAGAGCCGGAACCAACCACAGGATCGGAGCATTATTAAAGTTCACCAGCCAGGCGCCAGCTTCACGCGCCACTTCTTTAGTCAGCGGGTTAGAGGCGGCATGATGATCAATCGCGGATGTCACGACATAACCATCAATACCATACATTACCCAAACGCCCGCCAGCGCAAAGCACACTAATGTCACCAGCGCCGCAATCTGCGAGGTGGCGCGCGCGCGCAGGTGCAGTTCGCCAACGGTACGCATTTGCAGGTAAGTCGCCCCCTGCGTGATGATCATCCCTACGCTTACGATACCCGCCAGCAGACCAAACGGGTTCAGCAACTGGAAGAAGTTACCGGTGTAGTACAGACGCAGATACTCATCCACATGGAACGGTACGCCCTGCAACAGGTTGCCAAAGGCCACGCCAATCACCAGCGGCGGCACAAAGCTACCGATGAACACGCCCCAGTCCCACATGTTGCGCCAGCGCGGGTCTTCAATCTTGGAACGGTAATCAAAACCGACCGGACGGAAGAACAAAGACGCCAGCACCAGGATCATCGCCACATAGAAACCGGAGAACGCCGCAGCGTAAACCATCGGCCAGGCAGCAAACAACGCGCCGCCCGCGGTGATCAACCACACCTGGTTACCGTCCCAGTGCGGGGCGATAGAGTTAATCATAATTCGACGTTCGGTGTCGTTACGACCGAGGAAACGGGTGAGCATCCCCACCCCCATGTCGAACCCATCGGTGACAGCGAAACCAATTAGCAAAATGCCAACCAGCAGCCACCAGATAAAACGTAGTACTTCATAATCGATCATTTGACGACTCCTGTCTTAGCGTGCCGGCTGAGAAGTCACGGTGGACTGCTCAAAGTGATAGCGACCGGTTTTCAGGCTGCTTGGGCCAAGGCGTGCAAATTTGAACATCAGGAACAATTCTGCCACCAGGAACAGGGTATAGAGGCCGCAAATCAGGAACATGGAGAACAGCAGATCGCCCACGGTCAGCGATGAGTTCGCCACGGCTGTCGGCAACACTTCGCCGATCGCCCACGGCTGACGACCATACTCGGCGACGAACCAACCTGCTTCAACCGCAATCCACGGCAGTGGAATACCGTACAGCGCCGCGCGCAACAGCCATTTTTTCTCACCGATGCGGTTACGAATCACGCTCCAGAAGGAAAGTGCGATGATCGCCAGCAGCAGGAAGCCGCACGCCACCATGATACGGAAAGCGAAGTACAGCGGCGCAACGCGAGGAATGGAATCTTTCGTCGCTTGCTGGATCTGCGCTTCGGTCGCGTCAGTCACATTAGGCGTATAGCGTTTCAGCAGCAGGCCGTAACCGAGATCTTTCTTCATGCTGTTGAACTGGTCGCGAACGGCCTGGTCGGTAGAACCGGCGCGCAGCTGTTCCAGCAGTTCATAGGCTTTCATCCCGTTACGGATACGCTCTTCATGCTGAACCATGAGATCTTTCAGGCCAATAACCGGCGTGTCCACGGAACGCGTAGCGATAATACCGAGCGCATAAGGGATCTGAATCGCCAGATGGTTTTCCTGTTTGTCCTGGTCAGGAATACCGAACAAGGTAAAGGAGGCCGGAGCAGGTTGCGTTTCCCATTCAGCTTCAATCGCAGCGAGCTTGGTTTTCTGCACGTCGCCCATTTCGTAACCGGATTCGTCGCCGAGTACGATAACGGACAGTACGGCAGCCATACCGAAGCTGGCGGCAATAGCAAAGGAGCGTTTAGCAAAGGCGAAGTCACGACCTTTCAGCATGTAGTAAGCGCTGATACCGAGGATGAACATCGCGCCGGTGACATAGCCGGACGCCACAGTGTGAACAAATTTCACCTGTGCTACCGGGTTCAGCACCAGTTCAGAGAAGCTCACCATTTCCATACGCATGGTTTCGAAATTGAAATCCGCAGCGATTGGGTTTTGCATCCAGCCGTTCGCTACCAGAATCCACAACGCGGAGAGGTTGGACCCCAGAGCCACCAGCCAGGTGACGCACATATGCTGAACTTTACTCAGACGATCCCAGCCGAAGAAGAACAGACCTACAAAGGTGGATTCGAGGAAGAAGGCCATCAAACCTTCGATGGCCAGCGGCGCACCGAAGATGTCCCCAACATAGTGGGAGTAGTACGACCAGTTTGTCCCGAACTGGAACTCCATGGTCAAACCGGTAGCCACACCCAGAGCAAAGTTGATACCAAACAACTTGCCCCAGAACTTGGTCATATCTTTATAAATCTGTTTGCCGGAAAGGACGTATACCGTTTCCATAATGGCCAGCAGGAACGCCATACCGAGCGTTAGCGGCACAAACAGGAAGTGGTACATCGCGGTCAAGGCAAACTGTAAGCGCGACAGTTCGACTATATCTAACATCATGACTCCTTGCTCATCGCATGAAGACTCCGAGAGTGAACCCCGTTAGAAAGGGTCACACGCATGCCCCAATACAAATTTATTTGCGGCCTCTCATCGTACTATCCCCTCGGGAAGGAAACAGTAATGATGAAAGGTTACAAACATGTTAATAAAAAACCCAAATTGATCCCGCAAATATATTACGCCGTAAAACCCTTACAATAAACAGGTTTTTAGTGGGTCAGATTTGCTTTTTTCGACAGCGATCAATTTATGGCTAATCTATCGCTTTTCAGGGAATTTGATCACGGACAATTTAACCAGTTTTGATGCTCTTTTCCAACATTTAAATATTGATTAAAATCAATTTTTGAAGTTAATGTTAATAATGTTTATTCATTGAATGCATGGTGAATTTTTTGTTAACTTTTTGTTTTTGCAAAGAGTAATTTCAAACTCCCTGTAAAAAGAGGCTTATTCGGTAAGGCTAAACATTTTGTGCGTTTTTTACTGCCCCGCATCCCGTAAAAAACATTGCACATTGATGTTCAATTATTGCTAAATAGCTCACAGATTTTTTCTGTAGGTTATCAACACTTATTATTTTATACATTTAATCTATTTTTATTTTACTTATAATTAACACCGCAAAGAAACTATCTCATTGCACACGCGCCATCATCCCACCGGGATTACCCTGCCCCAACTTCCCTTTCCCGACGACTAACGGCCAGGATCATCTTGCCAGGTTATCGCCTTAATTATCGCTAATAAGCTTTCCAGATAGCCAGAAACAAACATTTTATTCGCTAATTTTTCTTTATTTCAATAACACCGTATTTACCTCTCTATAATTATTATAGCGAAGATTCTGTTATCACCTTCACAGATTCACCCTCAATTTCTACGTCACTCATAGTGATAATTCTGTTTATTCGCAGCCATAAATACCCTTTAAACATGATTAATCACGAACGAATAGTGTCAATAAGTTCTTAATAATTTTTGAAGTTAACCTCTTTTAACCAGCAAAAGTTCATATAATTTATTAAACGATATCTTTAATACTTCAGGGAAATAATGCCGGTACTCTTATGATTAAAATAGCTGTTTTATTCTGCCATTAAACAAGCAGCCTGTGTAAGCGCGATACATCTGAGGAGGCATGTAGTTCGCACTCAGGCAAACATGCGCGGCCACAGAGTCAAGCGTCAATTTACTATAGAGGTTAGCGTCAACATAGTGTAATGCTGCAATGCGTTTTTTTCATGGAGAAAAGCGCATAATCCGTCTCCAGTGAGGTCGGCAGGTCTTTCACTAAGACAGCATCTGTATTTGCTGAAAAAGAGTTAACCGGCAAACTGAGTAAATTTACTGCCGCTGCCAGACGGTTATTATCAATTATTTTTAGACTCCACCATGTTTTTTTACTGAGGCATCATTTTCCTATAGCTCAATATTTACAAAGCCAATAATTTTATATCCCGGATGCTTCACCCGTACTCTGCCACAAACAATAAAGCCATAAAAAAGGCCACCGTAAAGGTGGCCAACCATGTCGAAAACGGACATTTATCTGTTCCCGCAGGAACAGCGAGTTTTTATTTTATAATTGCTTTCAGCGCTTCGCCGATATCGGCCAGGCTGCGAACCGTCTTCACGCCAGCCGCTTCCAGAGCAGCGAATTTCTCATCAGCGGTACCTTTACCACCGGCAATGATGGCGCCAGCGTGGCCCATACGTTTGCCTTTCGGCGCGGTAACGCCCGCGATATAGCCAACAACCGGCTTGGTCACGTGGTCTTTAATATAAGCCGCCGCTTCTTCTTCCGCGCTGCCGCCGATCTCGCCGATCATCACGATCGCTTCAGTCTGCGGATCTTCCTGGAACAGCTTCAGGATATCGATGAAGTTAGAGCCCGGAATCGGGTCGCCGCCGATACCCACACAGGTGGACTGGCCGAAACCGTAGTCGGTGGTCTGCTTAACCGCTTCATAGGTCAGCGTGCCGGAACGGGAAACGATACCCACTTTACCCGGCTTATGAATGTGACCCGGCATGATGCCGATTTTGCATTCGCCCGGGGTGATCACACCTGGGCAGTTCGGGCCGATCATGCGTACGCCCGCTTCGTCCAGCTTCACTTTCACGGTCAGCATATCCAGCGTCGGAATACCTTCGGTGATGGTGATAATCAGTTTGATGCCTGCGTCGATCGCTTCCAGAATGGAGTCTTTGCAGAACGGCGCCGGGACGTAGATAACGGATGCGGTCGCACCGGTAGCTTCTACCGCTTCGCGCACGGTGTTAAACACCGGCAGACCCAGATGCGTGGTGCCGCCTTTGCCCGGCGTTACGCCGCCGACCATCTGCGTACCGTAAGCAATCGCCTGTTCGGAGTGGAAAGTCCCCTGGCTACCGGTGAAGCCCTGGCAGATAACCTTGGTATCTTTATTAATTAAAACGGACATTATTTCCCCTCCACTGCGGCAACAACCTGCTGAGCTGCATCCGTCAGACTTTTCGCTGCAATAATATTCAGGCCACTGTCAGCCAGTTTCTTCGCGCCGAGTTCGGCGTTGTTGCCTTCCAGACGCACCACCACCGGAACGTTAACGCCCACTTCTTCCACCGCGCCGATGATACCGTCGGCAATCAGGTCACAACGGACGATACCGCCGAAGATGTTAACCAGAACCGCTTTCACGTTGTCATCCGAGAGGATGATTTTAAACGCTTCGGTGACGCGCTCTTTGGTTGCGCCGCCGCCTACGTCAAGGAAGTTAGCCGGTTCGCCGCCATGCAGCTTAACGATGTCCATAGTGCCCATCGCCAGGCCCGCGCCGTTCACCATGCAACCGATGTTGCCGTCCAGCGCGACGTAGTTCAGTTCCCACTGTGCCGCCTGCGCTTCACGCGGGTCTTCCTGAGACTGGTCGCGCATTTCGCGCAGATCCGGCTGGCGGAACAGCGCGTTGCCGTCAGCGCCCAGCTTGCCGTCGAGGCAAATCAGATCGCCCTGCTTAGTGATCACCAGCGGATTAATTTCGATTAGCGCCAGGTCGCGCTCAAGGAAAATGGTTGCCAGGCCCATAAAGATTTTGGTGAACTGCTGCACCAGTTTACCTTCCAGACCCAGTTTGAACGCCAGTTCACGCCCCTGATACGGCATCGGGCCGGTCAGCGGATCGAGCGCGACTTTATGGATCAGATGCGGGGTTTCCTCCGCGACTTTTTCGATCTCTACGCCGCCTTCGGTAGACGCCATAAAGACCACGCGACGAGAACTACGGTCAACTACCGCGCCGAGGTACAGTTCTTTGCCGATGTCGGTCGCCGCTTCAACCAGAATCTGGTTTACCGGTTGGCCATTAGCGTCTGTTTGATAGGTCACCAGACGTTTGCCCAGCCAGTTTTCCGCGAAGGCGCGAATCTCTTCTTTGCTTTTTACTACCTTCACACCGCCCGCTTTGCCGCGGCCGCCAGCGTGAACCTGACATTTCACTACCCACGGGCCGGCACCGATTTTAGACGCGGCTTCTTCGGCTTCACGCGGAGTAGTACAGGCATAACCCACCGGCGCCGGTAAGCCATAGCGGGCAAAAAGTTGTTTTGCCTGATATTCATGTAAGTTCATGTGTTCTGTCCATCCTTCAGGTAATCGTTATCTTTAGACCTGTAGGCCTGAAAGCTGCGCGCCATCAGGCATTACACCATCGCCGGATGGCGGCGTGAACGCCTTATCCGGCCTACAGGTAGCAGGTGATGCTCTTGCTGACTACACGTCCAACAGCAGACGGGTCGGATCTTCCAGCAACTCTTTGATGGTGACCAGGAAGCCCACGGATTCACGACCATCGATCAGGCGATGATCGTAAGAGAGCGCCAGGTACATCATCGGCAGGATTTCTACCTTGCCATCCACCGCCATCGGCCTGTCTTTAATAGCATGCATTCCCAGAATCGCGCTCTGCGGCGGGTTGATGATCGGGGTAGACATCAGCGAACCGAATACGCCGCCGTTGGTAATGGTAAAGTTACCGCCGGTCAGGTCCTCTACGGTCAGCTTGCCGTCGCGGCCTTTGACAGCCAGTTCTTTAATTTTTTTCTCAATGTCAGCCATGCCCAGCGTATCCACGTCACGCAGGACCGGCGTGACCAGGCCACGCGGCGTAGACACCGCCATGCTCACATCAAAGTAGTTGTGATACACCACGTCATCGCCGTCGATAGAGGCGTTCACTTCCGGATAACGCTTCAGCGCTTCTACTACCGCTTTCACGTAGAAGGACATAAAGCCCAGGCGGATACCATGACGTTTTTCAAACACTTCACCATACTGCTTACGCAGATCCATAATCGGCTTCATGTTGACTTCATTGAAGGTCGTCAGCATGGCGGTAGAATTTTTCGCTTCCAGCAGACGCTCGGCCACGCGCTTGCGCAGGCGGGTCATTGGCACGCGTTTTTCGCCGCGCGCGCCCAGAGCGGGTTGTGCTGCAGGTTCAACAGCGGGTGCTTTAGACTCGCCTTTCGCCAGATGTTTTTCCACATCTTCACGGGTCAGACGCCCACCCACACCAGTGCCTTTAATGGCGCTGGCTTCCAGATTGTGTTCAGCCAGCAGGCGACGGATCGCCGGGCTGAGCGCATCGTTGTTTTGTTCTTCCAGCGACGCCTGCTGGCGCTGTGCCGGCGTAGACGCTTTCTCTTCAGATTTCGCGCTGGTCTCTTTACCCGCGCTGTTACCTTCACGCAGGCGACCCAGGATCTGGCGAGAGGTGACAGTCGTCCCCTCCTCTTCCAGAACCGCATCCAGAATGCCGTCCGCTGATGCCGGTACTTCCAGTACCACTTTGTCAGTTTCGATTTCTACCAGCACTTCGTCACGAACAACCGCATCGCCCGGTTTTTTATGCCAGGTGGCGACGGTCGCGTCCGCTACGGACTCAGGCAGGTCGGGAACAAGAATATCTACGCTACTCATTATTTATCCTTTATTTAATCGACGTTCAGCGCGTCATTAACCAGATCTTGTTGCTGTTTCTGGTGAACGGACATATACCCTACCGCCGGAGAGGCGGAGGCCGGGCGACCTGCATAACGCAGAGCGGCCCCAAACGGAATCACTTCACGGAAATGATGCTGACTGCAGTACCATGCGCCCTGGTTGAGCGGCTCTTCCTGGCACCAGACAAAATCATGGACGTGAGCGTATGGTTGCAGCGCTTCCTGCACCGCTTTATGCGGGAACGGATAGAGCTGTTCGATGCGCACGATAGCGACATCTTTCTGTGAGTTTTTACGCCGTTGTTCCAGCAGGTCGTAATAAACCTTACCAGAACACATTACCACGCGTTTTACGGCTTTAGGGTCCAGCTCGTCAATTTCGCCAATGGCCGGCAGGAAGGAACCGTTCGCCAGTTCATCAAGCGTGGAAACCGCCAGCGGGTGACGCAGCAGCGATTTCGGCGACATCACCACCAACGGACGACGCATCCCGCGCAGCGCCTGACGGCGCAGCATATGGTAGACCTGCGCCGGGGTCGACGGCACGCAAACCTGCATATTCTGCTCGGCGCAAAGTTGCAGATAACGTTCCAGACGCGCGGAGGAGTGCTCCGGGCCCTGCCCTTCATAGCCGTGCGGCAACAGCATCACCAGACCGCACATCCGGCCCCATTTCTGCTCGCCGGAGGAGATGAACTGGTCAATCACTACCTGCGCGCCGTTGGCAAAATCGCCAAACTGCGCTTCCCAGATAGTCAGGGTACGTGGTTCCGCCGTGGCATAACCGTATTCAAAAGCCAGTACCGCTTCTTCAGACAGCACGGAGTCCCAGACTTTAAACTGTCCCTGACCGCTGTGAATATGCTGCAACGGCGTATACGTTGAGCCGTTCGTCTGGTTGTGGATCACCGCATGACGATGGAAGAAGGTGCCGCGACCGGAGTCTTCCCCGGACAGGCGCACCGGAATGCCTTCATCGACCAGCGTGGCGTAAGCCAGATTTTCCGCGCCGCCCCAGTCAAACAATTTCTCGCCTGCCGCCATTGCCTGACGGTCGCCATAAATTTTCGCCACGCGAGACTGCATTTCAATGGCTTCCGGCACGGTGCTGATACGTTTTGCCAGCTCCTGCAGGCGCTTCATTTCTACCTTGTTCGGGTATGCTTCATCCCATTCGTGGTTTAGATACGGCGACCAGGTGAACGAGTGCATATTCATCGGACGCCACTCTTTCACCACGCATTCGCCTGCATCCAGCGCATCGCGATAGAGGTTGACCATTTCGGTGGCATCTTCCAGCGTTGCGACCTTATCAGCTTCCAGTTTGTCGGCGTAGATTTTACGCGGCGTCGGATGCTTTTTGATTTTCTGGTACATCAGCGGCTGGGTTGCGCTTGGCTCGTCGGCTTCGTTGTGGCCGTGACGGCGGTAGCACACCAGATCGATGAACACATCGCGTTTAAAGGTATTACGGAAGTCCAGCGCCAGACGGGTCACAAAAGCGACGGCTTCCGGATCGTCCGCATTGACGTGGAAAATCGGCGCCTGGACCATTTTACCGATATCGGTGCAGTAAGGCGTTGAACGCGCATCCAGTGGGTTAGAGGTGGTGAAACCCACCTGGTTGTTGATAACGATACGTACCGTACCGCCCACTTCGTAACCGCGCGCTTTCGACATGTTCAGGGTTTCCTGAACCACGCCCTGGCCGGTCACCGCGGCGTCGCCGTGAATAGTGATCGGCAACACTTTGTTGCTGCTCGGTTCGTCCAGTCTGTCCAGACGGGCGCGCACGGAGCCCATCACCACCGGGCTCACAATTTCCAGATGCGATGGATTAAACGCCAGCGCCAGGTGAACCAGACCGCCTTCGGTTTCGATATCTGACGAGAAGCCCATGTGATACTTCACGTCGCCGGTACCCAGATGTTCTTTATGCTTACCGGCAAATTCGTCGAACAGATCCTGCGGTTTTTTACCCAGTACGTTGATCAGCACGTTCAGGCGACCGCGGTGCGCCATCCCCAGCACCACTTCGCGAGTGCCGCTGTTACCCGCATGGCGAACCATCTCTTTCAGCATGGGTATCAGCGCATCTCCCCCCTCGAGCGAGAAACGTTTCGCACCCGGGAATTTGGCACCCAGATAACGTTCCAGCCCTTCAGCGGCGGTCAGCTCGTTCAGGAAGCGTTTTTTCTCGTCAGCGCTAAAGGCCGCGCGACCGGATTCGATGCGCTGTTGGATCCAGCGTTTCTCTTCGGTGCTGGTGATGTGCATATACTCAGCGCCAATCGGGCCGCAGTAGGTCTGTTTGAGCGCGTCGAGCAGCTCGCCCAGCTTCATCGTCTCTTTGCCGCTGGCAAAGGAGCCGACATTGAAGGTTTCCTGGAAATCGGCCTCGGTCAAATCATGGAAAGAAGGATCCAGATCCGCCACGCGTTCTTGTTTCCACAGTCCCAGCGGATCGAGGTTTGCATGCTGATGGCCACGGAAACGATAAGCGTTGATAAGCTGCAGGACTTTAACCTGCTTCACATTGGTGTCAGGGTCGGAAATCGTAGAAGAGTGACGTGAGCCAGCCAACGCCTGCCGCCGGAAATATTCACGTGTTTTTGAATGGAGTTGATCCGGTTTGACTCCGGTACCAGGTAACTGCTGGAACGTCAAACGCCAGTTAGCGTCTACCGAGTCAGGATCGGTTAAGAAGTCTTCATAGAGCTGTTCTATCCAGCTCTGATTCGAACCAGAGAGGTAAGAAGAGTCCAACCAGGCTTTCAAAGCGCTGTTCTGCATCGTGATCCCTTAAGCATCTTTTCTGCTTATTTAATACTCTAAATAGGTCACGTTTCAGGAAGGCGGCAAGCTTGCGAATCCCTGGGAGCTTACATCCAGTAAGTGACCGGGGTGAGCAAGTGCAGCCAACGCACATGCAACGTGATCTATGACGAGTATTTCGCCGTGGATACTAACCACGCATACGCTGTATGCGTGCCGGGGTTCACTTGTTGCGGACTGTCGTGTCATCTGCGTCCGCTAAGGAACCTTTAAAAACTGTCTGACAACGGGGCAGTTTTTAGAGATTTCCTGCATTTTGTTGCCTGATGGCGCTGCGCTTATCAGGCCTACGGGATTGCGCCTGTAGGCCGGATAAGACGGTACGTCGCCATCCGGCAACCACTACAACTACTTACGCACTACGCTGCAACAGCATCGACTTAATATGGCCGATAGCGCGCGTCGGGTTCAGTCCCTTAGGACATACACTGACGCAGTTCATAATGCTGTGACAGCGGAATACGCTGAATGCATCGCTCATCCCTTCCAGACGACTGTCGGTCTCGGTATCACGACTATCGATCAGGAATCGATACGCCGCGAGCAGCCCCGCCGGACCGATAAACTTATCCGGGTTCCACCAGAATGACGGGCAGGATGTTGAGCAACAGGCGCAAAGAATACATTCATACAGCCCATCGAGTTTTTCACGCTGCTCCGGCATCTGCAGATGCTCACGAGCCGGTGGATTTTGCCCATTATTCAATAAGTAAGGCTTAATCTTCTCATATTGTGCGTAGAATTGCCCCATGTCTACCACCAAATCGCGGATCACCGGCAAACCGGGTAGCGGGCGAATCACAATCTTCTTACCCGGCTGAGTCAGCGCCGAAATAGGGGTAATACAGGCCAGACCATTCTTACCGTTCATATTCAAACCATCAGAACCACACACGCCTTCGCGGCAGGAACGGCGGAAAGAAAGGCTTGGATCTTTTTCTTTAAGCTGGATTAACGCATCCAGCAGCATCATGTCACGCCCTTCTTCGCCTTCCAGGGTGTAGTCCTGCATACGCGGAGCGTTATCGACATCCGGGTTATAACGATAAATCGAAAATTCGAGTTTCATCATCCTGTCTCCGCAATTAATAAGTACGAATCTTCGGCGGGAACGCCGGACGCAGTTTCGGTTCCATATTGACGCTTCGGCGCGTCATGGATTCCGTTTGCGGTTGATACAGGGTATGACACAACCAGTTGGCATCATCACGCTCCGGGAAATCGAAGCGGCTATGCGCGCCGCGGCTTTCCGTCCGGAAGTTGGCTGATACGGCAGTGGCGTAGGCGGTTTCCATCAGGTTATCCAGCTCCAGACACTCAACACGCTGGGTATTAAACTCGCTGGACGTGTCATCCAGACGGGCGTTTTTCAGACGCTCGCGGATCACTTTCAACTGCTCAAGCCCTTTCGCCATCGCGTCGCCTTCACGGAATACGGAGAAGTTATGCTGCATACACTCCTGCAACGCTTTGCGGATAGCCACCGGATCTTCGCCATTGCGGTTATTGTTCCAGCGATTCAGGCGCTCCAGAGAACCTTCAACGTCAGACTCGCTGGCGTCGCGCAGCACGCCCTGCTCGGCGATGGATTCCTGTAAATGCAGCCCCGCCGCACGGCCAAAGACCACCAGATCCAGCAGTGAGTTACCGCCCAGACGGTTGGCGCCGTGAACCGATACACAGGCGATTTCGCCTACCGCAAACAGCCCCGGAATCACCACATCTTCGCCCTGCTCGTTCACGGTCAGCGCCTGACCGGTCACTTTAGTCGGAATACCGCCCATCATGTAGTGGCAGGTCGGGATAACCGGAATCGGCTCTTTCACCGGGTCAACGTGGGCGAATGTGCGGGACAGCTCCAGGATACCCGGCAGGCGAGATTCCAGCACCTCTTTACCCAAGTGATCCAGTTTCAGTTTAGCGTGCGGCCCCCACGGACCATCACAGCCGCGACCTTCACGGATTTCGATCATGATGGAACGCGCCACCACGTCACGACCCGCCAGGTCTTTGGCGTTCGGCGCATAACGCTCCATAAAGCGCTCGCCGTGTTTGTTCAGCAGGTAACCGCCTTCGCCGCGGCAGCCTTCTGTCACCAGCACGCCCGCCCCGGCGATACCGGTCGGGTGGAACTGCCACATTTCCATGTCCTGCACCGGGACACCGGCACGCAGCGCCATACCGACACCGTCACCGGTATTGATATGAGCGTTGGTGGTGGACTGGTAGATACGGCCTGCGCCGCCGGTCGCCAGCACCGTCGCGCGGGCTTTGAAGTACACCACTTCACCGGTTTCGATGCACAGTGCGGTACACCCCACCACCGCGCCATCCTGGTTTTTCACCAGATCCAGCGCATACCATTCGGAGAAAATCGTGGTGTGGTTTTTCAAATTCTGTTGATACAGCGTATGTAGCAAGGCGTGACCGGTACGGTCAGCCGCTGCCGCGGTACGTGCCGCCTGCTCGCCGCCAAAGTTTTTCGACTGGCCGCCGAACGGGCGCTGATAGATACGTCCATCATCAAGACGGGAGAACGGTAGCCCCATGTGCTCCAGTTCCAGAATCGCTTCCGGTCCGGTCTTACACATATATTCGATGGCATCCTGGTCACCAATGTAGTCCGACCCCTTAACGGTGTCGTACATGTGCCATTCCCAGTTATCTTCATGGGTATTGCCGAGCGCCACGGTGATACCGCCCTGCGCGGAAACGGTATGGGAACGGGTCGGGAAGACTTTCGAGAGCAGCGCACAGGTTTGGCCGCTTTGGGAAATTTGCAGCGCCGCGCGCATACCTGCGCCACCGGCACCAATCACAACAGCATCAAATTCTCTGACTGGCAGTTTCATTACACACCCCACACCACAACAAATCCATAGATGACGTAAACCACCAGCGCAACAACAATAACGAGTTGCAGTATCAGACGCACTGCTAGTGGTTTAACGTAGTCGGTTAACACCTGCCACATGCCGATCCAGGCATGAATCAAGATGGAAAAAAGCGCCAGCAGGGTGAAGACTTTGGTGAAGGCCGATGAGAAGAAACCGGTCCAGGCTTCAAAGGTCAGTTCGCCGCTCGTGGCGAAAAAACCCACCATGTAGATGATGTATAACGTCAGAACGATAGCGGTAGCACGGACCAGGATGAAGTCATGTACGCCATTGCGTCCTAATGCGGAGGCGTTGCTTACCATACGAGGACTCCTGCGAGAAGTGAAAGCACGACAGTGATAACAAAAGAGATTTTGGCAGAGCGTTGACCCGCTTCGAATGTTTCTTCCAGATAGCCAAAATCCATTAACATGTGACGAATTCCCACGATGACGTGATACGCCAGCGCGGTAAGGATGCCCCACATGATAAATTTAACGATGAAGCCGTCCATAATGTCGGCGGCCTGCTGGAATCCTTCCGGAGAAGAGAGGCTGGTGCCCAGTAGCCACAGTAGTATGCCGACGGCGATGAAAGTAATCACACCGGATACGCGATGGAGAATGGACGCTATCGCTGTGATGGGGAACCGAATCGTTTGTAGATCCAGATTGACAGGTCTTTGTTTTTTCACATTTCTTATCATGAATAACGCCCACATGCTGTTCTTATTATTCCCTTAAGACTTCGGTTACAGAGGTGAATCTACCTGTAGCCAGAAAGACGACGGGATTTCCTTCCTCCGGTCTGCGTGCGGGTCAGACAGCGTCCTTTCTATAACTGCGCGTCATGTAAAACACTGCTTCCAGTAGCTAAAACGACACGTTACAACGCTGGGTGGCTCGGGATTGCAGGGTATTCCGGAGACCTGGCGGCAGTATAGGACGTTCACAAAATCATTACAATTAACCTACATATAGTTTGTCAGGTTTTATCCTGAACAGTGACACAGGTCACGATAACAACATTTTTTTAATTTTCAATCATCTGATTTGACAAACATTAAACAAAATTGTTACAAACAACACCAGAAAAAGCATATAATGCGTAAAAGTTATGGGGTCACTCTTTCACCTGTTAATAAGTTATGCAACAGTACAATGATATTGACCCATTCTTTCAGGACAGTTATTAGTGATAGACAGGTTACATTACTCGGATTGCTACGTTCCTGATTTGCTGCTAATTCGAAATTAATCAATCCGTTACCTGCAAGCGCCCATTGCTCTGTACCCAGGTCATCCCCTCTTTCACAGAGCGGCGAGCCAAATAACAAACTGGTAACGGTTGATTGATGCATACACAGAATCTTCCCTGCGCTAACGACAGGGAAGGTGACGTGGAGAAGGCAAGTCTGAGTTCCGGCAGTCTTAAGCAATAAGGCGCTAAGGAGACCGTAAATGGCTGATACAAAGGCAAAAATCACCCTTACTGGTGACACTGCTATTGAACTGGATGTGCTAAAAGGTACACTCGGTCAAGATGTTATTGATATTCGTAGTCTCGGTTCAAAAGGAGTTTTTACTTTTGACCCTGGTTTCACCTCTACCGCATCCTGCGAATCTAAAATCACCTTCATCGACGGCGACGAAGGCATTTTGTTGCATCGCGGTTTCCCGATTGACCAGCTTGCTACCGATTCCAACTATCTGGAAGTCTGTTACATCCTGCTGTACGGCGAAAAACCGACGCAGGAAGAGTATGACGAGTTCAGAACGACAGTCACCCGCCATACGATGATCCATGAGCAAATCACTCGCCTGTTCCATGCTTTCCGTCGCGACTCACATCCGATGGCGGTAATGTGCGGGATCACTGGCGCGCTGGCGGCGTTCTACCACGACTCGCTGGATGTGAACAATCCGCGCCACCGTGAAATCGCGGCGTTCCGCCTGCTGTCCAAAATGCCGACCATGGCGGCGATGTGTTACAAATATTCCATCGGTCAGCCGTTTGTTTATCCGCGCAACGACCTTTCCTACGCCGGTAACTTCCTGAACATGATGTTCTCCACGCCGTGTGAAACCTATGAAGTGAATCCGGTACTGGAGCGCGCGATGGATCGTATTCTGATCCTGCACGCTGACCATGAGCAGAACGCCTCTACGTCAACGGTACGTACCGCAGGTTCAAGCGGCGCCAACCCGTTCGCCTGCATTGCCGCCGGGATCGCCTCCCTGTGGGGACCCGCGCACGGCGGCGCAAACGAAGCCGCGCTGAAAATGCTGGAAGAAATCAGCTCTGTTAAACACATTCCGGAATTTGTTCGTCGTGCGAAAGACAAGAATGATTCTTTCCGCCTGATGGGCTTCGGTCACCGTGTTTACAAAAACTACGATCCGCGCGCCACCGTGATGCGTGAAACCTGCCACGAAGTGCTGAAAGAGCTGGGCACCAAAGATGATCTGCTGGAAGTGGCGATGGAGCTTGAGCACATTGCGCTGAACGACCCGTACTTCATCGAGAAGAAACTGTACCCGAACGTAGACTTCTACTCCGGCATCATTCTGAAAGCGATGGGCATTCCGTCCTCCATGTTCACCGTGATCTTCGCCATGGCGCGTACCGTTGGCTGGATTGCACACTGGAATGAAATGCACACTGATGGCATGAAAATCGCCCGTCCTCGTCAGCTGTATACCGGCTACGATAAACGCGACTTTAAATCGGCGCTGAAGCGTTAATTGACAACCGGATGGCGACGCAACCCTCGCCATCCGTTACATTTTCCCTTTTTTCTTATCCTCATTATTTTATTCTTACCCCGTTACTCTCTATGATTAATTAAGGTTTCGCTAAATATCATTCAGGGAGCATGGAATGCCGATTCTGCAGTGGTTTTTGTTGTTCCTGTTATCGCTGCTCATTTCCCTTATTTTTCTCTATCTGCACCTTCCGGCGGCGATGCTGCTCGGTCCAATGATTGCGGGTATCGTGTTGAGTTTGCGAGGTAGTACGCTACAACTTCCGCGCGGTATTTTTCTCGCCGCACAGGCGATTCTCGGCTGTATGATCGCCCAAAATCTAACCGGTTCGATATTGACCACCCTCGCCCTCTACTGGCCGGTCGTGCTTTTAGTGTTGCTGGTGACGCTGCTTTCCAGCGCGATAGTCGGCTGGCTGCTGGTACGCTACAGCTCGCTGCCCGGCAACACCGGCGCATGGGGGTCATCGCCGGGCGGCGCAGCGGCAATGGTAGCGATGGCGCAAGATTACGGGGCGGATATCCGCCTGGTGGCGTTTATGCAGTATCTACGGGTACTGTTTGTGGCTGGCGCGGCGGTGCTGGTGACACGCCTGATACTCGGCGACAGCGCGGCAGCGGTCAGCCAACAGGTGATCTGGTTTCCGCCGCTTAGCGGTAATTTATTGACGACGCTGCTATTAGCGATCGTGGCGGGCATTGCCGGTCGCCTGATGCGTATCCCTTCCGGCACGATGCTGCTCCCCATGTTGGCAGGCGCGCTTCTCCATTCGCAAGGCATCATTGAGATTGAATTACCCGAATGGCTGCTGGCCGTGGCGTATATGGCGATAGGCTGGCGTATTGGGCTGGGTTTTGACAGACAGGTGTTTTTTATGGCGCTGCGGCCATTGCCGCAAATCTTATTGTCAATTTTCGCGCTGATGGCGATTTGCGCCGCGATGGCGTGGGGAATGGCTTACTACATGCAGATTGATTTTATGACGGCTTATCTCGCCACCAGTCCCGGGGGTCTGGATACGGTTGCCGCGATCGCGGCAGGAAGCAGTGCCGATATGGCGCTCATCATGGCAATGCAAACCCTACGGCTGTTCAGCATTCTGTTAACTGGGCCAGCAGTGGCCCGTTTTATATCAACCTATGCGCCCAGACAACCTTTGTAGGACTGATAAGCGTCGCGCCATCAGGC
The DNA here is from genome assembly GCF_051807745.1 of Salmonella sp. NW38. NCBI lineage: Bacteria > Pseudomonadati > Pseudomonadota > Gammaproteobacteria > Enterobacterales > Enterobacteriaceae > Salmonella > Salmonella sp. NW38. The sequence continues at coordinate 147,968 of NZ_JAMMTO010000003.1, read as the reverse complement.
AATAGCCGCTCGCCGATGGCGGTTCCGGCTATTTCTGGCAATGCGGGCACCAGTAAAACGGGCGTGAGGACAGTGTTGTCTTTTCAATAATGCCGCCACACCGCTCGCACGCTTCGCCGTCACGGTGGAAAACCTTAAAGCGAAACAGTGCGCCATGATGCTTGTTTTCATCCGCCTGACCGCGAGTCGTGTAGGACAGGCGCGGAATATCCAACAGCGCGTGAGAAAGCGCATTCAGTTGCGCCTCGTTGAGATCTTTCGCTTTATGCTGTCCGGTTAACCCTACCTGCCAGAGGATTTCAACGCGCAGATAATTCCCCAATCCCGCCAGAAAGGCCTGATCCAGCAACAGTCCGGAAAATTGTCGGTTGCGAAAACGCGGCGACAGCAATCGAGCTTTAACCTCTTCCGGAGTGAGACGCGCGTCCAGCACATCCGGACCGACTCGCTGTAAAAAGGGGTGCGTCGTGAGCTGCTCTGCTGTCAGCATTTCGATATCAGACGCGCTATAAAGCAGTATAGTTTTATCCGCCGTTTGTAGCCTGACGCGCAATATACGCGTGGTCTGCGGTATTTCACCAGTGTCGATCACCCGCCATACGCCATAGAGTTGGTTGTGGCTGTAGAGCGTCAGGCCATTTGAAAAGTGGGTCAATAACGCTTTTCCCCGCGTCTCTATCCGGGTAACAATTTGACCGGTAAGCTGCGATTCATACGGTTTTAACTGTGCAAAGGCAAACCAGACATCGGTTAAGGGTTTGCCTTTGATTGCCGCCTCCAGATTATCCGCCGCACGACGAATTTCCGGGCCTTCAGGCATGATAATATCCTTTGTTAACAGTTGATTAATGGACTACACCGCCTCTGACTATCTGGAATGCACATCGAACGCCATAATGAACATCCACAGCCGTAATATAATAGCTTCAATCGTCCGGCTCTCAGGCAATAACGTGTATATTACGCGCATTGAACGCGGCGCGTAGCCTGCGTGCGAATGCAAGCGCATACTCGCCGTCGCCATGAATGCACACCGTTTGCGCCGTGACAGTCGTCCACACACCAGTAACGCTTTTCACTCTCCCGGCTTGCACCATATCCAGCGTTTGCGCCAGCGCCTGCTCTTCGTCGTGAATCAGCGCGCCAGGTTGCGTGCGCGGCACCAGGCTACCGTCGGCCTGATAGCCGCGATCGGCAAACACCTCCTGCCGCGTCACCAGGCGATGGCGTTCACCGGCCCGGATCAGCTCGCTTCCCGCCAGTCCAACCAGTATCAGTGACGGATCATAGTCGTGTACCGCTTTCGCAATCGCCTGTGCCAGATGAGGATCTTTCGCCGCCTGGTTATAGAGCATACCGTGCGGTTTGACATGGCGCATCACGCCGCCTTGCGCCTGGACAATCGCCCCCAGCGCGCCGATTTGGTACAGCGTCTGGGCGTATACCGTTTCCGGCGGCAAAACCATCGCCGTCCGCCCAAAATTATCCCGATCCGGAAAGCTGGGATGCGCGCCGATCGCCACGCCGTTTTTCAGCGCCTCGCGCACACAGGTCAGCATGGTTTGCGCATCACCGGCGTGAAAACCACAGGCGATATTGGCGGAGGAGACCAGCGTTAATAATTCGCTGTCGCTGGCGCAACCTTCGCCCAAATCCGCATTTAAATCAATGTTCATGCTGAAGTCGCCAGGTAAGCTGTTCCAGATAGCGCTGACGCTCGCGGCGCGCGTTGAGCGCCTCTTCCAGCGAACATTGCACAAAATGGATCGGTTGCCCTAGCGGGATCTGCGCCAGATGGTACATATCTGCCTCGATGATGCAGGCAATGCGCGGATAGCCGCCAGTTGTCTGGGCATCATTCATTAACACAATAGGTTGGCCGTTGTAAGGCACCTGCACGACACCGGGCAGCAAACCGTGCGACAGCAGTTCGCGATCCGTTGTCCGCGTTAACGATTGCCCCTGCAAACGATAGCCCATGCGATTACTTTGCGGACTGAGCTGCCATGGCGAACGCCAGAACGCTTCTTGCGAGGCGCGATCGAATTCACGGTATTCCGGCCCCGGCAGCGCACGGATGCGATTCCCCCACAGTAACTGCTTCACGCCCTGCGGCCCGCTAAACTGTCGCGATGGTTTACCCGTCGCCAGCCGATCGCCATCTTTTAGCAGCCGTCCTTCCAGCCCACCGATACCGGACTTCAGATCGGTACTACACGATCCCATCACCTCCGGCACAGCAATACCGCCCGCTACCGCCAGATAGCTACGCATCCCGTGAAGCGGTCGATGCAACGTGAGGCGCTGACCCGCTTTTACCGGCAATCGCCAGCCTGTCCAGACCGGTTGATCATCCAACTGCGCCTCGCAGCCTGCGCCGGTAAGAGCGAACCAGGTCTCATTTTCAAATTCGACAACCAGTTGACCGAGAGTGATTTCCAGCGCCGGGGCATTCGCATCGTTCCCGACCAGGAGATTAGCGGTCTGAAAGGCGGGTTTATCCAGCGCACCGCAGTGACTCAGCCCCGACTGACGAAAGCCGTGACGTCCGCTATCCTGCACGGAGGTGTAAATCCCCGCGCGAATAATATTCAGCATATTCCCTCCTTTTGCGGCACAAAGCGTACGCTATCGCCAGGGCGTAGCAGAACCGGAGGCTCCCGCATCGGATCGAATAACTTCAACGGCGTGAGGCCGATCAGCTGCCAGCCGCCCGGCGTGGATAATGGATAAATCCCCGTCTGCGCGCCGCCGATGCCGACAGAACCGGCCGGAACCTGCAGGCGCGGCTCTGCGCGTCTGGGCATATGGAGCGGTTCTGGTAAATTCCCAAGATAGGGAAAGCCGGGCTGAAAGCCTAAAAACCAGACGACATACTCAACGGAGGCATGTAGCTCCACGACCTGCTTTTCACTCAAACCGCTGTGCCGTGCCACCGCCGCCAGATCCGGCCCGCCTGCGCCGCCATAGATCACCGGGATCTCAACCGAACGCGAGTCCGGTTCCAGCGCCTCGCTCTCTTCCCACCAGCGCTGCAGACGCTCAATCGCATCCAGCGCCAGAGTTTGCGGTTCCCGCAAGATCACGGTGATATTGTTCATCCCGGGAATGGCTTCCACCACGTTCGGCATATCGACCAGACGCTGCGTCAGACGCCAGATGCGTTTCTGGCTCGCCAGCGTAATCGGCGGTTCAAGTTCCAGGACGACCGCTGTTTCGCCTAACAGATAACAACGCGCTCGCTGCACTTTATTACCTCTCAGTTATGCCGGGTTAGGGATATCAATAAACGTCACATCCAACGCCGTGTTTTCGTTCAACCATTCGCTCAGGGCGCGAATACCGCCGCGTTCAGTGGCATGGTGCCCGGCGGCATAAAAATGCAGCCCCTGTTCGCGCGCGGAATGAATGGTCTGTTCAGACACCTCGCCGGTAATAAAAGCATCCACGCCGAAGCGGGCGGCGCTATCAATAAAACTTTGCCCGCCGCCGGTACACCAGGCGACACGCTGAACATTCTCTGGCCCGGTATCGCCGCACCATAGCGGTTTACGCCCCAGACGCGCTTCAATCCATGAGGCCAGTTCCAGCCCCGGCACCGGCATTGAGAGCTCTCCCCACGGCACCAGCGGCTCAATTTCTCCTTTCACGGTAATGCCCAATAGCGCCGCCAACTGCGCATTGTTGCCCAGCTCAGGGTGCGCATCCAGCGGCAGATGCCAACCGTAAAGGTTAATATCATTTGCCAGTAACGTTTTTAAGCGACGGCGTTTCATACCGCGAATAACCGGAGACTCGCCTTTCCAGAAGTAACCATGATGAACAATGACCGCATCGGCCTGCAAACGCACCGCCTCATCGAGCAGCGCCTGACTTGCGGTCACGCCGGTAACGATTTTCTGTACCGTCTCTTTTCCTTCGACCTGTAAACCATTCGGCGCATAATCGCTTATTGCCGCACTGTTCAGCTTGTCGTTAATCAGTTGTTCCAGCTCGGTGTTTTTCATCATCGCTCCCTTTAACCCACGTTCTACTTTCCCGTTACGGGTTCAGTCTCCGTTAACATAGCCTCCCGTTAGCCGTTCGTCGATAAACATTTGTTTGACACATCAAGAAACAATCACCCCCGGGTTTGGCGCAAATTACTTAGCAAAACACGATCGGTTTCATGTATATTTATGCAATCAGAACGCATATTGCAGAAAAAATCAGTTCTGTATCATGTTGGTAACTTTAAGGAAACACGGCGATACGGCAGGCTTAATAAGCCCACAAAGAAAGGCATTATCTGAGAATGCCGCTTTCTTGCCGCAGCGCCTCTATCCCGGAAATACGATGAATAAACAAGCATCTCAACCCCGCGCTATTTACTACGTTGTCGCCCTGCAAATTTGGGAGTACTTCAGCTTTTATGGTATGCGCGCCCTACTGATTCTTTATCTCACCAATCAGCTAAAATACGACGATAACCACGCCTATGAGTTATTCAGCGCTTATTGTTCGCTGGTCTACGTAACGCCGATTCTTGGCGGCTATCTGGCGGATAAGGTGCTTGGCAACCGAATGGCAGTCATGCTGGGCGCATTTTTAATGGCGATCGGTCATTTAGTGCTGGGCGCCAGTGAGATCGCGCCGACATTCCTTTATCTGTCGCTGGCGATCATTGTCTGCGGCTACGGCCTGTTTAAATCGAATATTAGCTGCCTGCTGGGCGAACTGTACCAGCCTGAAGATCCGCGCCGCGACGGCGGGTTCTCGCTGCTTTACGCAGCGGGTAATATTGGTTCGATCGTGGCGCCTATCGCCTGCGGCTATGTGCAAGAGGAGTACAGTTGGGCGATGGGCTTTGCGCTCGCCGCCATTGGTATGCTGGCGGGGTTAGTGATCTTCCTGTGTGGAAATCGTCATTTCACCCACACCACCGGCGTTAATAAAGCCGTGTTGTGCGCCAGAAACTACCTGCTGCCGAACTGGGGCTGGCTGTTAATTCTGCTGGTAGCGGCGCCGTTGCTGATTACCGTTCTGTTCTGGAAAGAATGGTCTGTCTATGCCTTAATCGTGGCGACCGCGATCGGCCTGGTCGTGCTGGCAAAAATTTATCGCCAGGCGCAAACGGCCAAACAGCGCAAAGAACTGGGGATGATTGTCACCCTGACCCTGTTCAGTATGCTGTTCTGGGCGTTTGCCCAGCAGGGCGGCAGCTCTATCAGCCTGTATATCGACCGCTTTGTGAACCGCGATATTCTGGGCTATTCCGTTCCTACCGCCATGTTCCAGTCGGTGAACGCCTTTGCCGTGATGCTGTGTGGGGTCGTCCTGGCCTGGCTGGTTAAAGAGAGCGTAAGCGGTAATCGCACCGTGCGTATCTGGGGCAAATTCGCGCTGGGTCTCGGTCTGATGAGCGCCGGATTCTGTATTCTGACCCTGAGCGCACGCTGGTCCGCCGCTTACGGGCACTCTTCAATGCCGCTAATGGTGCTGGGACTGGCGGTGATGGGCTTTGCCGAGCTGTTTATCGACCCGGTCGCCATGTCGCAAATTACGCGCATTGACATCCCCGGCGTCACCGGCGTATTAACCGGAATTTATATGCTGCTGTCCGGCGCGATAGCTAACTATCTGGCAGGCGTCATCGCTGACCAGACTTCGCAAAGCGCCTTCGACGCCAGCGGCGCGGTTAATTACGCCATCAACGCCTATGTGGATGTTTTTGAACAGATCACCTGGGGCGCGTTAGCCTGCGTAGGGGTTGTCCTGCTGATTTGGCTGTATCAGTCCTTCAAATTCAAAAGCCGCGCGCTGGCCGTCGAATCCTGATAGCAGAAGGCCCGGTAGTTTGCGCTACCGGGCCTGTATCACGCCCCTTTTCTCGCCGCCTCATAGGCGGAAAGCGTCGCGATTCTCGCCTGTTTGTGCTCCACAATAGGCCGAGGATAATCAAGCACGACTCCCGCTTTTTCCGCCCACCGCCACGGCTCGTGAATCGCTTTTCCAGGGATATCGCGTAATGCCGGTAGCCACTGGCGGATAAATTCGCCGTCGCGATCGAACCTCTCTCCCTGAGTCGTGGGATTAAAAATACGAAAATAAGGCGCGGCATCAGTACCGGTTGAAGCGGCCCACTGCCAGCCGCCATTATTGGCGGCAAGATCGCCGTCAATAAGCTGCGACATGAAATAGCGCTCCCCTAACCGCCAGTCAATTAGCAGATCTTTTACCAGAAAGCTGGCGGTAATCATGCGTAAACGGTTATGCATCCAGCCCGTCGCGTTAAGCTGGCGCATCGCCGCATCGACAATGGGATAACCGGTTTCGCCTTTCTGCCATGCCTGAAAATCGTGTGAGTTCTCCTGCCACGCGACGCGTTTTGTCCAGCGGATAAACGGCTGGTGTTTGCATAATGCCGGATACCAGATCATTAAATGACGGTAAAATTCCCGCCAGATGAGTTCATTCAACCAGACGCTTCCCGGCCCGCCGTCCAGCGCCTGCGGCTGCTCCGCCAGTAATCGGTGCAGGCACTGTCGCGGCGACAGGCCACCCGTCGCCAGGCTGGCGGAAAGCCGACTGGTGCCGTCGACCGCAGGGAAATCCCGCCGTGACTCATACTCGTCTGCGCCCTGCGCGCAAAACTGACGTAGCTGCGCGATGACCGCGTTTTCTTCCACCGGGAAAAGCGCGGCGTCAAACGCCTGTTGCGGGTAGTTAAGCGAGACTGGCGTTAAGGGTGTAGAAAGCGCGCCGCTCACCCGGATCTTCGGGGCCGGAACGCATGGCGGAATATCCTCTTTTAGCCGTTTCAACCAGGCGTTTTTAAACGGCGTAAAAACTTTATACATTTCATGATTGCCGGTCATCACCGCGCCGGGCGCCAGAATCACGCTATCGTCAAAGCCTTCGCAGATGACAGATGGCAGCGTTTTTTCCACCGCCGCATCACGCTGACGCTCGTTAAACTCATACTGATAGTTATAAAACAGATGGCTGACGTCATGCTGTCGGCAAACGTTTTTGACCGTTTCAATACTGGCGCTAAAATCCGCCACTTCATGAAACAGCAGCGGAATCCCTTTCTCTGCAAGGGCCGTCTGTAGCGCATTGAGCTGCGCGCTGATGAATGCCGCCTGCCGCGGCGCCATATCATGGGCCTGCCACTGCGCGGGGGTGGAAATATAAAGCGCCAGCACCCGCGCGGATGCATCGCGGCAGGCGGCGGCCAGCGCAAGGTTATCCTGTAAACGCAGATCGCGCCTGAACCAGACTAAATGGGTGGGCATACAACTCCTGAAAGATGAAACGTCATGGCGAATAGCGTTAAACAGTGTAGACCCTGGCGCATAAAAAAACCGCCAGCGTGGCGGCTGACGGTTTTTCAGGCTGGTCGCGATTAATAAAAGTCGCAGGTGGCTTTTTCAGCCTGCGCCATCCATACCGGTTTATCACTGGTTTTCGACCAGACACGGTGCAGATAACTATAAAAACGCGCGCGGTCTTTCCAGAAGAGCATCACCGGCAGCGCCAGCACGCCTGCGATCACCGCGAAAGCACGACGGACAAAAATGACATGCGCCGGATAGTCTTTATAGTGTTCCATACGTTTCCCCCCTTTATACCGACGCTACCCGCCCCGGTATAGATTGAATCGGTGAATAGCACCGAAAAATTGAACCTCGTTACCTGATTAAAATAGTACCGCTTTCGGTGTAATTTTACTACTCATCCGACCACTTATTTTCACGCTTTTCCAGCAGATTTACATTCAAAGCGTAAATTAGTTACAAAAAGGTTAAATTAATACTAATCATTAGTTAAATAATGGTCTTTGCCATTTTTATACTTTTTTTACACTCCGCCCGCCAATTTTTGCGAAATCTTTGCAGCCAAAAAATTACCTTTCTCAGGAGTAAAACAATGCCACTGGAGGTGCTCTGTGAGTGCAGGCGTGATAACCGGCATCGTGCTGGTTTTCTTACTTTTAGGTTATCTGGTCTATGCCCTGATTAATGCGGAGGCGTTCTGATGGCCGCGCAAGGATTTTTACTGATCGCCAGTTTTTTACTGATTTTATTGGTACTGGCGAAACCGTTGGGTTCGGGCCTGGCAAGGCTCATCGCCGCCGTTCCGTTGCCGGGCGTGGCTGGCATTGAGCGTATCCTCTGGCGAACTCTTGGCATTACCGACCACGAAATGAACTGGCGTCAGTATTTACTGGCGCTACTGACGCTCAATCTGCTGGGACTGGGCATCCTGTTTTGCCTGCTGTTCTGGCAGGAGTGGCTGCCCTTAAATCCGCAGCGGCTACCGGGTCTGTCCTGGGATCTGGCGCTGAATACCGCCGTCAGCTTTGTCACCAATACCAACTGGCAAGCCTACAGCGGCGAAAGCACGCTGAGCTACTTTAGCCAGATGGCGGGGCTGACGGTGCAAAATTTCCTGTCGGCGGCGACCGGGATTGCGGTGGTTTTTGCACTTATCCGCGCCTTTACGCGCCAGAATGTGCACACGCTGGGTAATGCCTGGCAAGATCTGGTACGCATTACGCTATGGATATTATTTCCTGTCGCGTTAATTATCGCGCTGTTTTTTATCCAACAAGGCGTACCGCAAAACCTGTCGGCTTATCAGCCCATCACCACTCTTGAAGGCGCTAAACAACTCTTGCCGATGGGTCCGGTTGCTTCGCAGGAGGCGATCAAAATGCTTGGCACCAACGGCGGCGGTTTCTTTAACGCCAACTCTTCGCATCCGTTCGAAAACCCCACCGCGCTCACTAATCTGGCGCAGATGCTGGCGATATTTTTGATTCCAGCCGCGCTCTGTTTCGCCTTTGGCGAAGCGGCGGGCGATCGCCGTCAGGGACGCGCGCTACTGTGGGCAATGTCATTCATTTTTGTGGTCTGCGTAGCGGTAGTGATGTGGGCGGAAGTTCAGGGAAATCCACATCTGTTGGCGGCAGGCGCGGACAGTAGCGTCAACATGGAGGGTAAAGAAACACGCTTTGGCGTGCTGGCCAGCAGCCTGTTTGCCGTCGTCACGACCGCGGCGTCCTGCGGGGCGGTAAATGCCATGCACGACTCGTTTACCGCTCTGGGCGGTATGGTGCCGATGTGGCTGATGCAAATTGGCGAAGTGGTCTTTGGCGGCGTCGGTTCAGGCCTGTATGGCATGTTGCTGTTTGTCCTGCTGGCGGTGTTTATCGCGGGGCTGATGATCGGTCGCACACCGGAATATCTGGGGAAAAAAATCGACGTGCGCGAAATGAAAATGACCGCGCTGGCGATTCTGGTCACGCCGATGCTGGTCTTGTTGGGTTCGGCGCTGGCGATGATGACGGATGCCGGACGCAGCGCAATGCTAAACCCTGGCCCGCACGGTTTTAGCGAAGTGCTATATGCCGTCTCCTCTGCCGCCAACAACAACGGTAGCGCCTTTGCGGGTCTGAGCGCTAACTCGCCTTTCTGGAACTGTTTGCTAGCGTTCTGCATGTTCGTCGGACGTTTCGGCGTGATTATTCCTGTCATGGCCATCGCCGGATCGCTGGTCAGTAAAAAAGTACAGCCGGCCAGTCAGGGAACGCTGGCGACCCACGGCGCGCTATTTATTGGACTGCTCATCGGCACGGTACTGCTGGTCGGCGCGCTGACGTTTATTCCTGCCCTGGCACTTGGCCCGGTAGCGGAACATTTCTCTTTACCTTGAGCGATGTGGAGTACATTGATATGAGTCGCAAGCAACTGGCGCTGTTTGAACCTGTTTTACTCGTACAGGCGCTAACGGATGCCGTAAAAAAATTAAGCCCACGCGCCCAATGGCGTAACCCGGTGATGTTTGTGGTCTGGGCCGGCAGCGTGCTAACCACTCTGTTAACGCTCGCTATGGTAACAGGACAAATAGCGGGAAGCGCCTTGTTTACAGGGGTGATCAGTCTGTGGTTATGGTTCACCGTACTGTTCGCCAATTTTGCCGAAGCGCTGGCGGAAGGCCGCAGCAAAGCCCAGGCAAACAGTCTGAAAGGGGTGAAAAAGACCGCGTTCGCTCGCCGCCTGCGCGCCCCGCGCCATGATGCGCAGGCCGATAACGTGCCCGCCGCTGAACTGCGGAAAGGCGACATTGTCCTGGTCAAAGCGGGCGATATTATTCCCTGCGATGGCGAGGTCATCGAAGGCGGCGCCTCGGTGGATGAAAGTGCGATTACCGGCGAATCCGCGCCCGTGATCCGCGAGTCCGGCGGCGATTTCGCCTCTGTCACCGGCGGCACGCGAATTCTTTCCGACTGGCTGGTGATTGCCTGTAGCGTCAATCCTGGCGAAACCTTTCTTGACCGGATGATCGCGATGGTGGAAGGCGCGCAGCGGCGGAAAACACCTAACGAGATTGCCCTGACGATTTTGCTCATTGCCCTGACCATTGTCTTTTTACTGGCGACCGCCACTCTGTGGCCCTTCTCCGCCTGGGGCGGTAACGCGGTCAGCGTCACCGTGTTGGTGGCGTTGCTGGTGTGCCTGATCCCCACTACCATCGGCGGGCTACTCTCCGCCATTGGCGTAGCCGGAATGAGCCGAATGTTGGGCGCGAACGTCATCGCCACCAGCGGCCGCGCCGTAGAAGCCGCGGGCGATGTCGACGTGTTACTGCTGGATAAAACCGGCACTATCACGCTCGGCAATCGCCAGGCGTCCGATTTTATTCCCGCCCGAGGGGTGGACGAACGCACGCTGGCTGACGCCGCGCAGCTCGCTTCGCTGGCCGACGAAACGCCGGAAGGCCGCAGCATTGTGATCCTCGCCAAACAGCGCTTTAACCTGCGTGAACGCGATGTGCAGTCGCTTCATGCCACCTTTGTTCCGTTTACCGCGCAAAGCCGCATGAGCGGGATTAATATCGATAACCGGATGATCCGTAAAGGCTCGGTGGACGCGATTCGGCGTCATGTCGAGAGCAATGGCGGCCATTTTCCCGCCGATGTCGAGCAAAACGTCGAGAACGTGGCGCGTCTGGGCGCGACGCCGCTGGTGGTCGTGGAAGGCGCGCGCGTACTGGGTGTTATCGCCCTCAAGGATATCGTTAAAGGCGGCATTAAAGAACGTTTCGCCCAGCTACGAAAGATGGGCATTAAAACGGTGATGATCACTGGCGATAACCGCCTGACGGCGGCAGCAATTGCCGCCGAAGCCGGTGTGGACGATTTTCTTGCCGAAGCCACGCCGGAAGCCAAGCTGGCGCTGATCCGTCAATATCAGGCGGAAGGACGGCTGGTCGCCATGACCGGCGACGGCACTAACGATGCCCCGGCGCTGGCGCAGGCTGACGTCGCGGTGGCGATGAACTCCGGCACCCAGGCGGCAAAAGAAGCCGGTAATATGGTGGATCTGGACTCTAACCCGACCAAATTGATTGAAGTGGTGCATATCGGTAAGCAGATGCTGATGACGCGCGGCTCGCTCACCACCTTCAGTATCGCGAATGATGTAGCGAAATATTTCGCCATTATTCCCGCCGCGTTTGCCGCTACCTATCCGCAGCTAAACGCGCTCAACGTGATGGGGCTGCATTCGCCGAACTCCGCCATTCTGAGCGCGGTGATCTTTAACGCCCTGATTATTATTTTTCTGATCCCGCTGGCATTAAAAGGCGTGAGTTATAAGCCGCTTTCCGCATCGGCCATGCTGCGCCGTAATTTATGGATCTATGGTCTGGGTGGTCTGGTGGTGCCGTTTATTGGCATCAAAGTGATTGATGTGCTGCTGACCCTGCTGGGTCTGGCGTGAGGTGTATGATGATCGGTTTACGTCCTGCTTTTTCGACAATGTTATTTCTGCTGTTATTGACCGGTGGCGTGTATCCGCTTCTGACCACGGCGTTGGGGCAGTGGTGGTTTCCCTGGCAGGCTAATGGCTCGCTGATTCATAAAGACAATGTGATACGCGGCTCAGCGCTTATCGGACAATCGTTTACCGCCGCGGGTTATTTTCATGGCCGGCCCTCCGCCACCGCCGATACGCCTTATAATCCACTGGCGTCGGGCGGAAGCAACCTGGCCGCCAGCAATCCCGAACTGGATGCGCAAATACAGGCCCGTGTCGCCGCGCTACGCGCCGCTAACCCCCAGGCGAGTTCCGCGGTTCCGGTTGAGCTGGCGACGGCGTCGGCAAGCGGGCTGGATAATAATCTGACACCCGGCGCCGCGGCATGGCAAATCCCCCGCGTGGCGGCGGCTCGCCAGCTTCCCGTTGAACAGGTCGCGCAACTGGTTGCAGAATATACGCACAGGCCGCTGGCGCGCTTTCTTGGGCAACCGGTGGTGAATATTGTTGAGCTTAATCTGGCGCTGGATGCGCTACAGGGACACAGAGCGAAATGAACGACGAACCCTTGCGTCCTGATCCGGATCGCTTGTTGGAACAAACGCCCCCGCCCCACCGGGGGAAGTTGAAAATTTTCTTCGGCGCCTGCGCAGGCGTCGGAAAAACCTGGGCGATGCTGGCGCAAGCGCAGCGGCTGCGAGCGCAGGGGCTGGATGTGGTGATCGGCGTGGTAGAGACGCACGGTCGTAAAGAGACCGCCGCGCTACTTGACGGGCTGACCATTCTGCCGCCAAAACGTCACTCGCACCGGGGGCGGCAAATTCGCGAATTTGACCTGGATGCCGCCCTCGCCCGGCGTCCGGCGCTGATTTTAATGGATGAGCTGGCGCACAGTAACGCGCCTGGCTCACGCCATCCTAAGCGCTGGCAGGATATTGAAGAGCTGCTGGAAGCGGGAATCGACGTTTTCACCACCGTGAACGTACAACATCTGGAAAGTCTGAATGATGTGGTGAGCGGCGTCACGGGGATTCAGGTGCGCGAAACCGTCCCCGATCCCTTTTTTGATGCCGCTGATGAAGTCGTACTGGTCGATCTGCCGCCCGACGATCTGCGCCAACGGCTCAACGAAGGTAAAGTGTATATCGCCGGCCAGGCGGAACGCGCTATTGAACATTTTTTCCGCAAGGGCAATCTGATCGCCCTCCGCGAGCTGGCGCTACGCCGGACAGCCGATCGCGTGGACGATCAGATGCGCGCCTGGCGCGCGCATCCGGGCGAAGAAAAAGTATGGCATACCCGCGATGCGATTTTACTGTGTATCGGGCATAACACCGGCAGCGAAAAACTGGTGCGTACCGCGGCGCGTCTGGCCTCCCGGCTCGGCAGCGTCTGGCACGCCGTCTATGTCGAAACGCCAACGTTACACCGCTTACCGGAAAAACAACGGCGGGCTATTTTAAGCGCGCTGCGCCTGGCGCAGGAGCTTGGCGCGGAAACCGCCACCCTGTCCGATCCCGCCGAAGAGAAAGCGGTCGTGCGCTATGCCCGCGAACATAATCTGGGGAAAATCGTCATGGGCCGCCCGGCGTCGCGACGCTGGTGGCGACGTGACGCTTTCGCCGACCGTCTTGCCAGGCGCGCGCCGGATCTCGATCAGGTGATCGTCGCGCTGGAAGAACCGCCTGCCCTCGCGTTGGCGCAAACGCCTGATAACCGACCTTTTAAAGAGAAATGGCGTGGGCAGATTCAGGGCTGTCTGGTCGCCGTGGCGCTTTGCGCCATCACCACGCTTATCGCTATGCAGTGGCTTGTCACCTTCGACGCCGCCAATCTGGTGATGCTCTATTTGCTGGGCGTAGTGGTGATTGCGCTGCTTTACGGACGCTGGCCGTCGGTGGTGGCGACGGTGATTAACGTGGCGAGTTTCGATCTCTTTTTTATCGCGCCACGCGGTACGCTCGCCGTTTCGGACGTGCAGTATTTGCTGACCTTTGCCGTGATGCTGACGGTTGGTCTGGTGATTGGCAATCTTACTGCCGGGGTGCGCTATCAGGCGCGCGTCGCCCGTTATCGGGAACAGCGTACCCGCCATTTATATGAAATGTCTAAAGCGCTGGCCGTCGGGCGTAGCGAACATGATATCGCCGCGACCAGCGAGCGGTTTATCGCCTCGACGTTTCAGGCGCGCAGCCAAATTTTATTACCTGATGCTAACGGTAAGTTGCGGCCTCTCACCCACCAGCAAGGCATGACGCCGTGGGACGACGCAATTGCGCGCTGGAGTTTTGATAAAGGCCAGCCTGCCGGCGCAGGCACCGATACCCTCCCAGGCGTGCCTTATCAAATCCTGCCGCTGAAAAGCGCCGATAAAACATACGGTCTGGCTATCGTCGAACCGGGTAATTTGCGTCAGTTAATGGTGCCGGAGCAGCAACGCCTGCTGGAAACATTTACTCTGCTTGTCGCCAACGCGCTGGAACGACTGACGCTAACCGCCAGCGAAGAACAGGCGCGTCTCGCCAGCGAGCGCGAAAGTATTCGCAACGCTCTGCTGGCGGCGCTGTCGCATGATTTACGCACGCCGCTGACGGTATTGTTCGGCCAGGCGGAAATTTTGACGCTGGATTTAGCCAGCGCAGGATCGCCCCACGCGCGTCAGGCCAGTGAAATCCGCCAGCATATTCTCAACACCACCCGGCTAGTGAATAATTTGCTGGATATGGCGCGTATTCAGTCCGGCGGGTTTAATCTTAAAAAAGAGTGGCTGACGCTGGAAGAGGTCGTCGGGAGCGCGTTACAGATGTTAGAGCCGGGTTTATTGCATCCGATTACATTGTCGCTGCCGCAACAGTTAACGCTTATCCATGTCGATGGCCCCTTATTTGAGCGTGTCCTGATCAACTTGCTGGAAAACGCCGTTAAGTACGCCGGGCCGCAGGCCAGTATCGGCATTGATGCTGCGGTTAAGGACGATCGTTTACAACTGGATGTCTGGGATAACGGGCCGGGTATTCCTGCGGGGCAAGAACAGAAGATTTTCGATAAGTTCGCCCGCGGCAACAAAGAGTCCTCCGTCCCCGGCGTGGGGCTGGGGCTGGCGATTTGCCATGCTATCGTAGAGGTACACGGCGGCACGCTTACCGCCTATAATCGACCGCAGGGCGGCGCCTGTTTCCGTGTGACGCTGCCGCAAGGAAAGCCACCTGAACTTGATGATTTTCATGAGGATATGTGACAAACGTTCTGATTGTTGAAGATGAACAGGCCATCCGCCGCTTTCTGCGCGCCGCGCTGGAAGGCGACGGCCTGCGCGTGTATGAAGCTGAAACATTACAACGTGGTTTACTGGAAGCCGCCACGCGAAAGCCCGATCTGATTATTCTCGATCTCGGCCTGCCGGACGGCGACGGAATCGATTTTATTCGCGACCTGCGTCAGTGGAGCGCAATACCGGTGATTGTCCTTTCCGCCCGCAGCGAAGAAAGCGATAAGATTGCCGCGCTTGACGCCGGAGCTGATGATTACCTGAGCAAGCCATTCGGCATTGGCGAGTTGCAGGCGCGTTTGCGTGTCGCGCTGCGACGGCACGCCGCCAGCCCTTGCGCCGATCCGATCGTCCGCTTTTCCGGCGTGACGGTCGATCTCGCCGCACGGTTGATCCACCGTGGCGACGAAGAAATCCATCTGACGCCGATTGAGTTCCGCCTGCTGGCGGTATTACTCAATAATGCCGGCAAGGTATTAACCCAACGGCAGTTATTAAACCAGGTCTGGGGCCCTAACGCCGTGGAGCATAGCCACTATTTGCGCATCTATATGGGACATTTACGCCAGAAACTGGAACAAGATCCCACCCGCCCACGCCATTTTATTACCGAAACCGGAATTGGCTATCGCTTTATGCCGTGAATAGCCATTCATTATTTTTAAATAACTTCTAATTTTTATGTCATTTATTTTCGGCGTCGCGAATAATTATTTTCGCGGCGATATTATATTTTATGAAGGATATAAAAAACATATAATTAACATTTAAGAAACAATCCGTTATTTCACAGCACGATATGCATAATCGCCGACTAATTATTTTTCAAATGATCGTTTTTTGTTGATCTGGTTCACAGATCGCTGGCGCTCCCTGGATAAAATATCCATGCTTTCAATAAATCAATGAAAGGACCTCAAAATGGAAAATAATAATCGTTTTATGCCCCATATAAGGCGGACAACGCATATTATGATGTTTGCCCACCGTAATAGTTTCGATTTTCATTTCTTTAATGCCCGGTAGTTTTTCTGCTACGGGTACTTCAGCATACAGGTCTTTCCGACCCTTATGTCATTCAGGTCTATTGCCTAAATAACTCGAATTGTTAAAAGCGACAGCACGGTAATTCCTTTACACCAAGCCAGCTAACCATCTGGTTTGATAGAAGAAATTCCGACTCAGCGCAATTTTAGTTATCACGGTTTCTGCCTGTATATCGTAGTACTCAACTCCTTAAATCCTGAATTTCCTGCAACCGGACGGGTTGGGATTTATTACATCTAAAATAAAGCTAATTTACTGATTTTTTTATCAGCGGGATAGCTTTGATTTTTTCCGGAAGAATCAGTTTCTCATGCGAGAAATTGAGGGCCTGCTATTACCTGAAATAAAGAGATGAAAAAATGTCAGAATTAAAAATTGCCGTTAGCCGTCATTGCCCGGATTGTTTTTCTACACACCGTAATATTGTAAATGTTGATGAGAGTCGTTTCATCGACGTGGCTGCCATCGTGTTATCCATCGACGACATTGAACACGGAAAACTCGATGAAATCGACGCAACGGGTTACGGTATTCCCGTGTTTGTCGCGACTCATGACGAAGGGCGCGTACCGCCTGAGTATTTGCCGCGTATCTCTGGTGTATTCGAATATAATGAATCCCGTACTGCCTTCTATGGTCGCCAGTTGGAAACCGCAGCAAGCCACTACGAAACGCAGTTACGTCCGCCGTTTTTCCGCGCGCTGGTGGATTATGTCAACCAGGGCAACAGCGCATTTGACTGCCCGGGGCATCAGGGCGGCGAATTCTTCCGCCGTCATCCTGCCGGTAATCAGTTCGTGGAATACTTTGGCGAAACGCTCTTCCGCTCCGACCTATGCAACGCGGACGTGGCGATGGGCGATCTGCTGATTCACGAAGGCGCGCCTTGCATTGCGCAGCAACATGCGGCGAAAGTCTTTAACGCCGATAAGACCTACTTTGTGCTGAACGGGACCTCCTCCTCTAACAAAGTCGTACTCAACGCGCTGTTAACGCCGGGCGATCTGGTACTGTTTGACCGTAACAACCACAAATCTAACCACCACGGCGCATTATTGCAGGCGGGCGCAACGCCAGTTTATCTGGAAACCGCGCGTAACCCGTATGGTTTTATCGGCGGGATCGACGCTCACTGCTTCGAAGAAGATTACCTGCGCGAGCTGATTAGCGAAGTCGCGCCGCAGCGTGCCCGCGAAGCACGTCCATTCCGTCTGGCCGTCATCCAGTTAGGCACCTACGACGGTACCATTTATAACGCCCGTCAGGTCGTCGATAAAATTGGTCATCTGTGCGACTACATCCTGTTTGACTCCGCCTGGGTCGGCTATGAACAATTTATTCCGATGATGGCCGATTGTTCGCCGCTGCTGCTGGAACTGAACGAAAACGATCCGGGTATTCTGGTGACGCAGTCCGTTCACAAACAACAAGCCGGTTTCTCCCAGACCTCGCAGATCCATAAAAAAGATAGCCATATCAAAGGGCAATCGCGCTACGTTCCGCATAAGCGCATGAACAACGCCTTTATGATGCACGCCTCCACCAGCCCGTTCTATCCGCTGTTCGCCGCGCTGGACGTTAACGCCAAAATGCACGAAGGCGTCAGCGGTCGTAATATGTGGATGGATTGCGTGGTTAACGGCATCGATGCCCGTAAATTGATCCTCGAAAATTGTCATCACATCCGTCCGTTCGTACCGGAACTGATTGATGGTAAGCCGTGGCAGTCATACCCGACGTCAGAGATCGCCAGCGATCTGCGCTTCTTCCACTTCGTTCCGGGAGAACACTGGCATGCGTTTGAAGGCTATGCCGAACATCAGTACTTTGTCGACCCTTGCAAACTGCTGCTCACCACACCGGGCATTAATGCAGCGAGCGGCGAATATGAAGACTTTGGCGTTCCTGCCACGATCCTCGCCAACTTCCTGCGCGAGAACGGCGTTGTGCCGGAAAAATGCGACCTCAACTCCATTCTGTTCCTGCTGACGCCGGCAGAAGACATGGCGAAGTTACAACAGCTTGTCGCCCTGCTGGCTCGTTTCGAAAAACTGCTGGAAGCTGATGCGCCGTTAGCGGAAGTATTACCGTCCATCTACAAACAGCATGAAGCGCGTTATGCCGGCTATACCCTGCGTCAGCTTTGCCAGGAGATGCACGATCTCTATGCGCGGCACAACGTGAAACAGCTGCAAAAAGAGATGTTCCGTAAATCGCATTTCCCGAAAGTCAGTATGAATCCGCAAGAGGCCAACTATGCCTATCTGCGCGGCGAGGTCGAACTGGTTCGCCTGCCGGAAGCGGAAGGTCGTATCGCGGCTGAAGGCGCTCTGCCTTACCCGCCGGGAGTGCTGTGTGTAGTTCCGGGTGAAATCTGGGGCGGTTCTGTCCTGCGTTACTTCAGCGCCCTGGAAGAAGGGATCAACCTGCTGCCGGGCTTTGCGCCTGAACTGCAGGGCGTTTATATCGAAGAACACGACGGCCGTAAGCAGGTCTGGTGCTACGTCATTAAACCTCGTGACGCGCAGCGCTCCCTGCTGAAGGAGGAAAAATTATGAGTAAACCTAAATCCAATAAAATGGGTGTCGTGCAGCTCACAATTCTGACTATGGTCAACATGATGGGCTCCGGGATCATCATGCTACCGACCAAACTGTCTGAAGTCGGCACGATATCCATTATCTCCTGGCTGGTCACCGCCGTCGGCTCGATGGCGCTGGCCTGGGCGTTTGCGAAATGCGGTATGTTTAGCCGTAAATCCGGCGGCATGGGCGGTTACGCCGAATATGCCTTCGGTAAATCCGGCAACTTTATGGCGAACTATACCTACGGCGTCTCGCTGCTGATCGCCAACGTGGCTATCGCCATTTCCGCTGTCGGCTATGGCACCGAGCTGTTCGGCGCCGCGCTGACGCCGCTCCAGATCGGTCTGGCGACTATCGCCGTATTGTGGGTTTGTACCATCGCAAACTTTGGCGGCGCGCGTATTACCGGACAGATCAGTAGCGTTACCGTTTGGGGCGTCATCATTCCGGTTGTCGGCCTGTGCATTATTGGCTGGTTCTGGTTTAGCCCCAGCATGTACGTAGCGTCATGGAACCCGCACCATGTTCCGTTCTTTAGCGCGGTCGGTTCTTCCATCGCCATGACGTTGTGGGCATTTCTTGGACTGGAATCCGCCTGCGCCAACGCAGACGTGGTCGAGAATCCGGAAAAGAACGTCCCCATTGCGGTACTGGGCGGTACGCTGGGCGCGGCGGTCATCTATATCGTTTCGACTAACGTGATTGCCGGGATTGTGCCGAACATGGATCTGGCGAACTCCACGGCGCCGTTTGGTCTGGCGTTTGCACAGATGTTCACGCCTGCGGTAGGTAAAGTGATCATGGCGCTGATGGTAATGTCCTGCTGCGGCTCACTGCTGGGCTGGCAGTTCACTATCGCCCAGGTCTTTAAATCCTCCGCTGACGAAGGCTATTTCCCGAAAGTCTTCTCTCGTGTAACGAAAGTCGACGCACCGGTACAGGGGATGCTGATTATTGTGATTATTCAGACTGGCCTGTCGCTGATGACCATTAGCCCGTCGCTGAATAGTCAGTTTAACGTCCTGGTTAACCTGGCGGTGGTGACGAACATTATTCCGTATATTCTGTCGATGGCCGCGTTGGTTATCATTCAGAAAATGGCGAATGTGCCGTCATCAAAAGCGAAAGTCGCTAACTTCGTGGCCTTCGTTGGTGCCATGTATAGCTTCTACGCGCTATATTCCTCCGGTGAAGAAGCCATGCTGTACGGCTCAATTGTGACCTTCCTCGGCTGGACGTTATACGGCCTGGTCTCACCGCGTTTTGAATTGAAAAATAAACACGGCTGATGGCGCGCCCGGGCTGCGGTAACGGTAGTCCGGGCATTTTCACTCTTTGAATAAGATAATAGAAATGAGTAATCCAGAACGGGAAGTCACTGATATAGCAGAAATACTGGCTATTCTCAGTAAACACGAAGTGTGTCGGATAGGGTTTAACGACAATCTCTGCCCGTATGTTGTCCCCGTAAATTTTGGCTACGAGTATCAGAACGGACGCTGGATATTTTATTTTCACGGCGCACGCACCGGGAAAAAGATGCGTCTGTTACGTAAGAACCCGGCAGTATGCATTGAAATGGACGGCGACCATGCATTACTACGTGCCGATGATCCCTGTGATTATAGCTACGCCTACACCAGCGTTTTCGCCACCGGACTGGCATCGATATTGCAAACACGCGAGGAGATGCGCTACGGCCTGGACGTCATTATGCGCCAGACCGATCCGGGAAAAACCTTCAGTTATCGGGAAGATATGATGAAAGCGGTTTGCGTGGTGCGTATCGAATGCGACGCCCTCACCTGCCGCCGACATCTGGCGACTCAGAGCGAATAAGTCAGATATCACAAGCGCCTTATCCGGCCTGGAGGCGGTTTACAGGCCTGATAAGCACAGCGCCGTTAATATAAAAAAGGAGCCGTAAGGCTCCTTTTTCTTCCATATCGCCCATCAGGCGTTTTTCAATACTTCGCTAACGATTTCAACGGCTTCTTTCTCAATCTGCTTGCGATGTTCTTCCCCCAGGAAGCTTTCGCAATAGATCTTGTAAGCGTCTTCCGTACCGGATGGACGCGCGGCGAACCAGCCGTTATCGGTCATTACCTTCAGGCCGCCAATCGATGCGCCATTACCCGGCGCTGCGGTAAGACGCGCGGTGATCGGGTCGCCTGCCAGCGTGCTGGCGCTCACCATTTCCGGAGACAGTTTAGACAATGCCGCTTTCTGGGCCGAGGTCGCTGCCGCCTGCAGACGGTTATAGCTCGGCGCGCCAAAACGCGCTGCCAGTTCATTGTAATGCTCTTGCGGGTTTTTCCCGGTAACGGCGGTGATTTCTGCCGCCAGCAGGCACATGATGATACCGTCTTTATCAGTAGACCACGGCGTACCGTCGAAACGCAGGAACGAAGCGCCCGCGCTCTCTTCCCCGCCGAAACCAAAGCTGCCGTCGAACAAACCGTCAACAAACCATTTGAAGCCAACCGGCACTTCTACCAGCTTGCGTCCCAAATCATTCACCACGCGGTCAATCATCGCGGAAGAGACCAGCGTTTTACCGACAGCCACGTCTTTGCCCCACAGCGGACGATGCTGGAACAGATAGTTAATGGCGACCGCCAGATAATGGTTCGGGTTCATCAGCCCTGCAGGCGTCACAATGCCATGACGGTCGTAGTCCGGGTCGTTGGCGAAGGCCAGGTCAAACTTGTCACGCAGCGCCAGCAAACCCGCCATCGCGCATTCGGAGGAGCAATCCATGCGGATCGCGCCGTCTTTATCCAGATGCATAAAGCGGAAGGTTTGATCAACCTGATCGTTGACTAACGTCAGGTTAAGCTTGTAATGCTCTGCGATACGTTTCCAGTATTCAATACCGGAGCCGCCCAGCGGATCAACGCCCAGCGTCAGACCGGCTTTCTGAATCGCCGCCATATCAACGATATCCGCCAGCCCTTCGACAAACGGCTGTACCAGATCTACCGCTTTAACGTGGCCCGAGGCCATTGCCGCATCCAGAGAGATGCGCTTAACGCCTTGCAGGCCATCCGCCAGCAGCGCATTGGCGCGATCTTCTACCACTTTAGTGACGTTGGTGTCCGCCGGGCCGCCATTGGGCGGATTATATTTAATACCGCCATCTTCCGGCGGGTTGTGCGACGGCGTAATGACAATACCATCAGCCAGCGGGCCGCCTTTTTTGTTATGGACCAGGATAGCATTTGACACGGCAGGCGTTGGCGTGAAGCCATTATTTTCCTGCACGATAACGTCTACGCCGTTTGCCGCCAGCACTTCCAGCACGGAAATGAAGGCCGGTTCCGAGAGCGCATGGGTGTCTTTCCCCACATAGCAGGGGCCGGTAATGCCATTCTTCGCCCGCTCTTCAGCAATCGCCTGGGCGATCGCCAGAATATGCGGTTCGTTGAAACTGTGACGACCTGCGCTACCGCGATGGCCGGAAGTGCCAAATTTCACGGCATGTTCTGCATTCCCTGCCTCCGGTTTCAGTACATAATACTGCGCCGTCAGTTGGGCGACGTTAATCAAATCACTCTGTTGCGCGGGTTGTCCTGCGCGGTTGTGGATTGCCATTGCCTGGTCCTTCTAATGCAAGGATTAAATTGTTCCGCAAACCTTTTCAATCAATTCCGCCGGGAATTGCATTGACTGCATGATGTGTTCGATCATGCTGCATTTACGGCCGGTGTTGGTGTTGGTGATCACCCAGTACGGCGTGCCGGGAACGTGCTTAGGTTTAGTTTGATTCCCATTTTTCAGCAGCGTTTGTTCATCCGCCGCAAAATAGACGCGCGTGCGGCCATGCAACGACTCCGTCGCCTCCGCAAACGCGTGGTGATCCAGTGAATAGAGTGTAGTCAGAATCAGCATAAAGCGGTTGACCGCTTTTTTCTGCTCGGCATATTCGTCAGACAACAGCAGCTCACGCATCGCGCGAACTTTGTCTTTTACCGGGTTGACCGGTTTCGCTTCGGCAACGGGTTGCGCCGCAGGCGTCCCCTTCACCGCTGAAGCCGTTGGCTGTGTCGTGGCGGAAAACTTCAACATACGCCGTAAAATGTCGGATGCGCTCTCGCCGATATGCTTGGTGTGGCTGGCAATATAGCTATAGAGTTCATCATCAACTTCAATCGTTTTCATCTTAATCCAGTGCGATGTCTTTGCTGAATACAAGTCATTGGGATTATAGGAACAAATCCCAACAGCGGATAGCGTTAAGCCCGGCTGACAAAAAAACTCGGAGTAAACCTTAGAGGTTGCAGCCCAGTGGCAGAATGGTCAACATAATACCCTAACCCGACAGAGCGAAAAAAAGAACTTTGCCATGAAATTAAACATCCGAGCGCAATCTGCACAAAACCTGCACAATAATTCCCCCATCGTTCTCGTTCATGGTCTGTTTGGCAGCCTGGACAACCTCGGCGTACTGGCGCGCGATCTGGTGACCGATCACGACATTATTCAGGTCGATATGCGCAATCATGGTTTATCGCCGCGCGATCCGGTCATGGATTATCCGGCAATGGCCCAGGATCTTCTGGATACGCTTGACGCGCAGCAGATTGAAAAAGCGACGTTTATTGGTCATTCCATGGGCGGAAAAGCGGTAATGGCGCTGACGGCGCTGGCGCCCGATCGCATCGATCGTCTGGTCGCGATTGATATCGCCCCCGTGGATTATCACGTTCGCCGCCACGATCGCATTTTCGCGGCCATTAACGCCGTCAGCGAATCCGATGCGACATCCCGCCAACAGGCGGCAGGGATTATGCGCCAGCACCTCAACGAAGAAGGCGTGATCCAGTTTCTGTTAAAATCCTGGGCTGAAGGCGAATGGCGTTTTAATGTTCCGGTATTATGGGAGCAGTATCCGCATATCGTCGGCTGGGAAACCATTCCGCCCTGGGAACATCCGGCGCTGTTTATTCCAGGCGGTAACTCGCCCTACGTGACCGAAGCGTACCGCGACGCGCTGCTGGCGCAATTCCCTTTGGCGCGCGCACATGTGATCGCCGGCGCGGGCCACTGGGTACATGCCGAAAAACCAGAGGCGGTTCTGCGCGCCATCCGCCGTTATCTGCACGATAAACGCTAACTGATTAAAAACTCATCGCCTGTGCGCGATTACGCGCGCGGGCGTTGGCGTCGCTTCCTCGCTGATGTATGATGGCGCGCTATCCATCCGGGCATAAGCCTGGCTGATTGTTTCCCCCGAAGTCACCAAAATCATGGCCAAAGAACAAACGGACCGTACGACATTAGATCTGTTCGCGCACGAGCGTCGCCCGGGACGACCTAAAACGAATCCGCTTTCGCGCGATGAACAGTTACGCATCAACAAGCGCAACCAGTTAAAACGCGACAAAGTTCGTGGCCTCAAGCGTGTCGAATTAAAACTCAACGCACAAGCGGTTGACGCGCTGAATGAGCTGGCCGAAGCGCGCAACATTAGCCGCAGCGAGCTCATTGAAGAAATATTAATGAAGCAGCTTATGGCGCTGCGCGGCCAGGGTTTAGTCTGAAAATAAGTTTTGTTTCATATTTCGTGTAGCAGAGCGTGCAGTCCCGCGTGATTGCTGTTTCCGCATATCTGCCTGTTCTGCTATGATTGCCCTTATCCGTGGGCAATTCGCCACCACCATTTCAATAAGTTTCAAGAGGTTATTTTACTCATGGCAATCACTGGCATCTTTTTCGGCAGCGACACCGGTAATACCGAAAATATCGCAAAAATGATTCAAAAACAGCTTGGTAAAGACGTTGCCGATGTGCATGACATTGCAAAAAGCAGTAAAGAAGACCTGGAAGGGTACGACATTCTGCTGCTGGGCATCCCAACCTGGTACTATGGCGAAGCGCAATGTGACTGGGATGACTTCTTCCCGACTCTCGAAGAGATTGACTTTAACGGTAAGCTGGTGGCGCTGTTTGGCTGTGGCGATCAGGAAGACTACGCGGAATACTTCTGTGATGCGCTGGGCACGATTCGCGACATTATTGAGCCGCGCGGCGCCACGATTGTGGGTCACTGGCCAACTGCAGGCTATCATTTTGAAGCCTCTAAAGGTCTGGCTGACGACGATCATTTTGTCGGCCTGGCGATTGACGAAGACCGTCAGCCTGAACTGACCGCCGAGCGTGTTGAAAAATGGGTTAAGCAAGTTTCAGCTGAATTGCACCTCGACGACATCCTCAACGCCTAATCTTATGCGGCGCAGCGTTATATCTGCGCCGCATCAATAGACAAGACCAATCAAAATAATTGCTACAAATTTGTAACTTTCGCACCCATCCCTGTACAATGTCCGGGTGTAATCAGGTGGCGCCAGAATTTGCAGGCAAAACCACAGTTTTATTAACATCTGCGAGAGACTTGCGGTTTTCATTTCGGCATGGCAGTCCTATAATGATACGCATTATCTTGAGTGCAATTTCTGTCACTTCTCTAATGAAGTGAATCGTTTAGCAACAGGACAGATTCCGCATGACTGACAACAATACCGCATTAAAGAAGGCTGGCCTGAAAGTAACGCTTCCTCGTTTAAAAATTCTGGAAGTTCTTCAGGAACCAGATAACCATCACGTCAGTGCGGAAGATTTATACAAACGCCTGATCGACATGGGTGAAGAAATCGGTCTGGCAACCGTATACCGTGTGCTGAACCAGTTTGACGATGCCGGTATCGTGACCCGCCATAATTTTGAAGGCGGTAAATCCGTTTTTGAACTGACGCAACAGCATCATCACGACCATCTTATCTGCCTTGACTGCGGAAAAGTGATTGAATTTAGTGATGACTCTATTGAAGCGCGCCAGCGTGAAATTGCGGCGAAACACGGTATTCGTTTAACTAATCACAGCCTCTATCTTTACGGCCACTGCGCTGAAGGCGACTGCCGCGAAGACGAGCACGCGCACGATGACGCGACTAAATAAGTGTAAATCTTTCGAAGAGCCAACCGCCCGGTTGGCTTTTTTATATCCTCCTCTTTCCTGCCGCTTGATGTTGATTTAATGTAAAAAACGCTATCGCATCTCAGGAGAGCAGGAATGGAGCTTCGCCAGTTACGCTATTTCGTGCGTATTATTGAAACCGGCAGTATGGGTAGCGCCGCACAGGATCTTGATATTGGCGTTTCAGCATTAAGTCAACAGATGTCCCGTCTGGAAAACGAGCTTGCTATCCGTCTGCTGCAGCGCACCTCGCGCGGCGTAACGCCAACCAACGCCGGGCTGGCCTTTTATTCGCAGGCGCAACTCGCCCTGCGTCATGCCGACGATGCGATTCTCGCCGCCAGAGAAGCGCGCCTTTCCGGTCATGTGAGCGTAGGAATGGCCCCCAGTACCGCCTCCATACTGGGTATACCGTTTATCCATGCCATGCAGGAAAACTATGCCGATGTCCGACTGCATGTGGTGGAAAGCTTGTCCGGTAATCTGGAAAGAATGATCAATACCCGCCAGATTGATTTAGCCGTTGTCTTTCAAAAAGATAAAATCCTGCGCTGGAGCGCCAGACCGATCCTTGAAGAACAGCTTTTTCTGATTGGCTCCCATGCCCTGCTGGCGGCGCTTCCTGATAACCCGATCACACCTGAACAACTGACAGGCATTCCGCTCATTATGCCAAGCCAGGGACACGGGCTGCGCGGCAGGCTGGACGCTGTCTGCCAGGAACATGCGCTTAACGTTGAAATCGTCGCGGAAATTGACGGCCTGGCGTTGTTGATGCGCGCCGTGCGCGACGGTCTTGGCGCCACGTTGCAGCCCGGCGCGGCGATTTCTCATCTGGATAACGACGCGCTACGCGTGATCGGCGTCCATAATCCGGTACTCAGCCGCCCCAATTTTTTAGTCAGCCTGTCGGATGATGAACTGACGCCCGCCGGCCTTGCAGCCAGAGTAGTCCTTACCAAAGTTATGCGTCAGTTAGTCGACGCCGGTGAATGGCCAGGCGCAACCCTTTACGCTTACTAAACCCCTGTTTAGCGCTACCTGATAGCGCGCCGCTTATTTATCCGTATACATTTCAATTACAAATTTAACAAATAGTTAAATGGTACGGGAGTATAAGATGGTTGATGTACTGGTGATAGGCGGAGGCAATGCCGCATTATGCGCCGCCCTGACCGCACGGGAAGCGGGCGCATCGGTTCTGCTGCTGGAGGCTGCCCCGCGGGAATGGCGCGGCGGAAATTCTCAGCACACACGAAACCTGCGCTGTATGCATGATGCGCCGCAGGATGTGCTGGTAGAAAGCTATCCTGAAGAGGAATTCTGGCAGGATCTGTGGCGAGTCACCGACGGCAACACCAACGAGGCGCTGGCGCGGCTGGTCATTCGCACCTCTTCGCAATGCCGCGACTGGATGCGCAAACATGGCGTTAACTTTCAACCGCCGCTATCTGGGGCGCTCCACGTTGCGCGCACCAATGCGTTTTTTATGGGCGGCGGGAAAGCGCTCGTCAATGCCTATTACCGTAGCGCCGAACGGCTGGGCGTACAGATTCGCTATAACACGCCGGTTCACGCGCTTGAACTTCATGACGGCGAATTCGTGGCAGCGCTGGCGGGTAGCGAACGTATTACCGCCAAAGCCTGCGTATTAGCGGCTGGCGGTTTCGAATCAAATCGTGAATGGCTGCGGGAAGCCTGGGGAGAAAACGCCCGCGGCGAATGGCCCGCAGATAATTTCCTGATTCGCGGCACGCGTTTTAACCAGGGCGTATTACTCAAATTTATGATGGATGCCGGCGCGGATATCATTGGCGATCCGTCCCAGTCGCACTGCGTAGCGATTGATGCCAGGGCGCCGCTGTACGACGGCGGTATTTGTACTCGCGTGGATTGCGTATCGCTGGGTATTGTCGTGAATCGCGACGCCGAACGTTTTTATGATGAAGGCGAAGATTTCTGGCCGAAGCGTTACGCCATTTGGGGGCGGCTGGTGGCTCAACAGCCAGGACAAATTGGCTATTCGATTATTGACAGCAAAGCCATCGGCCACTTTATGCCGCCGGTTTTTCCTGGCGCGCAGGCCAATACGCTGGCAGAACTGGCCTGCCAGTTGGGGCTGGACGCGGAAAAATTTACCCATACCGTCACGCAGTATAACCAGGCCTGCCAACCCGGTCATTTTGATCATACCTTGCTTGATGACTGCGCCACCAAAAACCTGACGCCGGCGAAAACCCACTGGGCGCGCCCGCTTGATGCGCCGCCCTACTACGGTTATGCGCTGCGACCCGGCATCACGTTTACCTACCTGGGCCTGAAAGTTAACGAACGTGCCGCGGTGCATTTTGCCGGTCATCCAAGCCGCAACCTGTTTGTTGCCGGCGAGATGATGGCAGGAAATGTTCTGGGCAAGGGGTATACCGCAGGCGTAGGCATGTCTATCGGCACAACCTTTGGCCGCATTGCGGGAATAGAAGCCGCCCGCGCGGCGCACAAGGAGGCGCAGCATGAAACAGCTTGAAAAATTAATCATTGAGGCCACCGTGCTTACCGAACCGGAAGCCGAGGTCGAACGCGTCATGCAAGTGTGTAACGCATGTCGCTACTGCGAAGGTTTTTGCGCGGTATTTCCGGCGATGACCCAGCGGCTCGAATTCGGTAAAGCCGATATTCATTATCTGGCGAATTTATGTCATAACTGCGGTGCCTGCCTGCACGCGTGCCAGTACGCGCCACCCCATGAATTTGCCATTAACGTGCCGAAAGCGATGGCGCAAGCCCGCCTGGAGACGTATCAACAGTATGCCCAGCCCGCCGCTTTTGGCGCGTTATACCGCCGGGCGGGGATCACCGTCGCGCTGGCGCTGATAGTCGGTCTGACGCTCTTTTTATTACTGGCGATGGCGCTGAAAGGGTCGCTGATTCATCCACCGCTGGCCGGTGACTTCTATCAAATTTTTCCGCATAGCCTGCTGGCATGGATGTTTGGCTCAGTTTTTGTGCTGGCAATCGGTTTGCTTATGGCGGGCGTAATCCGCTTCTGGCGTGAGATCTCGCCGGGCGTACCGCGTTCGGCGGAGATTGCGGAAGCGTCGCACAATGCGTTAACGCTGAAATATCTCGACGGCGGTCACGGCAAAGGCTGTAACGAAGCGGACGATGCGTTCACGCTGCTGCGCCGTCGCTTTCATCACTTTACCTTCTACGGTTTTATGCTCTGTTTTGCCGCCACGGTAGTGGCGACAGGCTATCACTACGTCGCCGGTTGGGAAGCGCCCTACCCGTTCTTTAGCCTGCCGGTCATGCTCGGCACGCTGGGCGGTATCGGTCTGCTTATCGGCCCGGCCGGGCTACTGTGGCTCAATCTGCGGCGGTCGCCGTTACATGGCGATGCGCGCCAGAAACCCATGGATCGCAGCTTTATTCTGCTGCTGTTCTTAACCAGTCTTACCGGGCTGGCGCTGCTGGCAGGCAGAGACACCAGCGGAATGGGCATACTGCTGGCGCTCCATTTAGGCGTGGTGATGGCGCTCTTTCTCACCCTTCCCTACGGAAAATTCGCCCACGGATTTTTCCGCTGCGCGGCCTTACTCAAATGGGCAGTTGAGAAGCGACGCGGAAAACATGCGGGGGATACAGGCAACTGACCCGCAACATCTTACCCATAAAACAATAAAGACAGTGGAGAGCAAACCCTATGGCACAACACACACCTGCAACATCGCGCGCCGGCACGTTCGGCGCAATACTGCGCGTGACAAGCGGCAATTTTCTTGAACAGTTTGATTTTTTCTTGTTCGGATTTTACGCCACCTATATCGCCAGAACGTTTTTTCCGGCGGAAAGCGAGTTTGCCTCATTAATGTTGACCTTTGCCGTCTTTGGCTCCGGTTTTTTAATGCGCCCCGTCGGCGCGATTGTGCTTGGCGCCTATATTGACAGAATCGGACGCCGTAAAGGGCTGATGGTGACACTGGCGATTATGGGCTGCGGTACGTTGCTCATCGCCCTCGTCCCCGGCTACCAAACGATCGGCCTGGCAGCGCCTGCGTTGGTGCTGTTGGGCCGGTTATTACAAGGATTTTCTGCGGGCGTTGAGTTAGGCGGCGTCTCGGTCTATCTGTCCGAAATCGCAACGCCAGGCAATAAAGGGTTTTATACCAGCTGGCAATCTGCCAGTCAGCAGGTCGCGATCGTTGTCGCCGCGTTGATTGGTTATAGCCTGAATATCACGCTGGGACACGACGCGATATCGGAGTGGGGCTGGCGAATTCCGTTCTTTATCGGCTGTATGATCATTCCGCTGATTTTTGTTTTACGTCGTTCATTACAAGAAACAGAAGCGTTTTTACAACGCAAGCATCGCCCCGACACCAGGGAAATTTTTGCAACTATCGCCAAAAACTGGCGCATTATTACAGCCGGAACGCTGCTGGTGGCGATGACCACCACAACGTTTTATTTTATCACCGTTTATACGCCGACCTATGGCAGAACCGTGCTTAATCTCAGCGCGCGGGACAGTTTGATCGTCACCATGTTAGTGGGGGTGTCCAATTTTATCTGGTTACCCATTGGCGGCGCGATTTCCGACCGGATTGGCCGTCGCGCCGTGTTAATGGGCATTACGTTGCTGGCGCTGATCACCACCTGGCCCGTCATGCAGTGGCTGACCGCCGCGCCCGACTTTACCCGCATGACGCTGGTACTGCTGTGGTTCTCTTTCTTTTTTGGCATGTATAACGGCGCAATGGTCGCGGCGTTAACCGAAGTGATGCCAGTCTATGTGCGTACCGTTGGTTTCTCGCTGGCCTTTAGCCTGGCGACGGCGATTTTTGGCGGCCTGACGCCGGCCATCTCTACCGCGCTGGTAAAGTTAACCGGCGATAAAAGCTCGCCCGGCTGGTGGCTGATGTGCGCGGCGTTATGTGGACTTGCCGCGACGGCGATGCTGTTTGTACGTCTGAGTCGCGGCTATATCGCGGCAGAAAATAAAGCCTGAAAAAACCACGGGCGGAAAACATTCGCCCGTGGGTGGCAAGGCAGGGTTTTATTGCACGTTATTATGACTGCGAATTTCCTGCCAGACTTTATCGCAGTCAGCCTTGACCGCCTGATCGTTACCCGTGCGCGTCGCCTGAATGCACTGCTGATAGTCCAGTACCCGCACGCTTTCTTCGTTAGCAAATTGCTGATGTTTGCGCTCTTTTTTAAGGACATTCAGTACGCTTTGGCAGGCCTCTATCTTCTCAGGCGAGCCCTGTGCGGTATTGATACAGGCGCTGTACGCCTCTTTCAGCCGACTATCTTCTTCCGGCGCGGGTGATGACGCACAGGCCGTCAAACCGGCGGTCATGCTGGCGATGAGTAAAATTTTTTTCATAGGTCGTTCCTCAACAGCGCGGCAGACCGGCAGCCTGCCGCATCTGACATCAGAAAATAGTGAATGGCGCAATAACAATAAATTTCACGTCACGCTCATCCTGGAAGATGTTGCCGTAACCACCGCCCCAGCTTGGAATATTGGAGTGGTTGTCATATTCGGTGAAGTGCAGCTTGAACATGGTGCCTTTGGCACGCCCCTCCTGCAGGGTATAAACCGCATCCAGACTGTATGAGGACTCTTCGATAGTGCGGTTTTTGTCGTAGTAAGCATCCGGGTTACTTTGCCAGGTTGCCGGTTTGGCATCCCAGGCGTAAACGTAAGACGCGCCCACAGCCCAGCCCGGCAGATTCCAGTTTTTCAGGTCATACATCGCGCCGAAGAAAACCGCCTTTTCACCGTTAGCGTTAAAGTCGGAGCGGTTATCCCACCAAATATCCAGACGACCGTTTGAAGAGGCGTAGGTTGGCGTCATACGTTGCAGAAAATAGCCCTGCTGACCGTCCGCTTTCACCCAGGTGCCTTCCAGACGCAGGTCAACCACTTCCGCAACTTTGTAGCCGAAGGTCAACGCCTGCAGCCAGGCCGTACCGTCGTAAATATCATTCACGCTGCGATCGTCTACTTTGTCGCGCGCGCCGTAGAACTGGTAACTGGTGGTGAACGGATTGCCGCCTAAATCAAATTTATAGCTGGCCTTCGCGAAATATTGATCGACATAGCCTTCGGACTGACCAAACGCCGCTTCCAGCACCAGATCATTTTTGAAGTCGTACTTCGCGCCGATGGAGTGGAGATAATCCACATTGGTTTTTTTATCCGCCTGATAAAACTTATCCATTTCGGTATGCCACGGCGCTTTATATTCGTTAGTCCACATGTAGGAAAAACTTAACGCGCCCGCATCGCCATAGTCAAAACTGGCGCCGGCTTCCGCACCCTGATAGGTACCCGGCATAAAACTCCAGTGCGGCGCTAACAGCGTCTGACCGGTAGGCTGAATATAACCGGCACGCGCCCAGACCGGGCCATATTTAAATTTCGCGGCGGCTTTATAAAGACTGATACCGCTCTTATCGCCGGAATAGTCTTCGTCGTAGCCTTTATTCTTTTTCGAGAAGGCAATTTCGTTTGGATGACCGCTGTCGCCGTTTTCTGCCATTTCAATCGCGGTAAACGCCGCGATATCCAGACCGAACATATCCGCAGCGTAACCAGACTGAAAATCCAGGTTAGCGTTCCAGGTCGCATGAGAAAGGTTAGTTTTATATTTGTCGCCGTCGGTCACATCTTTGCGATCGCGTTCACGCTGCCAATAATAGATGCCGCCCGTTAACGTGGAGTCGTCGAAAAAGCCGGAGGCTTGCGCCTGCGGAACAACGATCCACCCCGACATTGCTGTGATACCGGCGATAGCCAGAGCCAGCGTACTACGTTTGCCACTAAACGTACGCATAAGTTAATCCTCTTTGACGTATAAATTGCTGCCGACAAAAGCGAACAGCGAAAAAATAAAAATAAAAAGTAGCGCTGAGAAACCTCATTTACTACGTTAAATAGACTATTTTTCGCGATGCGAATTATCAATCTCTTTCTGTAACCAGTATGTAATAATATGAGCAACCGCACATATTTAATTGCTTTCTGTTACATTCAACTGCTGGTGGGGGAAGCAGACCGCCAGAAAGAAAATTGACTTGTTTTCCATAGGCATGAAAATAATTGTCTCCTGTTGACCTGACGCTTATAACATTTAGATTAATAATCATTTATCAGATCAATAATTTTCAGAGAATAATTAATTCGCCTCGCAAAAAAGAGGATCGACTTAGAGCCTATCCCACCAGGCGTTATTGGCGCAGCCAGTTTGGACACGGACAGCGCGCAAAAACCGGAGCGTACACGTAGTACGTGAGGTTTGACTCGCTACGCTCGCCCTTCGGGCCGCCGCTAGCGGCGTTCAAAACGCTAACGCGTTTTGGCGAGCACTGCCCAGGTCCAAAATGGCAAGTAAAATAGCCCTAATGGGATAGGCTCTTGGAAATGCAGAGAAAAAACGCCGCAGAACGCGGCGTTGACAAGGTATTTTTACAGCATTCGCCTGTTGGCGCAGTGCTTATTCGCCCGCTTTCGCCCAGGTATCACGCAGGCCCACAGTGCGGTTAAAGACCAGCTTATCGGCCGTTGCATAGCGGCTGTCGAGGCAGAAGTAGCCTTCACGTTCAAACTGGAAAGCTTTCCCTGCTACCGCCGCTTTCAGTGACGGCTCGCCATAACCCTGCTTAATCACTAATGATTCGGGGTTGATAACGGACAGGAAGTCCTCCGCGGCGCCTGGATTCGGCACGCTGAACAGACGGTCGTAGAGACGAATTTCAATCGGCAGCGCATGTGCTGCGCTAACCCAGTGGATTACGCCTTTCACTTTACGCCCGTCAGCCGGATCTTTACTCAGCGTATCGGCATCATAGGTACAGAAGATGGTGGTGATATTCCCTTCGGCATCCTTCTCTACGCGCTCCGCTTTAATGACGTAGGCATTACGCAGACGCACTTCTTTGCCCATCACCAGACGCTTGTACTGCTTGTTCGCTTCTTCGCGGAAATCTGCGCGATCGATCCAGATCTCACCGCTAAACGGCACTTCACGGCTGCCCATCTCCGGTTTATTCGGATGGTTAGGCATGGTAACCATTTCGCTCTCACCCTGCGGGTAGTTTTCGATAACCAGTTTTACCGGATCGATTACCGCCATTGCGCGCGGCGCGTTTTCGTTCAGATCTTCGCGAATGCAGGATTCCAGCGACGCCATCTCAATGGTGTTGTCCTGCTTGGTGACGCCGATGCGTTTGCAGAACTCACGAATAGAAGCCGCGGTATAGCCGCGACGGCGCAGACCGGAAATAGTCGGCATACGCGGATCGTCCCAACCTTCGACGTGTTTGTCGGTCACCAGCAGGTTCAGCTTACGCTTGGACATCACGGTGTATTCCAGATTCAGCCGCGAGAATTCGTACTGGCGCGGGTGAACCGGAATGGTGATGTTGTCCAGTACCCAGTCGTACAGACGACGGTTGTCCTGGAACTCCAGCGTACACAGAGAATGAGTAATACCTTCCAGCGCATCGCTGATGCAGTGAGTAAAGTCGTACATCGGGTAGATGCACCACTTCGTGCCGGTCTGATGATGCTCGGCGAATTTAATGCGATACAGCACCGGATCGCGCATCACGATAAACGGCGACGCCATGTCGATTTTAGCGCGCAGACAGGCTTTACCCTCTTCAAAACCGCCGGTACGCATTTTTTCAAATAGCGCGAGGTTTTCTTCCACGCTGCGATCGCGGAACGGGCTGTTTTTACCCGGCGCGGTCAGCGTACCGCGGTATTCGCGGATCTGCTCCGGCGTCAGCTCATCAACGTAGGCCAGGCCTTTATTGATCAGCTCGACCGCATAGGCGTGCAGTTGGTCAAAGTAATCGGAGGAGTAGCGAATATCGCCAGACCAGTGAAAGCCTAACCACTCGACGTCGTTTTTGATCGAATCAACGTACTCGATATCTTCTTTTACCGGGTTGGTGTCATCGAAACGCAGGTTGCACTGGCCCTGATAATCTTGCGCGATGCCAAAGTTCAGGCAGATAGATTTCGCGTGGCCGATGTGCAGATAGCCATTCGGCTCCGGCGGAAAACGGGTATGGACAGTGGTATGTTTACCACTCGCCAGATCTTCATCAATAATCTGACGAATAAAGTTAGTCGGGCGGGCTTCAGCCTCACTCATCGTGGATTCCTCAAAGCGTAAACAACGTATAACGGCATATGATCTTATAAGCCGGACAGACTGACAACCTTTAGTTACTTAAAAAGTGGCTTTGCAGAAAATATTGGGGCTAATTGCGGTAAAAAAAAGCGGCGAAGGTTCCCCTCTGCCGCTTATGTTTTCTGTGATATCGCCGGATGACGTCTTACGCCTTATCCGGCCAGGAAGCGATTATTTGCTCTTGATCTCGTACAGTGGCGTTTGACCCGCTACCACGTGACCATCCGCTTTGATGACCAGAGCGCTGAAGTCATCGCTGTTGCTACAAACAACCGGGCTTATCATGGAACGCGCATTGGCATTCAGGAAGTCCAGATCCAGTTCCAGAACCGGCTGACCCGCCGTGACTTCCGCCCCCTCTTCTACCAGACGCTTGAAGCCCTGACCGTTCAGAGCGACGGTATCGATACCCATATGGACAACGATCTCCGCGCCTTTTTCGGTTTCCAGACAGAACGCGTGGTTAGTGTTGAAGATTTTCACGATAGTACCCGCGGCCGGAGAAACCACGGTTTTATCGGTGGGTTTCACTGCTACGCCGTCGCCGACCGCTTTGCTGGCGAAAGCTTCATCCGGTACCTGATCCAGCGCCACTACCTCACCGGTGATCGGAGAGACCAGTTCAGCGATAGTCACCGCATTCGGCACCGCCTGGGGTTTGGCCGCCGGAGCAGGTGTTGCAACGTGAGCCGCATCAGCAGACGCTGCCGCGACCGGCCCCCGCGCCACCACTTTCTTCATTTCATCGCCAATCGATTCCGCTTTCGCGCCGACAATAACCTGAATGGTCTGTTTGTTCAGTTTCACCACGCCGGAAGCGCCGAGGCGTTTGCAGGCCGCATCGTTGACACGAGCAGAGTCATTCACGGTCAGGCGCAGACGGGTAATACACGCATCGATCGCTTTCAGGTTGTCCGTACCGCCAACCGCAGCAATATAGCTGGTCGCCAGTTGCGTTAACCCTTCTTCGGTGTTGCTGTTGGCTTCTTCCGTTACCATCTCATCAACTTTATCTTCGCGGCCCGGCGTTTTCAGGTTAAACATACGAATAACCGCGCTGAACAGCAGGAAGTAGATGATAAAGAATACAACGCCCATCACCAGCAACATCCAGACGTTATTGCTGGCCGCTGGCAGGTTATACATCAGAACATAGTCGATCGCGCCTGCCGAGAAAGAGAAGCCTGCATGGATACCCAGCAGCGTCGCGACGAACAGGCTGATACCGGTCAAAATGGCATGCAGGAGGTACAGCAGCGGCGCCAGGAACATAAACAGGAATTCCAGCGGCTCGGTTACGCCGGTCAGAAACGCGGTGATCGCGACAGACAGCAGCATACCGCCCACCATCGGACGACGTTCTTTCGGCGCGGCGAAATACATCGCCAGAGCGGCGCCCGGCAGACCAAACATCATGATCGGGAAGAAGCCGGACATAAACATCCCCGCCGTGCCGTCGCCAGCATAGAAGCGGTTGATGTCGCCGTGGAATACAGTGCCTGCGGCATTGGTGAATTCACCAATCTGGAACCAGGCGATGGTGTTCAGTACCTGATGCAGACCGGTTGGGATCAGCAGACGGTTGATGAAGCCAAAGATACCGGAACCCAGCGCGCCTGCGGAAACGATCCATTCACCGCCCGCATGGATGCCATGCTGTACCGGCGGCCAGACGTAACCGAAAATAGCGGCCAGCACCAGACAGAAAAAGCCCGTTGCGATCGGCACAAAACGTTTTCCACCGAAGAAACTGAGAAAATCAGGCAGTTTGATACCAGACCAGCGATTATAAACCGCGCCGCCGACCAGACCGGTAATAATCCCCGCCAGCACGCCCATGTTGATTTCCGGGTTAATCGTCACCATCGCTTTGGTCATGACGAAGTAACCCACGGCTCCCGCCAGCGCTGCCGCGCCCGCGCTATCTTTAGACCAACTGGATGCCACGCCGATAGCGAAGACCAGCGCCAGGTTATCGAAAATAGACCCGCCCGCTTGCGCGATAAACGGCATATTCAGCAAATCTGGTTGGCCGAATCGCAGCAACAACGCTGCCACCGGCAACACGGCGATAGGGAGCTGCAACGCCCTACCCAGCCGCTGGAAAAAACCTAAAATATTCATCTTATTCCCCCTACGAGACGCCGATATGGCTTCTTTGAAGCCGTTTTTTATTGTGTTGCAAACGTTAAAAACGTGATGTTCTGTAATCGAACGGTGAGATCATCTTCTACAGAGTGTGTGGAAAATTAATTCGCCTCGCAAATTAAACGGGTGTTTTTTGTGATTATAATCACTAAATATCGTAATCACCCCCACCATCCACTGGCTAACACGGAAAACTTATTTTATGATTCAAAAAATCAGGACGGATTGAACACGAACCCTGGATATCCAGGTTACGCTTAATACGATCCGCCAAATTTTGACATTGATTATTGAGGTGAAGAATGAGACTGATCCCCCTGAGTACCGCAGAACAGGTTGGCAAATGGGCCGCTCGCCATATCGTTAACCGTATTAATGCGTTCAAACCGACCGCCGATCGTCCGTTTGTCCTTGGACTGCCTACCGGCGGCACGCCGCTAACAGCGTACAAAGCGCTGGTTGAGATGCACAAAGCGGGCGAGGTCAGCTTTAAGCATGTGGTCACCTTTAATATGGACGAATATGTTGGCCTGCCGAAAGAGCACCCGGAAAGCTACCACAGCTTTATGCATCGTAACTTTTTCGATCACGTTGATATTCCAGCAGAAAACATCAATCTTCTCAACGGTAACGCACCGGATATCGATGCAGAATGCCGTCAATATGAAGAAAAAATTCGTTCTTACGGTAAAATCCATCTGTTTATGGGCGGCGTCGGCAACGACGGTCACATCGCCTTTAACGAACCGGCATCTTCCCTGGCTTCCCGTACCCGTATCAAAACGTTAACCCATGATACTCGCGTAGCGAACTCCCGCTTCTTTGACGGCGACGTAAACCAGGTGCCGAAATACGCGCTGACGGTAGGCGTGGGCACGCTGCTGGATGCGGAAGAAGTGATGATTCTGGTGCTGGGCCATCAGAAAGCCCAGGCGCTGCAGGCGGCGGTTGAAGGCAACGTCAACCACATGTGGACTATTAGCTGCCTGCAACTCCATCCGAAAGCGGTTGTGGTATGCGATGAGCCGTCCACAATGGAACTTAAAGTTAAAACATTGAAATATTTCAATGAATTAGAAGCAGAAAATATTAAAGGTCTGTAATGTTGTCTCCGCCCCGCCAGTCAATGCGGGGCGGTAAATTTTTGATATCGGGGGTCAGAATGTATGCTTTAACCCAGGGCCGGATCTTTACCGGTCACGAAATTCTTGATGACCATGCGCTTGTTGTCGCTAATGGCCTGATTGACCGCGTTTGTCCGATGGCCGAACTGCCGCCGGGAATAGAACAACGCTCATTGAATGGGGCCATTCTCTCCCCCGGTTTTATTGATGTGCAGTTAAACGGCTGCGGCGGCGTGCAGTTTAACGATACCGCAGAAGCCGTCAGCGTTGAAACGCTGGAAATTATGCAGAAAGCCAATGAAAAATCGGGCTGTACTAACTTTCTGCCAACGCTTATCACTACCAGCGATGAATTGATGAAACAGGGCATTCGCGTCATGCGCGAATACCTGGAAAAACATCCGCACCAGGCGCTGGGTCTCCACCTGGAAGGCCCCTGGCTTAATCTGGTAAAAAAAGGCACCCATAATCCTGATTTCGTGCGTAAACCAGACGCTGCGCTGGTCGATTTCTTGTGCGATAATGCCGACGTCATCACCAAAGTTACACTCGCGCCGGAAATGGTGCCTGCTGACGTAATCGCTAAACTGGCGAATGCGGGCATTGTGGTTTCCGCAGGCCACTCCAACGCGACGTTAAAAGAGGCAAAAGCGGGCTTCCGCGCCGGGATTACCTTTGCGACTCACCTGTTTAACGCGATGCCGTACATTACAGGGCGTGAGCCGGGCCTTGCTGGCGCTGTTCTGGACGAAGCGGATATTTATTGCGGCGTTATCGCCGATGGTCTGCATGTCGACTACGCCAACATTCGCAATGCCAAACGCCTGAAAGGCGACAAACTTTGTCTGGTGACAGACGCCACCGCACCGGCGGGGGCCAATATTGAGCAGTTCATTTTCGCAGGTAAAACAATATACTACCGCAATGGACTGTGTGTGGATGAAAACGGTACGTTGAGCGGTTCGTCCTTAACCATGATTGAAGGCGTACGTAACCTGGTCGCGCATTGCGGCATCGCGCTGGATGAAGTGCTGCGCATGGCAACGCTCTATCCGGCACGCGCTATCGGCGTTGATAAACATCTCGGTAGCATTGCGCCGGGTAAAGTCGCCAACCTGACCGCGTTCACCCACGATTTTAAAATTATCAAGACCATCGTTAATGGTGACGAGGTCGTTGACTTGAGTAAGTGAGAATATGACACCAGGCGGACAAGCTCAGATAGGTAACGTTGATCTCGTAAAACAGCTTAACAGCGCGGCCGTTTACCGCCTGATTGACCAGCATGGTCCTATCTCGCGCATACAAATTGCCGAGCAAAGCCAGCTTGCTCCCGCCAGCGTAACGAAAATTACGCGTCAACTCATTGAACGCGGGCTGATCAAAGAAGTCGATCAGCAGGCCTCTACCGGAGGCCGCCGCGCTATCTCTATCGTCACGGAAACCCGTAACTTCCACGCCATTGGCGTTCGCCTGGGCCGTCATGACACCACTTTAACGCTCTACGATCTGAGCAGTAAAGTGGTCGCTGAGGAGCATTATCCGCTGCCGGAGCGCACCCAGGAGACGCTGGAACATGCGCTGCTCAACACCATCGCCGTCTTTATTGATAGCTGTCAGCGTAAAATTCGTGAATTGATCGCTATCTCGGTCATCCTGCCAGGGCTTGTCGATCCGGAAAGCGGCGTGATTCGTTACATGCCGCACATTCAGGTTGAAAACTGGGGACTGGTCGAAGCGCTGGAAAAACGGTTTCACGTTACCTGTTTCGTGGGACACGATATCCGTAGCCTGGCGCTGGCGGAACACTACTTCGGCGCCAGTCAGGATTGCGAGGACTCGATTCTGGTGCGCGTCCATCGTGGTACAGGCGCCGGGATTATCTCCAACGGGCGCATCTTCATTGGCCGTAACGGCAACGTCGGCGAAATTGGGCATATTCAGGTGGAGCCGTTGGGCGAGCGCTGCCACTGCGGTAATTTCGGCTGTCTGGAAACCATTGCCGCCAATGCGGCGATTGAACAACGGGTGCTGAATTTACTTAAACAAGGGTATCAAAGCCGTGTTCCGCTTGACGACTGCACGATTAAAACCATCTGTAAGGCGGCAAACCGGGGCGACAGCCTGGCCTCGGAAGTCATTGAGCATGTTGGTCGCCATTTGGGCAAAACGATCGCCATTGCTATCAACCTGTTTAATCCGCAAAAAATCGTCATTGCTGGCGAGATCATTGAAGCCGATAAAGTCCTGTTGCCCGCTATCGAAAGCTGTATCAATACGCAGGCGTTAAAGGCATTTCGCAAAAATTTGCCGGTGGTACGCTCCACGCTGGATCACCGTTCTGCTATCGGCGCTTTTGCCTTAGTTAAACGCGCCATGCTCAACGGAACATTGCTGCAACGTTTGCTGGAAAGTTGATGCGCTCTTATAGTATCGGATTATTCACAAATTCCCTGGGTAGTTCATGACCATCAAGAATGTAATCTGCGATATCGACGGCGTGCTGATGCACGACAACGTAGCCGTACCCGGTGCGGCGGAATTTCTGACGGGGATTCTGGAAAAAGGTCTGCCGCTGGTGCTGCTGACCAATTACCCGTCGCAAACCGGCCAGGATCTGGCGAACCGTTTTGCTACCGCTGGCGTTAACGTGCCGGACAGCGTGTTTTATACTTCAGCAATGGCGACAGCCGATTTTCTGCGCCGTCAGGAAGGTAAGAAAGCGTATGTCGTGGGCGAAGGCGCGCTTATTCACGAGCTCTATAAAGCGGGTTTTACCATTACCGATGTGAACCCTGATTTTGTCATCGTTGGAGAGACCCGCTCCTACAACTGGGACATGATGCATAAAGCGGCATTTTTCGTCGCCAATGGCGCGCGCTTTATCGCCACCAACCCGGATACCCACGGTCGCGGCTTTTATCCGGCCTGCGGCGCGCTGTGCGCAGGCATTGAAAAAATTTCCGGCCGGAAGCCGTTTTATGTCGGCAAACCCAGCCCGTGGATCATCCGCGCGGCGTTAAACAAAATGCAGGCGCACTCGGAAGAGACCGTTATCGTCGGCGACAACCTGCGCACCGACATTCTGGCAGGATTCCAGGCCGGTCTGGAGACCATTCTGGTGCTTTCAGGCGTATCAACAATCAATGATATTGACAGTATGCCGTTCCGCCCAAGCTGGATTTACCCTTCCGTCGCCGAGATCGACGTTATCTAAACCTGTCCCCTGCCTGATGACGCATAGCTTTCAGGCCTACGGTTCGAACAACATTGTAGGTCTGATAAGCGAAACGCCATCAGGAAAAACATAATTCAATTAATCCACGATAAAACTGAAGATCCATCAATAAATCCACGCAATATGTAATCATTTTTC
Source organism: Salmonella sp. NW38 (assembly GCF_051807745.1). Taxonomy (NCBI): domain Bacteria; kingdom Pseudomonadati; phylum Pseudomonadota; class Gammaproteobacteria; order Enterobacterales; family Enterobacteriaceae; genus Salmonella; species Salmonella sp. NW38. The sequence goes on along the minus strand of NZ_JAMMTO010000003.1, from coordinate 106,431 downwards.
ACTAATCAACAATGACGATTGCATTTTTCATTTTTCAGACCGTAATCCCCTTGCGCCTTCCACGCCTTTGCGGCATTTTTTAGTCAAGCAAACACAAAAAGTACGATGCAACAGATTAACGGAGAAGGCTATGTGTTCTATTTTCGGCGTATTCGATATCAAAACAGATGCAGCGGAACTGCGTAAAAAAGCCCTTGAACTGTCACGCTTGATGCGCCATCGCGGCCCGGACTGGTCCGGCATCTACGCTTGCGATAACGCGATTCTCGCACATGAACGCTTGTCGATTGTTGATGTTAACGCCGGCGCCCAGCCCCTGTATAACGCCAGAAAAACCCACGTACTGGCGGTGAACGGTGAAATTTATAACCATCAGACGTTACGCGCGGAGTATGGCGATCGTTACGCGTTCCAGACAGGCTCCGACTGCGAAGTTATCCTCGCGCTATATCAGGAAAAAGGGCCGGATTTCCTTGACGATTTACAGGGGATGTTCGCCTTCGCCCTGTATGACAGCGAAAAAGACGCTTATCTGATTGGTCGTGACCATATCGGTATTATTCCGCTCTACATGGGCTATGACGAATTCGGCAACTTCTACGTAGCGTCAGAAATGAAAGCGCTGACCCCGGTCTGCCGCACCATTAAAGAGTTCCCGGCGGGCAGCTACCTGTGGAGCAAAGACGGCGAAATTCGTCAGTACTATCAGCGCGACTGGTTCGATTACGATGCGGTAAAAGACAACGTCACCGACAAAAACGCGCTGCGTCAGGCGCTGGAAGAATCCGTGAAAAGCCACCTGATGTCCGACGTCCCTTACGGCGTGCTGCTCTCCGGCGGTCTGGACTCGTCGATTATCTCGGCTATCACCAAAAAATTCGCCGCCCGTCGAGTCGAAGATCAGGAGCGCTCCGAAGCCTGGTGGCCACAGTTGCACTCTTTTGCAGTCGGTCTGGAAGGTTCGCCTGACCTGAAGGCGGCCCAGGAAGTGGCTAACCACCTCGGCACCGTGCATCATGAAATTCACTTCACCGTGCAGGAAGGTCTTGATGCCATTCGTGATGTTATTTATCACATTGAAACCTATGACGTGACCACTATCCGCGCCTCAACGCCAATGTATCTGATGTCGCGTAAGATCAAAGCGATGGGCATCAAAATGGTGCTCTCCGGCGAAGGCTCCGATGAGGTGTTTGGCGGCTACCTGTACTTCCATAAAGCGCCGAACGCCAAAGAGTTACATGAAGAGACGGTCCGTAAGCTACAGGCGCTGCATATGTATGACTGCGCCCGCGCCAACAAAGCGATGTCCGCCTGGGGCGTGGAAGCGCGCGTACCGTTCCTGGATAAAAAATTCCTCGACGTGGCGATGCGTATCAACCCACAGGATAAAATGTGCGGCAACGGCAAGATGGAAAAACACGTGCTGCGCGAGTGCTTCGAGTCTTATCTGCCAGCAAGCGTCGCGTGGCGTCAGAAAGAGCAGTTCTCTGACGGCGTAGGCTACAGCTGGATCGATACGCTAAAAGAGGTGGCGGCGAAACAGATTTCCGATCAACAACTGGAAACCGCCCGCTTCCGCTTTCCATACAACACGCCGTCGTCTAAAGAAGCGTACTTGTACCGGGAAATTTTTGAAGAGCTGTTCCCGGTGCCAAGCGCGGCGGAATGCGTACCCGGCGGCCCGTCCGTCGCCTGTTCTTCCGCCAAAGCCATTGAGTGGGATGAAGCATTCAAAACGATGGATGACCCATCAGGCCGCGCGGTCGGCGTGCATCAGTCGGCGTACCAGTAAATTAACGATGACGAAAGAGCCCTTAGGGGCTCTTTTTTTATAGCAAACCACTTTCGGAAAAACGATTAATACCCAATAATTGCCGAATATTGCGCCACGCTGTTCGCAACCTAACCAAACAGACACTTTCCGACGTTTTTCGATGAAAAAGAGGTTGACGCTTCAAGGCTCAATACGCATAATGCGCCCCGCAACGCCGATAAGGTAACGCGAAAAAAAGATGGCTACGTAGCTCAGTTGGTTAGAGCACATCACTCATAATGATGGGGTCACAGGTTCGAATCCCGTCGTAGCCACCATCTTTTTTGCGGGAGTGGCGAAATTGGTAGACGCACCAGATTTAGGTTCTGGCGCCGCAAGGTGTGCGAGTTCAAGTCTCGCCTCCCGCACCATTCACCGATAAGCGTTGTACGGATGGGGTATCGCCAAGCGGTAAGGCACCGGTTTTTGATACCGGCATTCCCTGGTTCGAATCCAGGTACCCCAGCCATATTTCTTCGAGTTTGCGGTTCACCGCGACGGTATTGGGGTATCGCCAAGCGGTAAGGCACCGGTTTTTGATACCGGCATTCCCTGGTTCGAATCCAGGTACCCCAGCCATCGAAGAAATCATCTGGCTACGTAGCTCAGTTGGTTAGAGCACATCACTCATAATGATGGGGTCACAGGTTCGAGTCCCGTCGTAGCCACCATATTCAGAACGCGTCGAGGTATTCGACCGGTTCGAAAATAATTTGTTGGGGTATCGCCAAGCGGTAAGGCACCGGATTCTGATTCCGGCATTCCGAGGTTCGAATCCTCGTACCCCAGCCAGTTTTAAAGACGCTCTGCTAATGAGCGCAAGAAGTACGACAATTGGGGTATCGCCAAGCGGTAAGGCACCGGATTCTGATTCCGGCATTCCGAGGTTCGAATCCTCGTACCCCAGCCACCTTTAAAAAGCTCGCTTCGGCGAGCTTTTTGCTTTTCTGGCAATTCGGACTGCCTGATGGCGCTACGCTTATCAGGCCTACGGGCGAATACAGACCGGGTAAGGTATTACCGCCACCCGGCATAACACAAACTACAACCCCAACGCATACTTCAGCGCCTGACGTTTTAGTACGCCTGCGCGCTGCGCCGCCATCAGCCCCATATTGCGTAAAATACGCAGCGGCGGCAATTCATTGCTGAACCCGGCATAAAACAGATCCATTCCACTTTGCATCATAAAATTATCTGCCATGCGCCGCGTCTGATAGCGTTTCAACACCGAATGGCTGGCCCAGGACTCGCCATAGCTACGGGCACTCGCCAGCACATCAATCAACGCATCAACATCCCGATACCCCAGGTTGACGCCCTGCCCGGCCAGCGGATGAATGGTATGCGCCGCGTCGCCTACCAGGGCCAGCCCCGGTTGTACATACTGCAACGCGTGACGACGGGTTAGCGGAAACGCGCCCGCCGCGACCGGCATCACCCCCCCCAGACGCGCCGGAAAATGCTGGTTAATTTCCACCTGCAATTGCGTCATCGATAAACTCTGTAGCTGGCGAATACGTGCCGGAGCGTCATACCACACCAGCGACGCCCAATCGTCGAACAGCGGCAAAAAGGCGCGCGGCCCCGTCGGCGTAAACTGCTGCCAGGTGCTGTCGCCTGGCGCATTTTCACACTTGACGGTGATAAGCATACACGACTGCGCATATTGCCAGGCATGAATGCCAATTCCCGCCATTTGCCGAACCTGCGAATTCGCGCCGTCGGCGCCAATCACTAACTTCGGCGTTACCCATTCGCCGTCGGCCAGTTCCAGCGCATAACCATCGTGGCGGCGGTGCAATGCCGACAGTGAAGCCGGAACGCGCAGCGTCACGCCGGGGTGCGCTTCCAGCGCCTGCCATAGCGCCTGTTGCAGGACATTGTTCTCCACCATATAGCCTAACAGCGGCAGCTTGAGTTCAGCGGCGTCGAACACCACATGGGCGTTTTCCCACTCCCAGGTCTCCAGTCGCCGATAAGGATGGCTACGCATCCCCTGCACCGCCTCCCAAACGCCCAGTCCCTTGAGCAGCGCCACGGATGCCGCGCTAATGGCCGAAATCCGCACGTCAGGCTGGCTGTTAGCCACAAACGGCGCAGGCGCGGCATGTTCTATTACCATCACCGTAAACCCTTGCTGCGCCAGACCCAGCGCCAGCGCGCCGCCGACCATTCCCCCGCCGACAATGGCAATTTCCGTTGGTTGATTTGTCATGGTCATTCATCCTGTTACGTTTTAGACAAGTTTACAGGATTTTTTACCCATTAGGGCTGACGTCAGTCATACTGGTCACAACCGCGCCAAAGCATTACACTATGCGCCCTGCTTTTCAGCCACTATTTCGCAAGAGCAAGTCGATGACTAAAAAACTCCATATTAAAACCTGGGGCTGTCAGATGAACGAGTACGATTCATCGAAGATGGCCGATCTGCTGGACGCCACCCACGGCTATCAACTGACCGACGTGGCGGAAGAGGCGGATGTGCTGCTGTTGAATACCTGCTCAATCCGCGAGAAGGCTCAGGAAAAAGTCTTCCATCAGTTAGGTCGCTGGAGACTGTTAAAAGAGAAAAATCCCGATCTGATTATCGGCGTCGGCGGCTGCGTGGCTTCCCAGGAAGGCGAGCACATTCGTCAACGCGCCCATTACGTCGACATTATTTTTGGCCCGCAAACCTTACACCGCCTACCGGAGATGATTAACTCCGTGCGTGGCGACCGCAGCCCGGTGGTCGATATCAGCTTCCCGGAAATCGAGAAGTTCGACCGTTTGCCGGAACCGCGCGCAGAAGGCCCGACCGCTTTCGTTTCTATCATGGAAGGCTGCAATAAATATTGTACTTACTGCGTGGTGCCGTATACCCGCGGTGAAGAAGTCAGCCGTCCCTCAGACGATATCCTGTTCGAAATCGCCCAGTTAGCGGCGCAGGGCGTGCGTGAGGTCAACCTGCTGGGCCAGAACGTTAACGCCTGGCGCGGAGAAAACTACGACGGCACTACCGGCACCTTTGCCGATCTGCTGCGTCTGGTCGCCGCCATCGACGGCATTGACCGTATTCGCTTTACCACCAGCCATCCGATTGAGTTCACCGACGATATTATCGAGGTGTACCGCGATACGCCGGAACTGGTCAGTTTCCTGCATCTGCCGGTACAGAGCGGTTCCGATCGCGTGTTGAATCTGATGGGGCGCACCCACACTGCGCTGGAATATAAAGCAATCATCCGTAAACTGCGCGCGGCGCGGCCGGACATTCAGATAAGCTCTGACTTTATCGTCGGTTTCCCTGGCGAAACTACCGATGATTTCGAAAAAACCATGAAGCTTATCGCTGACGTCAACTTTGATATGAGCTACAGCTTTATCTTCTCTGCGCGTCCGGGAACGCCGGCTGCCGATATGGTTGATGACGTACCGGAAGAAGAGAAAAAGCAGCGTCTGTATATTCTGCAAGAGCGTATCAATCAGCAGGCGATGGCATGGAGCCGCCGTATGCTCGGCACGACACAGCGCATTCTGGTGGAAGGCACGTCACGTAAAAACATTATGGAACTGTCTGGCCGTACCGAAAACAATCGGGTGGTGAACTTTGAAGGCACGCCGGAGATGATTGGTAAGTTTGTCGATGTGGAAATTACTGACGTCTATCCGAACTCCCTGCGCGGAAAAGTGGTGCGTACCGAAGATGAAATGGGTCTGCGCGTCGCCGAAACGCCGGAGTCCGTCATTGCCCGTACCCGTAAAGAAAATGAGCTGGGCGTAGGATTCTACCAGCCTTAATCCTGCAGGAAAGGCAATAATGCCCGATGGCGCTACGCCTGTCGGGCTTCCTGGTCATGGCCTGTCGCCCGACGGGCCTTGCAATTTTCTCTCTCCATCCCCATCTTCATTGCAATGCTTGCGCCTTTTCCCTATGGCGTGAATAATTTCCTTAGATGCCGGTAAATGTTCAGCGTCCGGCGATACAGATACAAGAGGAACAGTTTGAATATAGACACTCGCGAAATTACCCTTGAGCCCGCAGACAACGCCCGTCTGTTGAGCCTTTGCGGGCCGTTTGATGACAATATTAAACAGCTCGAACGTCGTCTCGGTATTGAAATCAACCGCCGTGACAATCACTTTAAACTGACCGGTCGTCCGATTTGCGTGACCGCGGCGACAGATATTTTGCGAAGTCTGTATGTCGATACCGCACCGATGCGCGGCCAGACTCAGGATATCGAACCGGAACAAATTCATCTGGCGATCAAAGAAGCGCGGGTGCTGGAACAGAGCGCGGAAAGCGTGCCTGACTATGGCAAAGCGATTAATATCAAAACCAAGCGCGGCGTGATTAAACCGCGGACCCCGAACCAGGCGCAGTACATCGCCAATATTCTCGATCACGATATTACCTTTGGCGTCGGCCCGGCGGGTACCGGTAAAACTTATCTTGCGGTCGCCGCTGCGGTAGACGCCCTTGAGCGCCAGGAGATTCGCCGTATTCTGCTGACCCGTCCGGCGGTGGAAGCGGGCGAAAAACTGGGCTTCCTGCCAGGCGATTTAAGTCAGAAAGTGGACCCGTACCTGCGTCCGCTGTATGACGCGTTGTTCGAAATGCTCGGCTTTGAAAAAGTCGAGAAGCTGATTGAACGCAATGTGATTGAAGTCGCGCCGCTGGCCTATATGCGCGGACGCACATTAAACGACGCCTTTATCATTCTGGATGAAAGCCAGAACACCACTATCGAACAGATGAAGATGTTCCTGACGCGTATCGGCTTTAACTCGAAAGCGGTGATCACCGGCGACGTGACGCAAATTGACCTGCCACGCAACACCAAATCCGGCTTACGTCATGCTATTGAAGTGCTGGCGGAAGTCGATGAAATCAGCTTTAACTTCTTCCACAGCGAAGACGTGGTGCGCCATCCGGTCGTTGCCCGCATTGTTAACGCCTATGAAGCCTGGGAAGAGGCAGAACAAAAACGCAAAGCGGCGTTGGCGGCAGAGCGTAAGCGTGAAGCCCAGGAGCAGGAGCAGAAATGAGCCAGGTGATCCTCGATTTACAGTTGGCCTGTGAAAACCACGCGGGCCTTCCGGATGAAGCTCAGTTTCAACGCTGGCTGGACGGCGTTATTCCGCAGTTTCAGGAAGAGGCGGAAGTCACAATCCGTCTGGTGGATGAGGCCGAAAGCCACGACCTTAATTTAACGTACCGCGGGAAAGATAAACCCACTAATGTTCTCTCCTTCCCGTTTGAAGCGCCCCCCGGCATTGAAATGCCGCTACTGGGCGATCTGATTATTTGCCGTCAGGTCGTGGAGCAGGAAGCGCAGGAACAGAGCAAGCCGCTGGAGGCGCACTGGGCGCACATGGTCGTGCACGGTAGCCTGCATTTGCTGGGTTACGATCATATCGACGATGACGAAGCGGAAGAGATGGAGTCTCTCGAAACGGAGATTATGCTTGCTATGGGCTATGAGGATCCGTACATTGCCGAGAAGATTGCAGAATAGTAGCTTGCCGGATGGCGGCGCTTGCGCCTTATCCGGCCTACATTCATGCCTTTTGTAGCCCTGATAAGCGTAGCGCCATCAGGCAAAACATGCCGTCACAGCTGAGTATGCGCATGACGAGCTTTGTATTAACTAACATGAGAACCCATACGACGCCATGAGCGACGACAATTCACACAGTAGTGACACAGTAAACAGTAAAAAGGGATTTTTTTCCCTGCTACTCAGCCAGCTTTTCCACGGGGAACCTAAAAACCGTGATGAGTTGCTGGCGCTGATCCGTGATTCCGGGCAGAACGAGCTTATCGATGAAGATACGCGCGATATGCTCGAAGGCGTAATGGACATCGCCGACCAGCGCGTTCGCGATATTATGATCCCGCGCTCCCAGATGATTACCCTGAAACGCAACCAGACGCTGGACGAATGTCTCGATGTTATCATCGAGTCCGCCCACTCGCGTTTTCCGGTGATCAGCGAAGATAAAGATCACATTGAAGGGATTCTGATGGCCAAAGATTTGCTGCCGTTTATGCGCAGCGATGCCGAAGCCTTCAGCATGGACAAAGTGTTACGCCCCGCGGTTGTCGTACCGGAGAGCAAACGGGTTGACCGTATGCTCAAGGAATTCCGCTCCCAGCGCTACCATATGGCGATCGTGATTGATGAGTTTGGCGGCGTTTCCGGCCTTGTGACTATCGAAGACATCCTCGAACTGATTGTCGGTGAAATTGAAGATGAGTATGACGAAGAAGACGATATTGACTTCCGTCAGCTTAGCCGCCATACCTGGACGATTCGCGCGCTGGCGTCGATTGAAGACTTCAATGACGCTTTCGGCACCCACTTCAGCGATGAAGAAGTCGATACCATCGGCGGGCTGGTGATGCAGGCGTTCGGCCATTTACCGGCCCGCGGCGAAACCATTGACATTGATGGTTACCAGTTCAAAGTGGCGATGGCCGATAGTCGTCGTATTATTCAGGTGCATGTCAGGATCCCGGATGACTCGCCCCAGCCAAAACTGGACGAATAACAGCAATAGTGGACTAAAAATGGCATTTGCCTCGTTAATTGAACGCCAGCGTATTCGCCTGCTGCTGGCGTTATTATTCGGCGCCTGCGGAACACTGGCTTTCTCTCCGTATGACGTCTGGCCCGCAGCGATAGTGTCGCTTATCGGGCTGCAGGCCTTAACGTTTAATCGCCGCCCGCTCCAGTCTGCCGCCATCGGCTATTGCTGGGGACTCGGACTTTTCGGTAGCGGGATTAACTGGGTTTATGTCAGTATCGCGCAGTTTGGCGGCATGCCGGGCCCGGTTAACGTTTTTCTGGTGGTGCTGCTTGCAGCTTATCTCTCGCTGTATACCGGACTGTTTGCCGGGATTTTGTCGCGCCTGTGGCCAAAAACCAACTGGCTGCGCGTCGCTATCGCCGCGCCTGCAATATGGCAAATCACCGAATTTTTACGCGGCTGGGTGCTGACCGGCTTCCCCTGGCTGCAATTTGGCTATAGTCAGGTCGACGGCCCGCTAAAAGGCCTGGCGCCGGTAATGGGCGTCGAAGCGATCAACTTTCTGCTGATGATGATCAGCGGCCTGTTAGCGCTGGCACTGGCGACGCGGAACTGGCGTCCGCTGGCTGTCGCCGTGATTCTGTTTGCTTTGCCCTTTCCGCTACGTTATATCCAGTGGTTTACGCTGGAACCGGCCAAAGCGACCCAGGTATCGCTGGTGCAGGGCGATATCCCGCAGTCGCTGAAGTGGGACGAAAACCAGCTACTGAATACGCTAAAAATTTATCTCAACGAAACTCGCCCAGAGTTAGGCAAATCACAGATTATTATCTGGCCTGAGTCGGCGATTCCGGATCTCGAAATCAATCAGCAGCCTTTCCTTCGTTCGCTGGACGAGATGTTACGCGAAAAAAATAGCACGCTGATCACCGGTATTGTCGATGCGCGTCTCAATAAACAGAATCGATACGACACCTACAATACGATTATTACGTTGGGCAAAGATAATCCATACAGTTATGATTCGCCCAATCGCTACAATAAAAATCACCTTGTGCCCTTTGGCGAATTCGTTCCGCTGGAGTCTATCCTGCGTCCGCTGGCGCCGTTCTTCGATCTGCCCATGTCCTCCTTTAGCCGCGGCCCTTATATCCAGCCGCAGTTACATGCGCACGACTATAAGCTGACGGCGGCAATCTGTTATGAAATTATTCTTGGCGAACAGGTGCGGGATAACTTCCGCCCGGACACCGACTATCTGCTGACGATTTCTAACGACGCCTGGTTTGGTAAGTCCATTGGCCCGTGGCAACATTTCCAGATGGCGCGGATGCGTTCGCTGGAGCTGGCGCGTCCGTTACTGCGCAGTACTAATAACGGTATTACGGCGGTGATTGGCCCGCAGGGCGAAATCCAGGCGATGATTCCGCAGTTCACACGCCAGGTGCTGACCACCCACGTCACGCCAACCACGGGGTTAACTCCCTATGCTCGTACCGGCAACTGGCCGCTATGGGTACTGACCGCGCTGTTTGCTTTTGGCGCGGTAGTGATGAGTCTGCGACAACGACGGAAATAATATCTCCCCAGGCCGGATAGCGCTTCATTTATCCGGCCTGAAAATCCTCCTTTTTCCCCCATTCTGGCACGTCTATTGCTTTGTTAAACATGGCAAACCTGTTCTGGCTGCTTGTGCAACCTGGTCGCACCAAAATCGATCATTGGTAGCACCTGAACGGTGCAATGTAGGATTTTTGCCTCTGAACGGTGCGGCGCACTTCGCAAAAATAAACAATATCGCAGCAAAATATTTACAACAAGCCACACTAAATGTTAACAAACACACATAACACTGCACGCGCAAGTTGCAGGCAATAACAACATCACAATAGCTATCAATGCGTCGACGGCGCAGATGATAAAGGAGTTGGATATGCAATTACGTAAGCTAACCACAGCAATGCTGGTCATGGGACTGTCTGCGGGCCTTGCGCACGCAGAAGATGGCGCGCCTGCCGCTGGTAGCACCCTGGACAAGATCGCTAAAAATGGCGTGATCGTCGTCGGGCATCGCGAATCTTCTGTGCCCTTTTCTTATTACGACAACCAGCAGAAAGTGGTCGGCTATTCCCAGGACTACTCCAACGCCATTGTGGAAGCGGTAAAAAAGAAACTTAACAAGCCGGATCTGCAGGTGAAGCTGATTCCGATCACCTCGCAAAACCGTATTCCGCTGTTGCAAAACGGAACCTTCGATTTTGAATGTGGTTCAACGACTAACAACCTTGAGCGCCAGAAACAGGCCGCCTTCTCCGATACGATTTTCGTCGTCGGGACGCGACTGCTGACTAAAAAAGGCGGCGATATTAAAGATTTCCCGGATCTGAAAGGCAAAGCGGTCGTCGTCACCTCCGGGACGACCTCTGAAATTCTGCTGCATAAGCTTAACGAAGAGCAAAAGATGGGGATGCGTATTATTAGCGCGAAAGACCACGGAGACTCGTTCCGCACCCTGGAAAGCGGTCGCGCCGTCGCCTTTATGATGGATGACGCGCTGCTGGCCGGCGAGCGCGCCAAAGCCAAGAAACCGGATAACTGGGAGATTGTCGGTAAACCGCAGTCCCAGGAAGCCTACGGCTGTATGCTGCGTAAAAACGACCCTGAGTTTAAAAAGTTGATGGACGATACCATCGCTCAGGCGCAAACCTCCGGCGAAGCGGAAAAGTGGTTTGATAAGTGGTTTAAAAATCCGATCCCACCGAAAAACCTGAACATGAATTTCGAGTTGTCTGACGAGATGAAAGCCCTGTTCAAAGCACCGAATGATAAAGCGCTTAACTAACTAAAACTAAATGGGACGGGACTCCTGTCCTCTCGATTGTCGCTCAGCACGGACAGACTATAAGCCTGATGGTCGTTCCCCCTCGGGCCTGAAACCGCAAATCGCCGGGCAACAATCTTCGAGGGTAGCACTGCTACCCTTTTTTTTCGGAGTAGATGTATGTCAATAGACTGGAACTGGGGTATTTTTTTACAGGAAGCCCCCTTCGGCAATACCACCTATCTCGGCTGGCTATGGAGTGGTTTTCAGGTCACCGTAGCCCTTTCGATTACCGCCTGGATTATCGCTTTCCTGGTAGGATCTATTTTCGGCATTTTACGTACCGTTCCCAACCGTTTCCTCTCCGGACTGGGCACATTGTACGTAGAACTGTTCCGTAACGTGCCGCTGATCGTGCAATTCTTCACCTGGTACCTGGTGGTGCCTGAACTGTTGCCGGAAGATCTTGGCATGTGGTTTAAGGCGGAACTCGATCCCAATATTCAGTTTTTCCTCTCCTCAATGATCTGTCTGGGACTGTTTACCGCCGCCCGCGTTTGCGAACAGGTGCGCGCCGCGATTCAGTCTCTGCCTCGCGGGCAGAAGAACGCGGCGCTGGCGATGGGGCTAACGCTGCCGCAGGCTTATCGCTATGTCCTGCTGCCGAATGCCTATCGCGTTATCGTGCCGCCAATGACGTCAGAGATGATGAACCTGGTGAAAAACTCGGCTATTGCCTCAACCATCGGCCTGGTGGATATGGCGGCGCAGGCAGGCAAACTGTTGGATTACTCGGCGCACGCCTGGGAATCCTTCACCGCCATTACGCTGGCCTATGTGCTGATTAACGCCGTTATCATGCTGGTCATGAGCCTGGTTGAACGCAAAGTCCGCCTGCCGGGCAACGTGGGGAGCAAATAATGTACGAATTTGACTGGAGTTCGATTATCCCCTCACTGCCTTACCTGCTGGCCGGGTTGGTCATCACGCTGAAAATCACCGTCACCGCCGTTGTCGTGGGGATAGTCTGGGGAACCATTCTGGCCGTCATGCGCCTCTCAAGCTTCGCCCCTATCGCCTGGTTTGCTAAAGCGTATGTTAACGTTTTCCGTTCCATCCCGTTGGTCATGGTCTTGCTGTGGTTCTATCTGATTGTCCCCGGCTTTTTGCAAAACGTGCTGGGACTATCGCCGAAAACCGATATCCGCCTGATCTCCGCGATGGTGGCATTCTCCATGTTTGAAGCGGCCTACTATTCCGAGATTATTCGCGCCGGTATTCAAAGTATTTCCCGCGGGCAGTCCAGCGCCGCGCTGGCGCTGGGGATGACCCACTGGCAATCGATGAAGCTCATTATTCTGCCGCAGGCGTTTCGGGCGATGGTGCCGCTGTTGCTTACGCAGGGCATCGTGCTATTTCAGGACACCTCTTTAGTTTATGTACTCAGCCTGGCGGACTTCTTCCGCACCGCGTCGACTATCGGCGAGCGTGACGGTACTCAGGTCGAAATGATTCTGTTCGCCGGCGCCGTTTATTTTGTTATCAGCCTGAGCGCGTCGTTGCTGGTCAGCTATTTGAAGAAAAGGACAGTTTAATGATTACCCTGAAAAATGTTTCAAAATGGTATGGTCACTTTCAGGTGCTGACCGATTGTTCAACAGAAGTGAAAAAAGGTGAAGTGGTGGTAGTCTGCGGGCCATCGGGTTCCGGTAAATCCACGCTAATTAAGACCGTCAACGGTCTGGAACCGGTGCAAAAAGGCGAAATTACCGTTAACGGCATTATTGTGAACGACAAAAAAACCGATCTGGCGAAACTGCGTTCCCGCGTGGGCATGGTATTCCAGCACTTCGAGCTATTTCCCCACCTGTCGATCATCGAAAACCTGACGCTGGCGCAGGTGAAAGTACTGAAACGCGATAAGGCCGCCGCCCGCGATAAAGGCCTGAAGCTGCTGGAGCGCGTTGGCCTGTCTGCGCATGCCAACAAGTTCCCGGCGCAGCTTTCCGGCGGTCAGCAGCAGCGCGTCGCGATCGCCCGCGCGCTATGTATGGACCCCATTGCCATGTTATTCGATGAACCGACTTCCGCGCTCGATCCGGAAATGATCAACGAGGTGCTGGACGTGATGGTCGAACTGGCGAACGAAGGGATGACCATGATGGTGGTGACGCACGAAATGGGCTTTGCCCGTAAAGTGGCTAACCGGGTGATCTTTATGGATGAAGGTAAAATCGTCGAAGATTCGCCAAAAGAGGAGTTCTTCGCTAACCCCAGTTCCGATCGCGCAAAAGACTTCCTTGCAAAAATCCTGCACTAATCTTCCCGGCGCGCACGTCAGAGTGCGCGCTATCTCACGCTTTACCGCTTCGCTTCTCGAAACGTATCCAGCCGGGCGTTACCCTTGTCACAAAGTACCACTTACAAGGAACCGCTATGGCACTGCCCATTATTATTGATTGCGATCCGGGTCATGATGACGCGATCGCCCTCGTTCTCGCCCTCGCCTCCCCTGAACTGGAAGTGAAAGCGATCACCTCTTCCGCCGGTAACCAGACGCCGGAGAAGACCCTGCGCAACGTGCTGCGGATGCTGACGCTGCTCAAACGCCCGGATATTCCGGTGGCGGGCGGCGCGGTGAAACCTCTCATGCGCGAACTGATTATCGCCGATAACGTTCACGGCGAAAGCGGTCTTGACGGCCCGGCGCTGCCCGAGCCGTCATTCGCCCCGCAAAGCGGCACTGCCGTTGAGCTGATGGCAAAAACACTGCGTGAAAGTTCACAGCCAGTCACCATCGTCTCCACTGGCCCACAGACCAACGTGGCGCTGCTGCTGAATAGCCATCCGGAACTGCATACGAAAATCGCCCGCATTGTGATCATGGGCGGCGCGATGACGCTGGGTAACTGGACGCCCGCTGCGGAATTTAATATTTACGTCGACCCGGAAGCGGCAGAAATTGTCTTCCAGTCAGGCATTCCGGTGGTGATGACCGGGCTGGACGTCACGCATAAGGCACAGATTCACGCCGCCGATATCGAACGCTTTCGCGCCATCGGTAACCCGATTTCCACCATCGTCGCCGAACTGCTGGACTTCTTTATGGAGTACCACAAAGACGAAAAATGGGGATTTGTCGGCGCGCCGCTGCATGACCCATGCACCATCGCCTGGCTGCTGAAACCCGAGATTTTCACCACCGTTGAGCGTTGGGTTGGCGTGGAAACCCAGGGGAAATACACCCAGGGGATGACGGTGGTGGATTATTATTTCCTGACGGGGAATAAGCCGAATGCGACGGTGATGGTCGATGTAGACCGCCAGGGATTTGTCGATTTACTAGCGGAACGGCTGAAGTTTTACGCGTAATATTTGCCGGATGGCAGCTTCGCCATATCCGGCCTACGTGAACGATTTTTGGTAGGCCGGATAAGACGCACCGGCGCTCTTCCACTCACGGCTCAAACGGTCTTCTCTGAAACTGGTCATGACCGCATTTCGGGCAGCGCGGCAACACATCCGGCGTGTAAACCGCCAGATGATAGTGGCACTTCTCGCACACCAGATTCCCCAATCCCACCACTTCGCCACTGTGATACACGCCGTGGTGATTGAGATCCTGAAAAACCTCACGCCATTCCAGCTGGGTTTTGTCGGTAATATCCGCCAGTTCCTGCCAGAGACTCTCTTTAATCACCCGCAAGAAGACGCTATCTTCCTGGCTCTCTTCGTAGCTCATGGCGAACTCTTCCAGATCGCGTCTGACAGCGCGCGTCAGTTCGTCCACCTCGGTTCGCGTTAACTCCCCTGTTTGCATCACGCGCTGGCGCGCCTGCTCCACCAGCGCATCAATGTCGCGCTCGCCATTGCGTAAACGCTCGCTTAATGAGGCCACCAGTTCACGGTAATATTGAGCAACCTTGTTCATCACTTCACCTCTTGGATCGTTAACTGCCTATAATAATAGACGTTATTTGCGTTACGCTTTGCAAGGCTGCCCACAGAGTCTGTAAATTCTTGTCAGGCCGACTCACGTATCCAGCGCGTCAGCGAGGTACGATCGACATTTAACCGTTTCGCCACTAACGATTTATTATCCCTTTCCGCCTCTAATAATTTTCTCAAAATACGCAGGCGAATCGTTTTATAATCGCCAGCCAACATCTGGCAGTCGTGGCAGGTACTTGGCTCGCGTCGGCTCCCCTCTTCCAGATCGTCCAACAAGAGGCGGCCCTCATCCAGCGTTGCCGGGGAGTGATCAATAGAGAGCACCAGCCGTTCGATAATATTGCTTAACTGCCTGACGTTTCCGGGCCAGGCGAAGCGCTGAAGCTCTTGCCACAGCGCCGGGGTTAACGTTAGTGCCGGGCGTTTATAATGCTGGCTGAAACTGGTAAGCAGCGACAGGCCGATGGCTTTGATATCCTCCGGACGTTTGCGTAACGGGATGGTGGTCACTTTTAATACGTTAAGCCGATAGTAAAGATCTTCGCGAAATGTCCCGTCCGCAATGAGCTTCGTTAACGTCTGATTGGTCGCCGCAATCACACGAATATCAACAGGTATCATCTGGTCTGAGCCCAGCCGCATAATCTGCCGCTCCTGCAATACCCGTAATAAGCGCGTCTGTAGCGGTTTATCCAGTTCGCTAATCTCATCCAAAAAAATGGTACCGTGGTGCGCTAATTCAAACAGGCCTATTTTGCCTTTCGGCGACGCGCCGGTAAATGCGCCGGCGACATAGCCAAAGAGTTCGCTCTCCAGAATCTGAGGGGCCATCGCGCCGCAGTTAATGGCGACAAACGGGCCGTTGACGCGTTGGCTGGCATTATGAATACTTTGCGCCAGCACCTCTTTTCCCGTCCCGCTTTCGCCATTAATTAAGATAGTCGCGTCCGTACCGGCATAATTTTTAATGATCGCCAGACGACGCAGCATTTCCGGGTTTTCGGTAAGCAGATCGTCGAAATGATAGCGGGCGCTCAAGCCGCGGCGAGACAGTTCCTGGCGGCGAACATGATGTTCCGCCCCCTGTAAACTGGAGACGGTTTGCATCGTCAACACTACCCGGCTTAACTGTCTGGCCGCAAATACCGGATACAGATTAACCACCATCGCGCCTTGCGGCGTATCGACGACTTTCGCGCTGACGGTTTTTCCCTCGCGTAATGTATGCCGCTCCTGGTGCAATACCTGTTTCAGGAAAGACGCGTCATAAATTTCACCGGAGGCGTTAACTTTAAAAAGTTGGCTCGCATATTTATTGTAATGCAGTAACGCGCCGGTATCATCAAGCGTGATAACAGCTTTATCAAACTGATCGAGAATCAGCTGCAGATGATGGCGCTCCAGTAATTGGCTGCGAAAAGCCAGATATAATGAGCGGGCTTCTTCCAGAGCTTCGGTTATTGAGGCGGGGCTGGAATCAAGTAAACGGAATTGCGAGCCCAGCGGTGAAAAATAATCCTGACAAACGGTATCGCCAACAATGCAATCTAATGGCGTGGACGCTAATTGCCGCTTCAGGCAAGAAATCGTTTCTTTATCATTTCCCTGTAAGGTAAAAATTTTATAGTTAATATTTAACTGTTCCGCTACGCGCGCGCATCCTTTGATCACACTGGAAAAGCCGACAATACCGACAGTGCCTTTTTGTCCTTTAAAAGGGATAAGCGCATCAAGAATGTCGTAGCCGGACATTTTAATTTCGACTACCGGTAATTTACTGTGCTTTTTTAATATTTCCGCACAGCCGCCACGACTAATCAGTACCTGGTGCCCACGGGACTCTAATAAAGGTAGCTCATACAGGATACGATTAAGCGTCGTTTGATGAATAGTGACGGCGTAATCCAACTGCGCGACCAGCGCCTCGGCAGCCTTTGCCAGTTGAGGGTAAGGAGAGACAAAACAGAGAGGAGATGCGGCTATATCTTTCGTCTTATTCATCACTCACCATCCTGTTGGTTTATGAACGGGCGAGACCGCCCGTCGTGATTTATTTTCCGCCGAAACGCTAACCGCCTGCGGCGGCTGGGTTCAGTTTACGATCGTAGCGTTTTTTTATCCATACGGTCAGGAAGGGGGCGCACAGAGCGGTAATAATCGTCGAGGCCGCCACCTGCGCCGCCGCCGTCGACGCCAGGTCGGTAAAATGCGGATCGAGCAGCGCGATTGCCGCTGGCGTCGCGACGGCGTTGCCAGAGGTAGTGGATACCGCCGCACCTGCCACGCCGCTGCCTCCCGTCAGACGATCGGCGAAAATATTAAAAAATCCGCCAATCGCCACCGTCATGAGTCCCAGTAAAATGCCTGAAGAACCTGCCGTGATAAGTCTTGCGAAATCAATACCGTATCCTAACCCAAAGGCAAAAAAGGGAATCGTTACCACGCTGCCCTGTTTAAGAAACTTGCGCATGTCCTCATCCAGATTACCCAAAATCATGCCAATGATAATAGGAATAATAACCGCCACCAGATTCATAAAGGGTATCGACACCATGCCTGCCGACCCTAACGCCAGCATGGTGAAAAAGGGACCATCGTTCAACGATATTACCGCAATCGCGCCGCCGTCGGTTTCATCGCCGTACTCCCCCACCAACGCGGCATATAACCCACTGTTCGAGTTGGTCATCGCCGAAATAATCGCTAAAGCCGACAGACCTAATAACCCATCCGGGCCGCAAAATTTTCCGACCAGAATGCCAATAATCACGCCGCTGGCAAATTTCGCAAAGGTGATCGCAGCGCCTTTTTTCAGCGCTTTCGGCGCGGCTTTAAACTGGATATCCGCGCCCATACAGACTAAAAACATGCCTAAAATCGCCATTGCGCCATGCGAAATAGAGGTGACAAAACCGCCTATTTCCAGCGCCTCCGGCGCAAAAGTTTTAAACAATGCGCCGATGATTAGCGGTACAACCATCATACCACCAGGAAAACGTTCCAGTGTTTTTTTAATTTTCATAGCTTATTCCCAAGAGATAACCGGACAGCTGGTGCTGCCCGATTTGGTATCAGAACGTCGGCGCGATCTTATAAATAGAGAATTCGTTATGACCTAAATCTTCTGATTTAGTCGTTTTCCCATTCGCGACGCGTAAAATTTCCTGATAAATTTCCTCGCCCATTTGCGTAATAGAAGCCTCGCCAGACATAATGGCGGACACATCAATATCAATATTGTCCTGCATCATTTCCCACGTTGCTTTATTACCCGTAATTTTTATTACCGGCGCTATTGGGTTACCGGCAGGCGTTCCGCGACCGGTAGTAAAAATAACGATCTGCGCTCCACCCGCCACCATGCCGGAAATAGATTCAATATCCTGCCCCGGGGTATCCATAATCCACAGGCCCGGATGCGTTGGTCTATCGGCATATTCCAGTACGCCCTGTAGCGGCGCATGACCCGCTTTATGCATACAGCCTAACGATTTTTCTTCAATGGTAGTCAACCCGCCTTTAATATTGCCCGGCGTCGGCTGTCCCCCGCGAATATCCTCGCCCAGCGCTTTTGCTCGCACCTCGCAGCCGACCACTAAATCAATGAGCTGTTGACCAACCTCCGGCGTCACCGCGCGTTTCGCCATCACATGCTCGGCGCCAATAAATTCCGTCGTTTCAGAAAGAATTGAGCTTCCGCCGCAGCGTATCAGCTTATCCGAGGCGACCCCACAGGAAGGGTTAGACGCCAGCCCCGATGTCGTATCTGACCCGCCGCACTCCATCGCCAGCAGCAGCTCGCTAACCGGTGCTTGCTGCGGTTTTTGCATGGAGAGTTGTTGCGCATAGTCGCGGGCCAGCGAAATCCCCCTGGCCTGACATTTAAGCGTGCCGCCCTCTTCCTGAATGGTGATGCAGGAGGTCGGTTTGCCAAATGCGGTAATCTCTTCTGCGATGCGCAGCGGCTCCGCGCCTTCACAGCCTAAGCCCACAACCACAATAGCGCCGACGTTGGGATTATTCGCCACATTAATCAATGTCTTTTCCGTCAGACGCGCATCGCCTGCCACCTGGCAGCAGCCAAAATCGTTATTCACCCATGTCGCGCCTTTTACCTGCCGGGCAATATCCTGGGCGACTTTATTCGCACAAACGCTGGTAGGTAAAATCAGTACATAATTACGGATGCCAAAACGGCCGTCAGGGCGGCGGAAACCCAAAAAAGTCTCATTGCTCATAATCATTTTCCCTTGTTTTATATTATTTCCAGTCACCACGTCCGCGTTCGCTTTCCACATTGTGGACGTGCACATAGTCGCCACTTTTTATTTCCTGAGTGGCGCGGCCAATGGATTCGCCATATTTATAAACTTCGCAATGAAAAGGCACATCGCAGATGGCGAATTTGTGGCCAAATGGCACATCCTGATGTAACACAACGCTTATCTCGCGTTCGCCAATGAACATTGTGGCGGTTTCGCCGGCCTTGAGCGCCGTAATAGCCGTCGCGACGCAATCCTGAGGGTGAATCACCACTGCATTTTTTTTCACGATTAACTCCTTTGCTTTAGTCCTGTCTTCCCTAATCAAAAGGCGTGCCATTTTTTAACTGCATGGTTTATATGACTTTATTTTTATGGGCCGATCTGGCGGTGACAGGAACTGCGGTAATTTGCCTCAGTCGTGTCGCATTTTGCGTCACCTCCTCATGAACGCCTGGCGCGACAAATGTTCTACCCCCTGTTTTGACGTGCGTGTTTGGGCTATGCTATGCGGATCTAAACACCACCTCTAAAGCTACATTTGTAGCTGTATCGAAAACAGGACTACTGGCTGCCATGCAAGAGCAATACCGCCCGGAAGAGATAGAATCCAAAGTACAGCTTCACTGGGATGAGAAGCGCACATTTGAAGTGACCGAAGACGAGAGCAAAGAGAAGTATTACTGCCTGTCGATGCTTCCCTATCCTTCTGGCCGACTACACATGGGCCACGTACGTAACTACACCATCGGCGACGTGGTTGCCCGCTACCAGCGTATGCTGGGCAAAAACGTGCTGCAGCCAATCGGCTGGGACGCCTTCGGCCTGCCGGCGGAAGGCGCGGCGGTGAAGAACAACACCGCGCCGGCGCCGTGGACGTACGACAACATCGCGTACATGAAAAACCAGCTCAAAACGCTGGGTTTTGGCTATGACTGGAGCCGTGAAATCGCGACCTGCACCCCGGAATACTACCGCTGGGAACAGAAATTCTTCACCGAGCTGTATAAAAAAGGCCTGGTGTACAAGAAGACTTCTGCCGTTAACTGGTGCCCGAACGATCAGACCGTTCTCGCCAACGAACAGGTGATCGACGGCTGCTGCTGGCGCTGCGACACCAAAGTTGAGCGTAAAGAGATCCCACAGTGGTTTATCAAAATCACCGCTTACGCAGACGAGCTGTTGCGCGATCTGGATAAGCTGGACCACTGGCCTGATACCGTAAAAACGATGCAGCGCAACTGGATTGGCCGCTCTGAAGGCGTGGAAATCACCTTCGATGTGAAGGGTTACGATAACACCCTGACCGTCTATACCACCCGTCCGGATACCTTTATGGGCGCCACTTACCTGGCGGTGGCCGCCGGTCATCCGCTGGCGCAAAAAGCGGCGGCGAACAACGCCGAGCTGGCGGCGTTCATCGACGAATGCCGTAACACCAAAGTGGCCGAAGCCGAAATGGCGACCATGGAGAAAAAAGGCGTCGACACCGGCTATAAAGCGATTCATCCGTTAACTGGCGAAGAGATCCCGGTCTGGGCGGCAAACTTTGTCCTGATGGAGTACGGCACTGGCGCGGTGATGGCCGTTCCGGGTCACGATCAGCGCGACTACGAATTTGCCTCCAAATACGGTTTGACCATCAAGCCGGTGATTCTGGCCGCCGACGGTTCCGAGCCGGATCTTTCCGAACAGGCGCTGACCGAAAAAGGCGTGCTGTTTAACTCCGGCGAGTTTGACGGCCTGGCCTTTGAAGCAGCGTTTAACGCCATTGCCGATAAACTGGCGGAAAAAGGCGTCGGCGAGCGTAAAGTGAACTACCGTCTGCGTGACTGGGGCGTTTCCCGTCAGCGTTACTGGGGCGCGCCGATCCCAATGGTCACCCTGGAAGACGGCACCGTGCTGCCGACGCCGGAAGATCAACTGCCGGTTATTTTGCCGGAAGACGTCGTCATGGACGGCATCACCAGCCCGATCAAGGCCGATCCTGAGTGGGCGAAAACCACCGTTAACGGTATGCCGGCGCTGCGTGAAACCGACACCTTCGACACCTTTATGGAATCGTCATGGTACTACGCGCGTTACACCTGCCCGCAGTATCAGGAAGGGATGCTGGATTCGAAAGCGGCAAACTACTGGCTGCCGGTCGACATCTACATCGGCGGTATTGAACATGCCATCATGCACCTGCTCTACTTCCGCTTCTTCCATAAGCTGATGCGCGATGCGGGCATGGTCACCTCTGACGAGCCGGCTAAACAGTTGCTGTGCCAGGGCATGGTACTGGCGGATGCGTTCTATTATGTCGGCGAGAACGGCGAACGTAACTGGGTTTCGCCAGTTGACGCTATCGTCGAGCGCGATGAAAAAGGCCGCATCGTCAAAGCAAAAGACGCAGCGGGTCATGAGCTGGTCTACACTGGCATGAGTAAAATGTCCAAGTCAAAAAATAACGGTATCGACCCGCAGGTAATGGTTGAACGTTATGGCGCGGACACGGTACGCCTGTTTATGATGTTCGCTTCTCCGGCGGATATGACTCTGGAATGGCAGGAGTCCGGCGTAGAAGGCGCAAACCGCTTTATTAAACGCGTCTGGAAGCTGGTTTACGAACACACCGCTAAAGGTCCTGTCGCGGCGCTGAACGTCGATGCGCTGAGCGAAGATCAAAAAGCGCTGCGTCGCGATGTGCATAAAACCATTGCCAAAGTGACCGATGATATCGGCCGCCGTCAGACGTTCAACACCGCCATTGCGGCGATCATGGAGTTGATGAACAAACTGGCGAAAGCCCCGCAGGAAGGCGAACAAGACCGCGCACTGCTTCAGGAAGCGCTGCAGGCCGTCGTGCGTATGCTTAACCCGTTCACCCCGCACGTCTGCTTTACCTTGTGGCAGGAACTGGGCGGCGAAGGCGATATCGACAACGCGCCGTGGCCGGTTGCCGACGAGCAGGCAATGGTGGAAAACACCACGCTGGTTGTCGTGCAGGTTAACGGTAAAGTTCGCGGTAAGATCACCGTTGCGGTGGATGCCACCGAAGAACAGGTGCGTGAACGTGCAGGCCAGGAACATCTGGTGGCAAAATATCTTGATGGCGTTACCGTGCGTAAAGTGATTTACGTTCCGGGTAAACTCCTCAATCTGGTTGTTGGCTAAGCGCGGGAGGAAGCGTGCGATATCTGGTAACACTGTTGTTATCTCTGGCGGTGCTGGTCACCGCCGGATGCGGCTGGCATCTGCGTAGCACTACGCAGGTTCCGGCTTCAATGAAAACGATGATCCTCGATTCAGGCGATCCGAACGGTCCGCTAAGTCGTGCGGTACGTAATCAGTTACGGCTGAATAACGTAAACCTGCTTGATAAAGACACAACGCGCAAAGACGTTCCGTCTCTGCGGCTTGGAACGGTGACTATTTCGCAGGATACGGCGTCAGTGTTCCAGGATGGCCAGACGGCGGAATATCAGATGGTAATGACCGTCAATGCCTCGGTATTGATTCCGGGCCATGACATCTATCCTATCAGCACGAAAGTGTACCGTTCGTTCTTCGATAACCCGCAGATGGCGTTGGCGAAGGATAACGAGCAGGCCATGATCGTTCAGGAGATGTACGACAAAGCCGCTGAACAGCTGATTCGTAAGCTGACCAGCGTCCGCGCGGCGGATATTCAGGCGACGAAAGAGGAGGCTACCGCCGACAATGAGACGGCGGCGCCCGCCTCTACGCCAGCACGCGTCTCCACTACGCTGAGTAACTAATGATCAGGTTGTATCCTGAACAACTCCGCGCGCAGCTCAACGAAGGGCTGCGTGCGGCATATCTATTATTGGGCAACGATCCGCTGCTGCTGCAGGAAAGTCAGGACGCTATTCGTCTGGCGGCTGCGTCGCAAGGCTTCGAAGAGCACCACGCTTTTACTCTCGATCCCAGTACCGACTGGGGATCGCTTTTCTCACTCTGCCAGGCGATGAGTCTGTTCGCCAGTCGTCAAACGCTGGTGCTGCAACTGCCGGAAAACGGGCCTAACGCGGCAATGAATGAGCAACTCGCCACGCTGAGCGAGCTGCTGCATGACGACCTGTTATTAATAGTACGCGGAAACAAGCTCACCAAAGCGCAGGAAAACGCCGCCTGGTATACCGCGCTGGCAGACCGTAGCGTTCAGGTCAGTTGTCAGACGCCGGAGCAGGCGCAGCTTCCCCGCTGGGTGGCCGCCAGAGCGAAAGCACAGAATTTGCAACTGGATGACGCCGCGAACCAACTGCTGTGCTATTGCTATGAGGGCAATCTGTTGGCGCTGGCGCAGGCGCTGGAACGGCTGTCGCTGCTTTGGCCTGACGGTAAGTTAACGCTTCCTCGCGTGGAGCAGGCCGTCAATGACGCCGCCCACTTTACCCCTTTCCACTGGGTGGATGCGTTACTGATGGGGAAAAGCAAACGCGCGCTGCATATTCTGCAACAGCTACGCCTTGAAGGCAGCGAGCCGGTCATTCTGCTGCGAACCCTCCAGCGAGAGCTGCTGCTGCTGGTAAATCTCAAACGTCAGTCCGCGCATACGCCGTTACGCGCGCTGTTTGATAAACACCGGGTCTGGCAAAACCGTCGCCCCATGATCGGCGACGCGTTGCAGCGTCTCCATCCTGCACAGCTTCGCCAGGCCGTGCAGTTACTGACGCGTACAGAAATTACGCTCAAACAGGATTATGGTCAGTCAGTATGGGCAGATCTTGAAGGGCTGTCGCTCCTGCTCTGCCATAAGGCGCTGGCAGACGTATTTATTGATGGGTGATATGAAATCGTTACAGGCTTTATTCGGCGGCACCTTTGATCCGGTGCATTATGGACATCTTAAACCTGTTGAAACGCTGGCGAATCTGATCGGCTTATCGCGGGTGATTATTATGCCTAACAATGTGCCGCCGCATCGCCCCCAGCCGGAAGCTTCCAGCGCGCAGCGTAAATATATGCTGGAGCTGGCTATCGCCGATAAGCCGCTTTTTACGCTGGATGAACGCGAGCTACAGCGAAACGCGCCCTCTTACACTGCGCAAACGCTGAAAGCATGGCGCGAAGAACAGGGTCCCGAAGCGCCGCTGGCGTTTATTATCGGCCAGGACTCGCTGCTTAACTTCCCCACCTGGCATGATTACGACACCATCCTTGATAACACTCACCTGATCGTTTGTCGTCGTCCGGGCTATCCCCTTGAAATGACGCAGGCGCAACACCAGCAGTGGCTGGAACAGCATCTGACCCATACGCCGGACGATCTGCACCAGTTGCCAGCCGGTAAAATTTACCTGGCGGAAACGCCCTGGCTTAATATCTCCGCAACCCTCATCCGCGAACGTCTGGAAAAAGGCGAATCCTGCGACGATCTGTTGCCGGAAAACGTGCTGAACTACATCAATCAGCAGGGGTTATACCAGTAAGCACATTGCGCAGCGCCGACAGCAGACGCTCGTTTTGCGCAGTGCTGCGTATCGCCACACGATAATAGCGGCTGTCCAGCCCCGGGTAGTTAGCGCAGCTACGGATTAAAATCCGCTGCGTCAGCAACCGTCGCTGCAGGTCAATATCCTCTCGCTCACAGCGTAACAACAGATAGTTTGCCCGCCCGGGATAGACCGTCAGCAGGGGGAGCTGACAAAGCGCCTGATAAAACCGGGCGCCCTCCTCCCGTAACCAATGCCAGGTCGCCTGTTGCCAGGCGCTATCCTGTAACGCTACCTCACCGGCAAGCGCCGCCAGCGCGTTAACCGACCACGGCATTTGTTGGCGACGCATCCGCGCCACCGCCGCGTCATCGCTGTTGACGAGATATCCCAACCGCAGGCCGGGAATGGCATAAAATTTGGTCAGCGAACGCAGCACCCAGATATACGGATTATCTTTAAGAGCAGGAATAAAGCCCGTCTCATGCGGAATAAAATCGATAAACGCTTCATCCAGGATCAGGTTAATGTTCAGCGATTTGCAGCGATCGGCAATGGTCTGTAATAACTGCCGCTCCGGCAGCAGGCCGGTAGGATTATTGGGCGTACACAGAAACAGGCAGTCCAGATCGGGCGTCAACGCCTCAAGAATGGCATCGGTAAGCTGCCAGCCATCCGCTTCGCGTAGAGACCAACGACGAATTTCACAGCCACTTTGCGCCAGCGCCCGGCCATACTCCGCGAAACCTGGCGTGACAATCATTGCACGACGCGGTTTAAGACCGCTCGCCACGGTAAAGATTGACTCCGTCTCGCCATTTCCCGCCAGTATCCACGATGCCGGCACCTGATGATGACGCGCCAGCGCCTGGTGCAAATGAAAATAATCGGCGTCCGGGTAGCGCTCAATGCAGTCCAGATTGTCGATAAGCGCGCGTTTCACGCTGACAGGCATACCCAGCGGATTAATGTTTGCGCTAAAATCCAGTAACTGGTCAGGCGAGATGCCCAACACCGTCGCGGCTTCCCGAATATTACCGCCATGCGCGCTGTTGAATAACGCCATTATGCCTCCGGCCAAAAAATGCTATTTTAGTGAAAAAAACGTTGCGCAATCAGGGGCATTATCATGTTTTGCGCATTTAACCTCATGAGGAATACCATGCGATTGTGGCTGGTGCGTCATGGCGAAACCGAGGCCAATGTCGCCGGGTTGTATAGCGGACATGCTCCCACGCCGTTAACGGAAAAAGGGATTGGCCAGGCGAAAACGCTACATACTTTATTGCGCCACGCGCCATTTGACCGGGTGTTATGCAGCGAGCTGGAGCGCGCGCGCCATACCGCCCGGCTCGTACTGGAGGGCCGGGATGTGCCGCAACACATCTTACCTGAGCTTAATGAGATGTACTTCGGCGACTGGGAAATGCGCCATCACCGCGACCTCACCCATGAAGATGCCGAAAGCTATGCCGCCTGGTGTACGGACTGGCAGAATGCGGTTCCGACCAATGGCGAGGGTTTTCAGGCTTTTACCCGGCGCGTAGAGCGCTTTATCTCGCGACTCGACGCGTTTAGCGATTGCCAGAACCTGCTGATCGTCAGCCATCAGGGCGTACTCAGCCTGTTGATTGCCCGTCTGCTCGCGATGCCCGCCGCCTCGCTATGGCATTTCCGGGTAGAACAGGGATGCTGGAGCGCAATCGACCTGTGCGAAGGGTTCGCCACCCTGAAAGTATTAAATAGTCGTGCCGTCTGGCGGCCTGAGTGATGAATTTTCCGTTTTTTCTCGCCGCAGTGGTTTCGCCCATTGACAGCCCCCGACAGGCTGTTATTCTCCGCAGCCAGGCTTTTTTCACCTTGCAGAGCTTTGCAGAAATTGTTTTACAAAAATGGCGATGCTTTCTGTGACGTGGGATGGGATGATAATCTGGTTTTAAACGCCGATCCGGCGACATAAGTCCCGGTATCGCCGCTGATTCAGGTATACTACACGGCGTCCCGCCGGAAGGTTAGCGTTAACTCGCAACGCCTTACCGGTCCAGCCTGTTGGCCTTTTTTCTATCGTTATAACGCAATTATTCACCCAGGGGGAAAACTTGCAGGGTAAAGCACTCCAGGATTTTGTTATCGACAAAATTGATGACCTGAAAGGTCAGGACATCATCGCCTTAGATGTTCAGGGTAAATCCAGTATCACCGACTGTATGATTATTTGTACCGGCACCTCCAGCCGTCACGTTATGTCTATTGCCGACCACGTGGTGCAGTCGTCGCGCGCGGCCGGTATGCTGCCGTTGGGCGTCGAAGGCGAAAATGCGGCTGACTGGATTGTCGTCGATCTGGGCGATGTGATTGTGCATGTCATGCAGGAAGAAAGTCGCCGCCTGTATGAACTGGAAAAACTCTGGAGTTAATGCGTGAAGCTGCAACTTGTCGCTGTCGGCACGAAGATGCCCGACTGGGTTCAAACGGGATTTACGGAATATCTGCGTCGTTTTCCGAAAGATATGCCCTTTGAGCTGATCGAAATCCCTGCGGGCAAACGCGGCAAGAACGCGGATATCAAACGCATTCTCGACAAAGAGGGCGAGCAGATGCTGGCCGCCGCCGGTAAGAATCGCATTGTTACCCTGGATATTCCAGGCAAGCCGTGGGATACGCCGCAGTTAGCCAATGAGCTGGAGCGCTGGAAACAGGACGGGCGCGACGTCAGCTTGCTGATTGGCGGCCCGGAAGGATTATCTCCCGCCTGCAAAGCGGCAGCGGAACAGAGCTGGTCGCTCTCGGCGTTAACGCTCCCTCACCCGCTGGTTCGGGTTCTGGTCGCGGAGAGTTTGTACCGGGCGTGGAGCATCACAACCAACCACCCTTATCACCGTGAGTGATCGTGAAGTCTTGAGAAGATTAAGCAGCGGATGAAACGACAAAATTCTTTTCGTGACTATACGGCTGAGTCCGCACTGTTTGTGCGTCGGGCGCTGGTCGCCTTTTTGGGTATTTTGCTGCTGACCGGCGTACTGATCGCCAATTTGTATAATCTGCAAATCCTTCGTTTTACCGATTACCAGACCCGCTCGAACGAAAACCGTATCAAGCTGGTGCCAATTGCGCCAAGCCGCGGGATAATCTACGACCGTAACGGCATTCCCCTTGCGCTGAACCGCACTATCTATCAGATTGAAATGATGCCGGAAAAGGTGGATAACGTTCAGCAAACGCTGGATGCGCTACGCAGTGTGGTCGATTTAAACGACGACGATATCGCCGCCTTTAAAAAAGAGCGCGCCCGATCCCATCGCTTTACTTCTATTCCGGTGAAAACAAACCTGACGGAAGTTCAGGTCGCGCGCTTTGCCGTCAACCAGTACCGTTTTCCGGGCGTTGAAGTCAAAGGCTATAAACGCCGCTATTATCCATACGGATCGGCGCTGACCCACGTTATCGGCTACGTATCGAAAATCAATGATAAAGACGTCGAGCGTCTCGACAGAGAAAACAAACTGGCAAACTACGCCGCCACCCATGACATCGGCAAGCTGGGCATTGAGCGCTACTATGAAGATATTCTGCATGGGCAAACCGGTTATGAAGAGGTTGAAGTCAACAACCGCGGCCGCGTCATTCGCCAGCTCAAAGAGGTGCCGCCGCAGGCCGGACACGATATCTACCTGACGCTGGATCTCAAGCTCCAGCAGTATATTGAAACGCTGCTGGCAGGCAGTCGCGCGGCGGTGATTGTCACCGATCCGCGTACCGGCGGCGTGCTGTCGCTGGTCTCCATGCCAAGTTACGACCCTAACCTTTTCGTGGACGGCATCTCCAGCAAAGATTACTCCGGGCTGCTTAACGACCCGAACACGCCATTAGTGAACCGTGCGACTCAGGGTGTCTACCCACCCGCTTCTACCGTTAAGCCTTACGTCGCCGTATCGGCGTTAAGCGCTGGCGTCATCACCCGTAACACCAGTCTTTTCGACCCTGGCTGGTGGCAGTTGCCGGGGTCTGAGAAACGTTATCGCGACTGGAAAAAATGGGGCCACGGGCATCTGAATATCACCAAATCCCTTGAAGAGTCGGCGGATACCTTCTTCTATCAGGTGGCCTATGACATGGGGATCGATCGCCTGTCAGAATGGATGGGTAAGTTCGGCTATGGTCACTATACCGGAATTGATCTCGCAGAAGAGCGCTCTGGTAATATGCCGACCCGCGAGTGGAAACAGAAACGCTTTAAAAAACCGTGGTATCAGGGCGATACGATTCCGGTGGGCATCGGCCAGGGTTACTGGACGGCAACGCCGATTCAGATGAGTAAGGCGCTGATGATCCTTATTAACGACGGTGTAGTTAAAGTCCCGCACCTGTTAATGAGCACCGCGGAAAACGGTAAACAGGTGCCGTGGGTACAGCCGCATGAGCCGCCGGTGGGCGATATTCACTCCGGCTACTGGGAAATTGCGAAAGATGGCATGTATGGCGTCGCCAACCGCCCTAACGGCACGGCGCATAAATATTTTGCCAGCGCGCCCTATAAAATCGCGGCGAAGTCGGGCACCGCGCAGGTCTTTGGCCTGAAGGCCAACGAAACGTACAATGCGCATAAAATCGCCGAGCGCCTGCGCGACCATAAATTAATGACCGCCTTTGCGCCGTATAACAATCCCCAGGTCGCCGTCGCGATCATCCTTGAAAACGGCGGCGCAGGCCCGGCAGTAGGCACGATCATGCGCCAAATCCTTGATCACATCATGCTGGGCGACAACAACACCCATTTGCCTGCGGAAAACCCGGTGGTTGCAGCGGCGGAGGACCAATAATCATGACGGATAATCCGAACAAAAAAACCTTCTGGGATAAAATTCATATCGATCCCACGATGCTACTCATTCTGCTGGCGTTACTGGTTTACAGCGCATTGGTCATCTGGAGCGCCAGCGGCCAGGACATCGGCATGATGGAGCGTAAAATCGGTCAGATTGCGATGGGGCTGGTGGTTATGGTGGTGATGGCGCAGATCCCGCCGCGCGTATATGAAGGCTGGGCGCCCTATCTCTATATCATTTGTATCATTTTGCTGGTCGCCGTTGATGCCTTCGGCGCAATATCCAAAGGCGCGCAGCGCTGGCTCGATCTGGGAATCGTTCGCTTTCAGCCTTCGGAAATAGCCAAAATCGCCGTGCCGCTGATGGTCGCCCGCTTTATTAACCGCGACGTCTGCCCGCCCTCGCTGAAAAATACCGCCATCGCCCTGGTATTAATCTTTATGCCTACCCTGCTGGTTGCCGCCCAGCCGGACCTCGGGACGTCTATTTTGGTCGCCCTTTCCGGTCTCTTTGTCCTATTTTTGTCTGGTCTGAGCTGGCGCTTAATTGGGGTCGCCATTGTATTGATCGCTGCATTTATTCCTATTTTGTGGTTTTTCCTGATGCACGATTACCAACGCCAGCGCGTCATGATGCTCCTTGATCCGGAGACCGATCCGCTGGGCGCGGGCTATCATATTATTCAGTCTAAAATCGCCATTGGCTCAGGCGGCCTGCGCGGTAAAGGCTGGCTCCACGGCACCCAGTCGCAGCTGGAGTTTTTACCCGAACGCCATACCGACTTTATCTTCGCGGTACTGGCGGAAGAGCTCGGTCTGGTGGGCATCCTGATTCTGCTCGCGCTCTATATTTTGCTAATAATGCGCGGTCTGTGGATTGCCGCCAGAGCGCAAACTACATTTGGTCGCGTGATGGCTGGCGGATTAATGTTAATATTATTCGTTTATGTCTTCGTAAATATTGGTATGGTGAGCGGTATTCTGCCTGTGGTTGGAGTACCTTTACCCCTGGTCAGCTACGGGGGCTCCGCACTGATTGTGCTGATGGCCGGGTTCGGGATTGTGATGTCGATCCACACCCACAGAAAAATGTTGTCGAAAAGCGTATAAGGGGTGCGCAATGCGTAAGCAGTTGCCTGTAATCTGCGTCGCGGCAGGGATAGTACTACTCGCGGCATGTACTAATGACGGCGGTCAGCAGCAAACCACCGTCGCGCCGCAACCTGCGGTATGTAATGGTCCGACTGTGGAAATCAGCGGAGCGGAACCGCGTTATGAACCTCTGAATCCGACCGCAAACCAGGATTATCAGCGTGACGGTAAAAGTTATAAAATCGTTCAGGACCCGTCCCGCTTTAGCCAGGCTGGCCTGGCCGCTATTTATGATGCGGAACCCGGCAGTAATTTAACCGCCTCCGGGGAGATGTTCGATCCGATGCAGCTTACCGCCGCCCATCCGACACTGCCTATCCCCAGCTATGCGCGAATCACCAACCTGGCCAACGGTCGCATGATCGTCGTGCGTATTAACGATCGCGGCCCCTATGGCACCGATCGGGTCATCTCCCTGTCCCGCGCGGCGGCGGATCGTCTGAATACCTCGAATAATACTAAAGTACGGATTGACCCTATTATCGTGGCGCCGGATGGTTCGCTCTCCGGCCCGGGGATGGCCTGTACGACGGTGGCGAAACAGACCTACGCTCTGCCCCCGCGCCCTGATTTAAGCGGCGGAATGGGAAGCGCCTCTTCAGCGCCTGCGCAACCGCAAGGCGACGTTCTTCCGGTCAGTAATTCCACGTTGAAAAGTGACGATACCACCGGTGCGCCAGTGAGCAGCAGCGGCTTCCTCGGCGCGCCGACCACGCTGGCGCCTGGCGTGCTGGAGAGTAATGAACCGACGCCGGCGCCACAGCCAGCGCCGGTTTCCGCGCCAGTGACGGCTCCAGCGACTGCGACGCCGGTGAGCGCGCCTGCCGCCGCAGCCCCGGTATCTGCCCCGGTGAGCGCGCCTGCCGCCGCAGCCCCGGTATCTGCCCCGGTGAGCGCGCCTGCCGCCGCGGCGAGCGGTCGTTTCGTCGTCCAGGTCGGCGCCGTCAGCGATCAAACGCGCGCGCAGCAGTACCAACAGCGTTTAAGCCAGCAGTTCAGCGTACCAGGACGCGTAATACAAAACGGCGCGGTCTGGCGTATTCAACTGGGGCCTTTTGCCAGTAAAGCCGAAGCCAGCGCGTTACAGCAACGTTTGCAAACAGAAGCACAATTACAGTCCTTTATCGCCAGCGCGCAGTAACCGATCGCAGGTATCTGTACTGTCAATTTCTGTAAATGACATTAACAAAGTCACGCGGAAAGTCAGATGCCTGCCAGTTATGCTTTTGCTATAGTAGGGCTCTTTTTTTAATTTCATCACGGACGTCGTAGTTCAGACCATGAAGACCACTTTTTCCGCTCGTTTTATGCAGCGCATGGCGCTCACCACGGCGCTTTGTGCCGCGTTTATCTCAACCGCACATGCCGATGACCTGAATATCAAAACTATGATCCCGGGTGTTCCGCAGATCGATGCGGAATCCTACATCCTGATCGACTACAACTCCGGTAAAGTTCTGGCGGAACAAAACGCTGACGAACGTCGCGACCCGGCGAGTCTGACGAAGATGATGACCAGTTACGTCATCGGACAGGCAATGAAAGCGGGTAAATTTAAAGAAACCGACCTGGTTACCGTCGGTAATGACGCCTGGGCCACCGGCAATCCGGTATTTAAAGGCTCCTCGCTGATGTTCCTCAAGCCGGGAATGCAGGTACCGGTCTCTCAGTTGATACGCGGCATCAATCTGCAATCCGGCAATGACGCCTGTGTGGCAATGGCTGATTTCGCCGCCGGTAGCCAGGATGCTTTCGTCGGGCTGATGAATAGCTATGTGAACGCGTTGGGGCTGAAAAATACCCACTTCCAGACCGTACACGGCCTGGACGCCGACGGACAATACAGTTCAGCTCGCGATATGGCGCTGATTGGTCAGGCGTTAATTCGCGATGTGCCTAACGAATATGCCGTTTATAAAGAAAAAGAGTTCACCTTTAACGGCATTCGCCAGTTAAACCGTAACGGTCTGCTGTGGGATAACAGCCTGAATGTGGACGGCATCAAAACCGGCCATACCAGCAAAGCGGGCTATAATCTGGTCGCTTCCGCAACCGAAGGCCAGATGCGATTGATTTCCGCCGTGATGGGCGGACGGACCTATAAAGGCCGTGAAACAGAAAGCAAAAAACTGCTGACGTGGGGCTTCCGTTTCTTTGAAACCGTTAATCCGCTGAAGGCTGGTAAAGAGTTCGCCTCTGAACCCGCCTGGTTTGGTAATACCGATCGCGCCTCGCTGGGCGTCGATAAAGACGTTTACCTGACGATCCCTCGTGGTCGCATGAAAGATTTGAAAGCGAGCTATGTACTGAATACCGCAGAACTGCACGCGCCGCTGCAGAAAAACCAGGTGGTCGGCACCATCAACTTCCAGCTGGACGGTAAAACCATCGAGCAGCGTCCGCTGGTCGTACTGCAAGAGATCCCGGAAGGGAACTTCTTCGGTAAAATCATTGATTACATTAAATTAATGTTCCATCACTGGTTTGGATAAAAATTGAACGCTTGAAAGTGTGATTTTCGTCCCCATATACTATGCATCAGTAAAACTCCCGCCCTGTGGCGGGAGTTGTTATTTTTTTACGTAATGCCGGAGCTGACATGAAAACCAAACTTAACGAACTGCTTGAATTCCCTACGCCATTTACTTACAAAGTAATGGGGCAGGCGTTACCTGAGCTGGTTGATCAGGTGGTTGAAGTGGTACAGCGCCATGCGCCTGGTGATTACTCTCCGACGGTAAAACCGAGCAGCAAAGGCAACTACCACTCGGTCTCTATCACCATTAATGCCACCCATATTGAACAGGTTGAAACGCTGTACGAAGAACTGGGCAATATTGATATCGTGCGAATGGTATTGTAATACATCCAGACGGTTACCCGGTCTTATCCGGGTAACTCCCCGCCTCCCCCGCTGTGATATACTTTCCTCTCTTTTTTCATTCTCTACGGAGATGCCGTTTTGTATCAGGATAAAATCCTTGTCCGCCAGCTCGGCCTTCAGCCCTATGAAGCTATCTCTCAGGCCATGCATAACTTTACCGATATGCGCGATGAAAACAGCCATGATGAAATCTGGTTGGTTGAGCATTACCCGGTGTTTACCCAGGGCCAGGCCGGTAAAGCGGAACATATATTGATGCCTGGCGATATTCCCGTTGTGCAGAGCGATCGTGGAGGACAGGTGACCTATCATGGTCCGGGCCAACAGGTAATGTACGTTTTACTTAACCTGAAACGACGTAAACTGGGCGTGCGTGATTTAGTCACCCTACTTGAACAGACCGTGGTGAATACGCTGGCTGAAATTGGTATTGAGGCGCATCCGCGCGCCGATGCGCCGGGCGTCTATGTGGGTGAAAAGAAAATCTGCTCGCTAGGTTTACGTATCCGTCGCGGCTGCTCATTCCACGGTTTAGCGCTAAACGTTAACATGGATCTTTCTCCTTTCCTGCGTATCAACCCGTGTGGTTATGCCGGCATGGAAATGGCTAAAATAACGCAGTGGAAGGAAGACGCTACCACGGATAATATTGCGCCCCGCTTGCTGGCGAATATTTTAGCTCTGCTAAATAATCCACCGTATGAATATATTGCTGCTTAATGCGTAAAATATAATGGCCCAAGAAATTTATGGGTCATTAATCATATATGATTTGAATGCTTTACTTCTCCCCCCGCTTTCTATATTTTCGTTATATCCCTGCTGTAGCCGCCAGGCGGCATGGCCTCTTCAGTCCTCATGATGAGGAATTTTCCGTGAGCAAAATCCCGGCCTTGCTGTTACTTATCTTATTGAAATGACTAAAAATACATTCATAAGAGTAATTTTAAAACCAACTCATAAATGCAAAATATACTATTTCATCTATTATTCATAATACGAATGAATTCGGAGCCAGAGCGTGAGTGATAATAATCAGGCAGAAAGACAACCGGCCGATCAACACCTACAAGACAAACCGCAAATTTTCAGAACACTGAGAAATATTGACCTCAATCTGTTGACGATTTTTGAGGCCGTATATGTCCATAAAGGGATCGTCAATGCAGCGAAAATTCTTAACCTGACGCCGTCAGCCATCAGCCAGTCCATTCAAAAATTACGGACTATATTTCCCGATCCGCTGTTTATTCGCAAAGGCCAGGGCGTAACGCCCACGACGTATGCTACGCATCTGCACGAATACATCAGCCAGGGGCTGGAATCTATTCTTGGCGCCCTGGATCTTACGGGCAGCTATGATAAGCAGCGTACCATTACAATTGGCACGACGCCTTCGGTCGGCGCGCTAGTGATGCCGATTATTTACCAGGCCATCAGGCCGCGTTATCCTCAGCTTTTGCTGCGCAACATTCCGGTAGACGATGCCGAAAGCCAGCTTAGTCAGTTTCAGACCGATCTCATTATCAATACCCATAGCTATAACAACCGGAGCATCCAGCATCACGTCCTGTTTAGCGATACGCTTGAGATTGTCTGCCGCCAGCATCACCCGTGTCTGGCGAACGCCATTACTGAAGAGAGACTGAACAGCGCGGATCACACCTTTCTGATGCTGGAGGGACAACATCTTTCCCTACTGCGCCAGCGACTGCAGGAGACATTTCCCGATCAGCAAATCAGTTTTAGCAGCTACAATATTTTTACCATTGCCTCGCTGATCGCCAGCAGCGATCTGCTGGGACTGATGCCCGCCCGCTTCTACGACTTATTTAGCCGTTGCTGGCCGCTTGAACGCCTTCCCTACGCGCCGGTGAATAGTGAACAGGTCGAGTTCTCGCTGCATTACAATAAACTGAGTCTGCGCGATCCGGTGCTGGAGAACGTCATTGATATCATTCGTGAGGCGTTCTGACAAAAATGTTGCATTCAGGTCACGGAAGATATGGGCAAACAGCACAAAACAACAACTATTTTACATTTTGCCGGGCTGTCAGGCTGCTTTATGGCCCTTATCAATGATATACTGCGTGTCACAAATTCAAAAATAGTTGATAAATACAACTTTCCCTTGAATTGAAACGCTTTCCTTCGTTATTCGCAACTGGAACACGCACGCTATGAGTAAACCCATTGTGATGGAACGCGGTGTAAAATACCGCGATGCCGATAAGATGGCTCTTATCCCGGTTAAAAATGTGGTCACAGAGCGCGACGCTCTACTACGTAAACCGGAATGGATGAAAATAAAACTTCCGGCGGATTCTACCCGTATCCAGGGCATCAAAGCCGCAATGCGCAAAAATGGCCTGCATTCTGTCTGCGAGGAAGCGTCTTGCCCAAACCTGGCTGAATGTTTCAACCACGGTACCGCTACGTTTATGATCCTTGGCGCCATTTGCACTCGCCGCTGTCCGTTCTGTGATGTCGCCCATGGCCGCCCCGTTGCGCCGGATGCGGAAGAGCCGCAGAAACTGGCGCAAACGATCGCCGACATGGCGCTACGCTATGTGGTCATCACCTCTGTCGACCGTGACGATCTGCGTGACGGCGGCGCCCAGCATTTTGCTGACTGCATCACCGCTATCCGTGCCAAAAGCCCGGAGATAAAAATAGAGACCCTGGTGCCAGACTTCCGTGGACGTATGGATCGCGCGCTGGATATCCTTAACGCGACGCCGCCGGATGTGTTTAACCACAACCTGGAAAACGTGCCGCGTATTTACCGCCAGGTTCGTCCGGGCGCCGATTACAACTGGTCGCTGAAATTACTGGAACGCTTCAAAGAAGCGCATCCGGAAATTCCGACAAAATCGGGTCTGATGGTGGGCTTAGGCGAAACCAATGCGGAAATCATTGAGGTTATGCGCGACTTACGCCGTCACGGCGTTACCATGCTGACGCTTGGTCAGTATCTACAGCCAAGCCGCCATCACCTGCCGGTACAGCGTTATGTCAGCCCGGAAGAGTTTGACGAGATGAAAGCGGAAGCCCTGGCGATGGGCTTTACCCATGCCGCCTGTGGCCCCTTTGTACGTTCTTCGTACCATGCTGATCTCCAGGCCAAAGGCATGGAAGTGAAATGATCGTGTAATAGACGCTTACATTTCAGGCAAAAAAAACCGGCAACTTGCCGGTTTTTTTACTCTGCGGAGCAAGCGCATCACGCTATTACTCTTTGTGCGAGAGTTTTTCAGCCTGAACGCTACCGTCGACGTCTTTCTTAACGCCCGCGTCTTCATCGTTCATTGCTTTCTTGAATCCTTTAATCGCCGTGCCCAGGTCTCCGCCCAGCGTACGTAACTTCTTGGTACCAAACAGCAGAACAACCAGTGCGGCAACCACCAGCAGTTTGGTAATACTAATCTCACCCATAGATACCTTCTTCACTAAAAACAGGCTGCGTAACGCGCCGGATTAACCTGAGAATATTAACGGTCTTTCGACGCGCGCACACAATAGCAATCTGTAACAAGGTGAATCAAGCTTTGCGTAAAAAAACATCATAATAATTGCGGTGGCGCAAATCGTCGTTGCTGCAAAAGAGGAAGTTGCTCCCGCACCTGGTCTATTCGTTCTCTGAATATTTCCGCGACGATCAGCGCCGGACGATCGGCTGCTGCGGCTATCGTTACCCCCAACGGATCGATAATACGACTTTGACCAATATTACGATTACCACACTCCCCGGCCGCAATCATATAGCAGGTGGTATCCAGCGCTCTCGCCGCCAGCAGCGTCGACCACTGCTGCTCTTTCAACGGGCCGCGAACCCAGCCCGTCGGCAGCGCCAATACGTCAGCCCCCTGTAAAGCCAGCGCTAACGCCATGTCAGGAAAGCGCAGGTCATAACAGGTCATAAGCCCCACCTTAACCCCCTCCACGTCCAGCACAGGCGCGATAGCGGTTCCGGCATCAATACTTTGGGAATACTTTGGGATTCTTGCATCGAAAACGCATCATAGAGATGCAGCTTCGCGTAACGCGCGACAATGTGACCTGCCCGTAGCGCCACCAGCATATTAACCGCCCGTCCAGGCGTTGACGGGACAAGGATAGTGAATATCGTCGTCATATTATTATGAGCGCTTTCTTCCTGAAGCCGCGTCATAAACGCGCCATCCAGCGGCTGCGCGGCGCGAATCGGCAGGTCAAGGTCGATGTCATCTCGCGCTAATATCCCCTCAGGCAGCACCAGAAGCGATACGCCGCGGCCCGCCGCCTGAGCCATTAACGAAACGCAAACTTGCGCATTCTTTTCCCATACAGAACTCACCACAAACTGCCCGGCTGCAACGAACATATCCCCTCCCACACCTCTGTCAGGACTCGCCAATTATGCGTGTTCGGCGTTACACTCCTCCTGTATAGCAATTAAATAAAGGATTCGGCAGTGTTACAGCTTCTTTTAGCAGTTTTTATCGGCGGTGGAACGGGGAGCGTAGCCCGGTGGATGCTAAGTATGCGTTTTAATCCGCTTCATCAGGCGATTCCCATCGGTACGCTAACAGCAAATTTGCTTGGCGCGTTTATTATCGGCATGGGGTTCGCCTGGTTTAACCGCATGACACATATCGATCCGATGTGGAAAGTGCTCATTACGACCGGCTTTTGCGGCGGCCTGACGACCTTTTCTACTTTTTCTGCTGAAGTGGTATTCTTGCTGCAAGAGGGGCGCTTTGGCTGGGCGCTGCTGAATGTGCTGATTAACCTGTTGGGTTCGTTTGCCATGACAGCGCTGGCATTCTGGCTATTTTCCGCCGCAGCGGCGCGTTAAGCGCAAAAAAAAAACCCGCCGAAAGGACGGGTTTTGAAATCTTGCTGTCGGACGTATGCTTACAGAGCAGTTACGTTTGCAGCGGAAGGGCCTTTGGCACCGTTAGTGATTTCGAACTCTACGCGCTGACCTTCAGCCAGAGTTTTAAAACCATTGGTCTGGATTGCAGAGAAGTGTACGAACACGTCTTTGCTGCCATCTTCCGGAGTAATGAAACCGAATCCTTTGGATTCATTAAACCACTTAACGTTACCTTTAATCTTAGACATCAAAATTACCTTTACATGAAAAATAGACACAAATGCTGTGTCGGATACCAGTACAACAATTGTGATGCATTTTGTCCAGTCGAACTTTGCGAAAAAGTGATAAATATCGCGTTAATTTTTAGCTAACCCTGTCTACTTATTGTTTTTTAAGGCTTTTTTATTCACAACTGAAGCATGCCCTTCCCCGTCAAAACTGGAAACGCATCCAGGCGAAATAGACGTTTCCGTTGTTATACGAACCCGGAATGTAGGTCATCTGAAAGGTAGCGGGACCATAGCCTATCGACGCTAAAGGCAACAGTACAGGGATGGGAATATAATTCCAGTTGTCGCGCGCGGTAACGCCTGCGGTAAAGCCCAGTCCCAGACGAAAATTATCGTCTTCCAGCGGTCGCCAGGTTTTTTCCCAGCCATAACCGCCTATGGGTTCCCATTTGTTAAATGAATCTTTAAAGGCCATCATATAGAGGCCATGCCAGTTGCCTTTGTCGTCCCAGCGCGACTGACCAAAACCAACGCCCCACGGCCGCTCGTTATAGCGATCCGTTTTCTCTTTATCGTAGGCAAAGCGCGCATGCCAGGTAATGGCGGGGACATACAAATCATAATGCTCAGGCTGTCGCCACGTTTCTGCGACGTTATCGGTAAACGTGTTAAACCACCCTTTATCCGCCGCAGAGACTGAAGGAATAGCCAGCCATGGCATAACAAGGAGAGCAATAATAAGAAAATACTTTCTGATAATCATCACAACAGCCATACCGTTCAAAAATTCGACCGTGATAATAACAACATTAACCTGAATAAAATCTTAACAAACTATAAACAGAGAATAATCTGAGAAAGTATCGGGTTAACGGCGTTTGATTTAGCACTCAGAACCGTCGCGCTCTCCTTACTAAGTTTTCACAAAAAACACAAAACAAAGCACAACAAACAAAACAATAAAATAACAATAAATTAATACTTATAGCGCTACAGAAAATTCGTATAAGCATATTTCATCTTTAGCGATGACATGAAAAAATAACCGCGCCGTGATTTTAATCAGTAAGGCGCCATCCTTTATTCGGTACATTTTTATACCACTTTTGTGGTTCTTATTTTTACTCTGGGTGTCGATAAGACAGGGGAAACAATGCTAACAGTTATAGAGCTCCTTATCGGAGTCGTCGTTATTGTGGGTGTAGCGCGCTACATCATTAAGGGATATTCCGCCACTGGCGTTTTATTTGTCGGCGGTCTGGTTCTGCTTATTATCAGCGCACTGATGGGGCATAAGGTATTACCTGCCAGCGAAACCAGTACCGGCTATACCGCAACAGATATTGTTGAATACATCAAAATTTTGCTCATGAGTCGCGGCGGCGATCTTGGCATGATGATCATGATGCTGTGCGGCTTTGCCGCTTATATGACGCATATCGGCGCGAATGATATGGTCGTGAAGCTGGCGTCGAAACCTTTACAGTACATAAACTCGCCCTACCTGTTGATGATTGCCGCCTATTTTGTCGCCTGCCTGATGTCGCTGGCCGTCTCTTCCGCGACGGGGCTTGGCGTACTGCTCATGGCTACTCTCTTCCCGGTGATGGTCAACGTCGGCATTAGCCGCGGCGCGGCGGCGGCTATTTGCGCCTCTCCGGCCGCCATCATCCTCTCGCCAACGTCTGGCGATGTGGTTTTAGCCGCAAAAGCGGCGGAGATGCCGTTAATCGATTTCGCGTTCAAAACCACGCTGCCGATTTCCATCGCCGCAATTATCGGTATGGCGATTGCGCACTTTTTCTGGCAACGCTATCTGGATAAAAAAGAGAACATTTCACATGAGATGCTGGACGTTGCGGAGATTACCACCACGGCCCCGGCGTTTTATGCCCTTTTGCCGTTCACGCCCATTATCGGCGTACTGATTTTTGACGGTAAATGGGGGCCGCAGTTGCACATTATTACCATCCTGGTGATCTGTATGCTGCTGGCCGCCGTGCTGGAATTCGTGCGCGGCTTCAACACGCAAAATGTGTTTTCCGGCCTGGAAGTGGCTTATCGCGGCATGGCGGATGCGTTTGCCGGCGTCGTGATGCTGCTGGTCGCGGCGGGCGTTTTCGCCCAGGGGCTGAGCACCATTGGCTTTATCCAAAGTCTGATCTCGATTGCCACTTCTTTTGGCTCCGCCAGCATTATTCTGATGCTGGTATTAGTGATTTTAACCATGCTGGCCGCGATGACCACCGGTTCAGGCAATGCGCCTTTTTACGCCTTTGTTGAGATGATCCCTAAACTGGCGCACTCCTCCGGCATCAACCCAGCCTATTTATCCATCCCAATGCTGCAAGCCTCAAACCTGGGGCGCACGATTTCGCCGGTCTCCGGCGTGGTGGTCGCTGTCGCCGGGATGGCTAAAATATCACCGTTTGAAGTGGTGAAGCGCACGTCCGTTCCGGTCATCGTCGGTCTGTTGATCGTCATTATCGCCACGGAAATTATGGTGCCAGGCGCCTCTTCCGCCGTTACTGGCGGCTGATAGCCGGTAAGCCGGGGCGAGGGAAAACATCGCCCCGGCATCTTAAACCAGGCTTAGCCGCCGTGGTAAATACGCTGCGGCCTGCCCACTTTGCCATGAATAATCTCTGCGACAATCAGGTGCTGACTCGCGCAATATTCCAGGTAACGTCGGGATGTGGTGCGGCTTATCGTTAAGGCCTGCGCAACCGTTTCAGCCGTATGGCGTACGGTTGGATCGGCAAACAGCTTCATCACCGCATTAAGGGTTAAGGCATCAATACCGGTCGGCAAATCCCCTTTCGGTTCGCCGCGCGCATAGGCGTTGAACATTTCATCTATCTGCTTCTGGCTTGCGCTATCCGCGCTCGCCAGCATACGTCTGCGCTGTTGATAGCGGGTCAGCGTCTGTCCCAAACGTTCATAAGCAATAGGTTTGACCA
Source organism: Salmonella sp. NW38 (assembly GCF_051807745.1). Taxonomy (NCBI): domain Bacteria; kingdom Pseudomonadati; phylum Pseudomonadota; class Gammaproteobacteria; order Enterobacterales; family Enterobacteriaceae; genus Salmonella; species Salmonella sp. NW38. The sequence goes on along the minus strand of NZ_JAMMTO010000003.1, from coordinate 64,706 downwards.
GATAATCAAACGCGCCGCTACGTACCGCTTCCGCTACCGTCTCCATGTCACTGGCGGCGGTCGTAAACACGACGCCGCCGGGATAGCGCGACTGCATTAATTCATGCAGCAGCGTAATCCCCTTCCCATCCGGCAGATAATTATCCAACAGAATTAATCCAGGTTTGAACCGGTCAATCATCATTCTCGCCTGCGCCAGATTGCCCGCCAGCCATATCTGCTTAAAGCCAGGAATATGGCGGATATATTCTGCGTGCATCTCCGCCAGCAGCGTTTCATCCTCAACGATCAATAGGGTTAATGGTTCTGTCATCGTTTTTTTTCACTTTCGGAAGGAATAAAGAAAATAAGGTGCCACAAGGATCATTGTCTTCCAGCGTAATGACCCCGCCACAGCGCCCCACATAACTTGCAATCAGATATAACCCGATACCATGCTCACCGGGTTCGTCGGTTCGGGTACTTACGCCCTGTTCAAAAATTTTTTCCCGCAGCGCTTCAGGAACGCCGCAGCCCTGGTCGGCGACCTCTATCACCACCTCGTCGCCCTCGTCGCTCAGGAAAAGTTCGATGGTATTGTCGCCTTCCTGTGTACGCAAACTCGCTTCAAACGCGTTATCCAGCAGATTCCCGACGATGGCGGCGAACTCCGTGCTATCCAGCCCCTCCGGCAGTTGATGTAGCTGGCTGCCGGGAACAATCACCATCTTGAGCCCCAGTTCACGCGCGCGCTGAACTTTGCCAAACAGCAAACCGGCCACCTGACGATCGGCGAAGGCGCCGCGTAAACTATCAATAAGTTGCTGCTGCGCCTGCGACTCACCCTGCACCATCTCTCTGACCCGATCATACTCCTTCATTTGCAGCAGGCCGTTCAGAGTCGACATCCAGTTCAGGTGCTCATGGCGTAGCGTGCGCAGGCTCTCAACATACTGTTTAATCTGGGTTAGCTGCGCGTTCAACGTCGCGATTTCATCTTTGCTGCGAAAACTAATAATAGCGCCCAGCAACTCCTCGCCGGAACGGATAGCTTCACGATTGGCGATGACGCTCAGGCCATTGAAGTTGGCCATCACGTCCTGGCGTCTTTCTGCGATCTGGCAGGTAAAAAAGTCTGCCGGATTGACGACTTCCGCTATCAGCTTGCCCAGCCACTGACGCCCCGGCGACGGCAGCCCCAACATTTTTCTCGCATTGCGGTTAATCGCGGTGATATGTCCCTCCGGATCAACGGCGATCAGCCCTTCATAAACCGAGCTAAACAACGCCTCCTGCTGGCGTACCACGCGCGCAATCTGTTTCGGCTCCATGCCCAGCATTTGTCGGCGGATATGCGCGGCGAAAAACCAGGAAAGCAGCATTAATACCAACAGCAACAGGACAAAAACCCCCGCCATCGGTAATAAGAAGTCCAGCCGCCAGGAGTCGATTTTACTGACCAGATAGCCAATTGAAACAACGCCGATCACGTTGCCTTCGTTGTCAAAGATAGGCGTTTTGGCGCGCATCGCCATCCCTATTGAGCCCTTACCGGTAATGAAATAACTTTCTCCTCTTTCCAACGCGCCGGGTTTCGTAAACTGCATGGGATAGCCGATTTTTTCCGGATTCGGATGGTAAAGCCGGATCGAGTGGCGATCGCCTATCACCACATAGTCAAAATCCGTCCCGCGCTGCAGTTTATTCGCAATTATCGCCAGGCGTTTATAGTCCCGGTTTTTTACGGCGGCGATAATGCTGTCGTTAGAAGCAATAATTTTTGCCTGATTCATCGCCATATCACGAACATGGGACGCCAGATAATCTTCGAAACTGGCAGACAAATATTGTGCTAACGCTGCCACGATGAAAACAGAAACCACCAGAATGAGCAGAAAAATACGTAACGGAAACGCGAGTTGCCGAAAAAAAGGAAACAGCTTTTTATTTTTCTGATAGGACATTAAGGTTCCTTATGGGTATTTCTCTGCAGATTTATCGCAAATGTAATAAAAATGTTTTGAGCATCTTGAAGCCTATAAAAACCAATCGTTACAGATTCCCCACATTAAATCAATTAAACAACTAAAACCCATCTCCGGAATGGCGATTAAATTAATTAAAAAACTTAAAACCATAAAACACTTAAAAACCATCTAACGCTTTGTGAAATAAATCAAAATTTACCACCAAAATACTCCTTACGATGTATACGTCAGTGAGAAAAAATAAATAACTCGTCATAAAAATACTCCTACTCTGACTGAAAAGAAAAAGTTATCAAGTTGCAACACAGCGCAACATATACAGAAAAGTGGCAACAAGCATATCACCAGGATATTTCTTACTATGTTTGGCAATAATGTATTCACTCGGGTAAAACGCTCTGAAAATAAAAAAATGGCGGAGATCGCTCACTTTCTCAAAGAGAATGATTTAAGCGTCGATACCACTGTAGAGGTGTTTATTACCGTCAGCCGTGATGACCGTCTTATTGCCTGCGGCGGTATTGCCGGAAATATCATTAAATGCGTGGCCATTAGCGAATCAGTACGCGGCGAAGGCTTAGCGTTAACGCTAGCGACGGAATTGATTAATCTCGCCTGGGAACGGCACTGCACCCATCTTTTTATTTATACCAAAACGGAATACGAAGCGCTGTTTAAACAGTGCAGCTTTTCGACGATAGCCAGCGTCCCCGGCGTGATGGTCTTAATGGAAAATAGCGCGACCCGGTTGAAACGGTATGCGGAATCGCTGGCGACATTACGTCACGAGGGAAAGAAAATTGGCTGTATTGTGATGAACGCCAATCCTTTCACGAACGGCCATCGCTATCTGATCCAACAGGCGGCTGCGCAGTGCGACTGGCTGCATCTGTTCCTGGTCAAAGAAGATACGTCACGCTTTCCCTATGAAGACCGACTCGATCTGGTTCTTAAAGGGACCACCGATATCCCGCGCTTAACCGTTCACCGCGGCTCCGAATACATTATTTCTCGGGCGACGTTCCCCTGCTATTTCATTAAAGAGCAGAGCGTTATTAATCACTGTTATACCGAAATCGACCTGAAGATTTTCCGCCAGTATCTGGCGCCCGCGCTTGGCATCACACACCGCTTTGTCGGTACGGAACCATTTTGTACCGTTACCGCCCAGTATAACCTTGATATGCGTTTCTGGCTGGAGACGCCAACGCTTCCCGCCCCACCCATTACGCTGGTGGAAATAGAGCGGCTTTGCTTCCAGGAGACGCCGATATCCGCCTCCTGGGTACGCAAGCTGCTGGTTAAACACGATCTCACGGCTATCGCGCCGCTGGTTCCCGACGCCACCCTGCGCTATTTGCAGGGCATGGTCGAACGCCATCCGGGCAGCGCGGCAGCCCGTCAAAAGTCCCCCGTATTAGCAACAGGTGAAAAATGAAAATAAACCAGCTAGCCGTCGCAGGCACGCTTGAGTCCGGCGATGTAATGATACGCATTGCGCCGCTCGATACGCAGGATATTGACCTGCAAATCAGCAGTAGCGTTGAAAAACAGTTTGGCGAGGCCATTCGCGCCACCATCCTGGAGGTGCTTTCTCGCTACGACGTGCGCGGCGTACAACTGAACGTCGATGATAAAGGCGCTCTGGACTGCATTTTGCGCGCCCGACTGGAAACGCTACTGGCGCGCGCCAGCGGTATTGCCGCTCTGCCCTGGGAGGATCGCCAATGATTTCCGCCTCTCTGCAACAACGTAAAACCCGCACCCGCCGCAGTATGTTATTCGTACCGGGCGCCAACGCGGCGATGGTGAGCAATTCGTTTATCTATCCGGCCGACGCGCTGATGTTTGACCTGGAAGACTCCGTTGCATTACGCGAAAAAGACGCGGCGCGCCGTCTGGTATATCACGCGCTGCAACATCCGCTTTACCGTGACGTCGAAACCATCGTCCGCGTGAATGCGCTGGACTCCGAATGGGGCGTCAGCGATCTGGAAGCGGTCGTGCGCGGCGGCGCGGACGTGGTGCGTTTACCGAAAACCGACACCGCGCAGGACGTCATTGATATCGAAAACGAAATTCTGCGCATTGAAAACGCCTGCGGTCGCGAACCGGGCAGTACCGGCCTGTTAGCCGCCGTGGAATCGCCGCTGGGTATTACCCGCGCGGTAGAAATCGCCCACGCCTCTGAACGGTTGATCGGGATTGCGCTGGGCGCGGAAGACTATGTTCGCAACCTGCGCACCGAACGCTCTCCGGAAGGCACCGAACTGCTGTTCGCCCGCTGCGCCATTTTACAGGCTGCGCGTTCCGCCGGCATTCAGGCCTTCGATACCGTCTATTCCGACGCCAACAACGAAGCCGGTTTCCTGCAAGAAGCCGCCCACATTAAACAGTTGGGCTTTGACGGTAAGTCACTGATCAACCCCCGCCAGATAGAGCTGCTGCACAACCTTTATGCGCCGACGCGTAAAGAGGTCGCCCATGCGCGTCTGGTCGTTGAAGCCGCAGAAGCCGCCGCCCGCGAAGGTCTTGGCGTCGTTTCCCTTAACGGCAAGATGGTCGACAGTCCGGTGATTGAACGCGCCCGTCTGGTGCTCTCCCGTGCAGAACTTTCCGGTATTCGCGAAGAATAAGGCAAAACAATGACGCAGAAAAATGAATCTCAACGCCAGGATCGCGTAGCCGCCTGGAGCCGCCACGCTGAAAGCGAACTGAGCGCTTACCAAAGTGCGGCAAAATTGGATCTACAAGCGCAAAAACCGCGCGACCACAAACTGTGCGCCAGCCTGGAAGAGGCCATCCGCCGTTCCGGTTTACGCGACGGCATGACGCTCTCTTTTCACCACGCGTTTCGCGGCGGCGATCTGACGATTAACCTGGTGATGGAAACCATCGCGAAGATGGGCTTCAAAAACCTGACCCTGGCCTCCAGCTCGCTGAGCGACTGCCACGCGCCGCTGGTTGAACACATTCGTAACGGGGTGGTCAGCCGCATCTACACGTCAGGCCTGCGCGGCCCACTGGCGGAAGAAATTTCTCGCGGCCTGCTGGCTGAGCCGGTTCAGATTCACTCCCACGGCGGTCGTGTACATCTGGTACAAAGCGGCGAACTCAATATTGATGTTGCGTTTCTTGGCGTGCCCTCCTGCGATGAATTCGGTAATGCTAACGGTTATACCGGCAAGGCCTGCTGCGGTTCACTGGGCTACGCGATGGTGGATGCCGACAGCGCGAAACAGGTCGTAATGCTGACGGAGCAACTGCTGCCGTATCCGCATAACCCGGCAAGCATCGCTCAGGATCAGGTTGATCTGATCGTGCAAATCGAAGAAGTCGGTGATGCAAACAAAATCGGCGCTGGCGCGACCCGCATGACCACTAATCCGCGTGAACTGCTGATCGCCCGCAGCGCGGCGGAAGTCATTGCTCACTCCGGCTACTTCAACGAAGGTTTCTCCCTGCAAACCGGCACTGGCGGCGCATCGCTGGCGGTCACCCGCTTCCTGGAAGACAAAATGCGTAGCCGCAACATTGTGGCTAATTTCGCGCTGGGCGGTATCACCGCCACCATGGTCGACCTGCATGAAAAGGGCTTAATCCGCAAACTGCTTGACGTGCAGAGCTTCGATCGTAACGCTGCGCAATCTTTGGCCCGCAACCCGAACCATATCGAAATCAGCGCTAACCAGTACGCCAACTGGGGCTCTAAAGGCGCTTCCGTCGACCGTCTGGACGTGGTGGTGCTGAGCGCGCTGGAAGTAGACACCCACTTCAATGTTAACGTGCTGACCGGCTCCGACGGCGTTCTACGCGGCGCGTCCGGCGGCCACTGCGATACCGCCGTCGCGGCGGCGCTGTCCATCATCGTCGCGCCGCTGGTGCGCGGTCGCATCCCAACGCTGGTTGATAACGTCACCACCTGCGTCACACCGGGCTCCAGCGTTGACATTCTGGTCACCGATCACGGTATCGCCGTCAATCCAGCGCGTCCGGAGCTGGCTGAACGCCTGAAAGCCGCGGGAATGAAAGTGGTATCGATTGAGTGGCTGCGCGAACGCGCGCAACTGCTTACCGGTCAGCCCCGCCCTATCGAATTCACCGACCGCGTGATTGCTGTCGTGCGTTATCGCGACGGTTCAGTGATCGATGTGGTGCATCAGGTGAAGGAATAAGCCATGCGCCTGTTTCCTGAACTCGCCACCTGTCACGACGTTTCTATTCCTGAGCTGCTCGCCAGCCGGGATGAGAGACAAGCAAGACAGCGCGCCTGGCTAACGCGCCACGCCACTCCGCTGGTCTCCTTTACCGTGGTGGCGCCAGGCCCGATAAAAGACAGCGCGTTAACCCGCCGGATCTTTAATCACGGCGTGACTGCCCTGCACACGCTGGCAGAAGAGTATGGCTGGACCATCCGGGAGCAGGCTGCACTGGCTTCCGCCAGCGGGCCGGAAGGGCTGCTGGCGATTGACGCGCCCGCTCAGGCGCTCAAACAGGCGACCATCGCGCTTGAACAGCGTTATCCACTGGGGCGCCTGTGGGATATCGATGTCCTGACGGCGGAAGGCGAAATACTCTCCCGCCGCCATTTCGCGCTTCCCGCCCGCCGCTGTCTGCTGTGCGGGCAAAGCGCGGCTGAATGCGCGCGGGGTAAAACCCACGCGCTGACTGATTTACTGACTCATATGGAGGCGCTGCTGCATGATGCCGATTCCCGCCAACCCGACTAACGCCTCCATTCAGCCTCAGTCGCTGTATGACGCCTGGGCCGATTTGGCCTGGCGCGCCATGCTGACCGAGGTAAATTTATCGCCAAAACCCGGTCTGGTAGACCGACTAAACTGCGGCGCGCACAAAGATATGGCGCTGGCGGATTTTCACCGCAGCGCGGAGGCGATTCGACACTGGCTGCCGCGCTTTATGGAATATGGCGCCAGCTGCACGCGCCTGCCGCCAGAGTCGGTTCTGGCGGGCCTGCGTCCATTGGGGATGGCCTGTGAAGCAGCGATGTTTCGCGCAACGGCGGGCGTCAATACCCATAAAGGCAGCATTTTCTCGCTGGGGTTACTGTGCGCCGCCATTGGCCGCCTGTATCAGCTACGCCAGCCGATCGCCGCAGAAACACTCTGCGCTACCGCCGCCGATTTTTGCCGCGGCCTGACCACGCGCGAACTGCGCCAGAACAACCTACAGCTCACCGCAGGCCAGCGGCTGTATCAGCAACTGGGATTAACCGGCGCGCGCGGCGAAGCGGAAGCGGGCTATCCGCTGGTCATCCGCCACGCGTTGCCGCACTACCGCGCATTGCTGGCGCAGGGGCGCGATCCGGAACTGGCGCTGCTTGATACCTTACTGCTGCTGATGTCGCTTAACGGCGATACCAACGTCGCGTCGCGCGGCGGGGCGGATGGTCTGCGCTGGTTACAGCAGCAAGCGGCGTTCTTATTACATCAGGGCGGCATACGGACGCCTGACGATCTCGTTTATCTCCACCGGTTCGATCAGCAATGCATTGAACGCAATCTCAGCCCAGGCGGTAGCGCCGATCTGCTGATCGTGACCTGGTTTTTAGCGCAAATTTCGCAAGTTAATCATTAACACAATTATAGAAAATATCCTTTCCGGAGAGTCATTTATGTCTTTATCTAAAGATAATATATGGAAGTTGTTGGCCCCATTAGTGGTGATGGGCGTCATGTTGCTAATTCCTGTTCCAGATGGTATGCCGCCGCAGGCCTGGCACTATTTTGCGGTTTTTGTCGCGATGATTGTCGGTATGATCCTGGAGCCGATCCCGGCGACAGCGATCAGTTTTATCGCCGTAACCATTTGCGTTATCGGCAGCAATTACCTGCTATTTGACGCTTCGGAACTGGCCGATCCGGCGTTTAACGCCAGTAAACAGGCACTAAAATGGGGGCTTGCCGGTTTCTCCAGCACCACGGTCTGGCTGGTTTTCGGCGCGTTTATTTTCGCGCTGGGCTACGAAGTGACCGGGCTGGGGCGCCGCATTGCGCTGTTTTTGGTAAAATTCATGGGTAAACGCACGCTGACGCTCGGCTATGCGATTGTCATTATCGATATTTTGCTGGCGCCATTTACTCCCTCCAATACGGCTCGTACCGGCGGGACTGTCTTCCCGGTCATCAAGAACCTGCCGCCGCTGTTTAAATCGTTTCCAAACGATCCTTCCGCACGCCGCATCGGCGGTTATTTGATGTGGATGATGGTGATCAGTACCAGCCTGAGCTCTTCGATGTTTGTCACTGGCGCGGCGCCAAACGTGTTAGGTCTGGAGTTCGTCAGCAAGATCGCCGGCGTCCAGATTAGCTGGCTGCAGTGGTTTCTCAGCTTTCTGCCGGTAGGGATTATTTTACTGATCGTTGCGCCGTGGCTCTCCTATGTGCTTTATAAACCCGAAGTGACCCACAGTGCGGAAGTCGCAGCCTGGGCTGGCGGCGAGTTAAAAAACATGGGGCGTCTGTCCCGCAAAGAGTGGACGCTGATTGGCCTGGTGCTGCTTAGCTTAGGATTGTGGGTTTTTGGTGGAAAAATCATCAACGCCACTGCCGTGGGTCTGCTGGCCGTCTCGCTGATGCTGGCGCTGCATGTTGTGCCGTGGAAAGACATTACGCGCTACAACAGCGCCTGGAACACCCTGGTGAACCTCGCTACGCTGGTGGTCATGGCCAATGGCTTAACCCGCTCCGGCTTTATTGACTGGTTCGCCAATACCATGAGTACGCATCTGGAAGGTTTCTCGCCGGATGCAACCGTCATTGTACTGGTACTGGTGTTCTATTTCGCGCACTACCTGTTCGCCAGCCTTTCCGCTCACACCGCGACCATGCTGCCGGTCATTCTGGCGGTGGGTAAAGGCATTCCGGGCGTTCCGATGGAACAACTGTGTATTCTGCTGGTGCTGTCTATCGGTATCATGGGCTGTCTGACGCCGTATGCCACCGGCCCTGGTGTGATTATCTACGGCTGCGGTTACGTGAAATCCAAAGACTACTGGCGGCTTGGCGCAATCTTTGGCGTTATCTATATCGCGATGCTGTTGCTGGTGGGCTGGCCGATTCTGGCAATGTGGAATTAAACATTACGCCAACGTAGGTTAAAAATGATGCCGTTCAGGTTCACCTGAGCGGCATTTTTTATGATTAAATGGGTAACATTCATAATGTGTATAAATTATCGAATTCATCATGAACACAATATGGCATTACAGTCCGCTGCTGGCTGCCCTCTTAACCCCAATTTTTGCCGCCAACGCCGACGAACTTCAGGCGCAACAGTACGGTGATTTCACTGACTATGTGCTGGCGCTTTCCTGGCAAACCGGTTTTTGTCAAAGCCAGCATGAACGCCGCCATCGGGAGCCCGATGAGTGCCGTCTGCAAAAAGAGCCAGCCAACAAAGCAGACTTTCTGACCGTCCACGGCCTGTGGCCTGGATTACCCAAATCTATCGCCGCACGCGGCGTTGACCAGCGACGCTGGCAGCGCTTTGGTTGTGCGACGCGGCCAATCCCGAATCTGCCTGAAGTCAAGGCCAGCCGGAAATGCTCCGCCCCCGCCCCCGGACTTTCGCCTGACATCGCGGCAGCGCTTAAGGAAGTGATGCCCGGTGCGGGGGGGAATTCCTGTCTGGAGCGCTACGAATATGCCAAACATGGCGCCTGTTTCGGGTTTGATCCCAATGCCTATTTCGGCACCATGATACGGCTGGATAAGGCGATAAAAGACAGCGCGCTGGGGCAGTTTCTGGCGGATAATTACGGCAAAACCGTTAGCCGCGCTGAGTTTGATAGCGTCGTCGCACAAATGTGGGGCCAGGATAATGTCAAAGCCGTTAAAGTAAACTGCCATGGCAACCCCGCCTATTTAACAGAGATTCAGTTTTCATTAAAGGCGTCGATGATTAACGCCCCGCTCTCCTCTGCCTCATTCTTGCCGCAGCCGCATCCCGGCAACTGCGGGAAACAGTTTATTATCGATAAAGCCGGTTATTGACGAAGCAGAGGTTTAAAACCGTAGCCACATTTGAGAACAGGCCCGAATGTAGACTAAAATTCACTCAAGGCTATGACGTTTGAGGATTTACCCGAATGTGAACTAAATCACTTCAAAGACGGGGGAAGTCTCAGTATCATCATGAGAGTTAAACCCTCGCCGCCAGACGGTGAGGGTTTTCTTTTGGGACCATTTACCTGCACTACTCGCAGTATCGATGACATGGAGTAAGAAATGTCCAGACCCACTATTATCATTAACGACCTTGACGCCGAACGTATCGATCGTCTTCTGGAACAGCCTGCGTATGCGGATCTGCCGATTGCCGACGCGCTCAACGCCGAACTGGATCGCGCGCAAATGTGTTCGCCACAAGAGATGCCGAACGATGTCGTCACCATGAACAGCCGCGTTAAATTCCGCAATTTGAGCGATGGTGAAACACGCGTGCGGACGCTGGTGTACCCCGCCAATATGACGGACAGCAGTACCCAGCTTTCGGTAATGGCGCCCGTCGGCGCGGCGTTGCTGGGACTGCGCGTCGGCGACACCATTCACTGGGAACTGCCGGGCGGCGCCTCCACCCATCTCGAAGTGCTGGAACTCGAATATCAGCCTGAAGCCGCGGGCGACTTCCTGCGTTAAACCCCATCTGCATAAGCGTTAATGCGTTTACACAGAGGATGCCTACGCATCCTCTTTCCGTTAGCCCTTTCATTTCTGCCTGTTTCAGACAACGCCGCCTGGCATCGGGTTGATTACTCCCGTCGCCTGTTTCTGCGCCGCTTGTGCCGACGTCGCTCCCGGCACCAGGATAACCTTTCGGCACTCTTCTTCGCGTTTTTCGAAAATTTCGTAGCCGCGCGCCGCCTCTTCAAACGGCATATAGTGCGTGACAATCTCCTCCGGCTTCAGCAACCCTTTTTCAATAAGCGGTAATAACTCCCCCAGCCACGCGTGAACATGGGTTTGACCCATTTTAAAAGTTAGCCCCTTATCAAAGGCGTCGCCGAATAAAAAGCCGTGAATAAAACCGGCATACACGCCGGGTACGCTGACCACGCCGCCGCGTCTGACCGCCGCGATACATTGTCGCAGCGCTTTGCCGCTACTGCCTTCCAGTTTAAGGTTCGTCAGCACCGTCTCCGTCAAACTGCCTTTCGCTTCAAAGCCTACGGCATCAATTACCGCGTCCACGCCGCGGTGTCCTGCCGTCTGCTCGATGATTTTTTCCGCCGGATCGTTCTCATCATCGAAGTTGATCGGTATCGCGCCATAACGTTCTTCGGCGAAACGCAAGCGCCAGGCGTGGTGATCAACGACGAAGATCTGCTCCGCGCCCAGCAGGCGCGCACAGGCGATAGTCAGTAATCCTACCGGCCCTGCGCCAAAAACCGCCACGCTGGAACCTTGCTGAATCTGGGCATTTTTTGCCGCCTGCCAGGCGGTAGGCAAAATATCAGAAAGAAACAGCGCTTTATCGTCAGATAACAGCGGCGGCACCTTAAATGGACCAACATTACCTTTTGGCACGCGAACATATTCGGCCTGTCCGCCGGGAACGCCGCCATACAGATGGCTATACCCAAACAGCGCCGCCGGCGGTGGGATCTGTTTTTTATTCATCGCCGCGCCGTGTCCGTCGTTAGTGTTTTCACACGCTGAATATTGCTGTAGCCGACAGAAAAAGCAGTCACCACAGGCAATGACAAACGGGATAACGACCCGATCCCCTTTCCGAATATTCTTTACATCATGTCCGGTTTCCACCACCTCGCCCATAAACTCATGGCCGAAAATATCGCCATGTTTTACCTGTGGGATCTTGCCGCGATAGAGATGCAAATCAGATCCGCAAATCGCGGTGGCGGTAACACGCAAAATGATATCGTCAGGCTGCTCAATGCCGGGATCGGGTACGTTTTCAACCTTTACGTGATGTGGACCGTGATACGTCAATGCTTTCATGCAGCCTCCGGGGTAACGGTGAATGTTGCGTTCGACTATAAAAGGGTAGCTATCCCGGAGAGACTGCCGGCAAAACAGGCGGCTTTAGGATTTTTCCTGGAAAATATACGATTTTTTAGCGCCAGGTTGTCGCAATATTTAAAATTGCCAGACAAATAGCAGAAAGAAACATTATTATATGCTTGAATAAATTCAGTATTGATTAACAGGGAGTAACGGGTATGTATAAGACAATCATTATGCCGGTTGATGTTTTTGAAATGGAACTTAGCGATAAAGCTATTCGCCACGCTGAGTTTCTGGCGCAACAGGATGGCGTCATTCATCTGTTGCATGTACTGCCTGGGTCCGCGAGCATGAGTCTGCACCGTTTTGCCGCCGACGTGCGTCGCTTTGAAGAACATTTACAGCATGAGGCGGAAACGCGTCTGCAAACGATGGTGGGACACTTCAGTATCGATCCTTCACGAATTAAAACACATGTTCGCTTTGGTAGCGTGCGCGATGTCGTCAATGAGATGGGCGAAGAACTGGATGCGGATGTCGTGGTAATCGGTTCGCGTAATCCGTCCATCACGACACACCTGTTGGGGTCTAACGCCTCAAGCGTGGTGCGCCATGCGACGCTGCCAGTATTGGTTGTGCGTTAACTCTGGTGGCTAAAAACTGACACGCCCTGCCAGGTCGCGCCTGGCAGGGCTTTTTATTGCATCATCGTTAGTACAAATGCCCGATATTCACAATAGTACTCACCGTGTCGCCAAAAAAGACCAGCCGACTCAGAAATACGCCAACGAATAACAAGACGAACAGGAGTTTCGGGCGCGAATCACCGTGACGGCTGGCGACAAAAGCGAGCGCAAGGCAAACCAGGCTTGCCAGATAAAACGGTGAAGCCAGCCATGAATGCGCCGTCATCTGCATTATCGTTCCCCCGCTTAACCACACCAGCGGCGCCGCGATAAGTACCGCGATACACACCACAATTCCCTGGCGTAACGCAGGAACGGCAGGCCTGAGTTTTAACAGCGGAATCGCCGCGCAACCCATGACCCATACCGTAATAAAAAATAACAGCATGGTAAATCCATTAGCGATAGCCACCATCGCTGGCGCGGCGTAGGTCATCCCCTGCACCGCCACCAGTAACACGCCGAACACGGAGGCGATAAGAGTCATCGCTTTATGTCCCTTTGCCAGGAACGTTACGCCGACCGTTGCGCCAAACAACGTAGCACCAAGGATTTCCCGACTTAACCAGGCATGTCGCAGGTTAATCAGCGCATTATAAGCGCGATCGGGATGCGCCAGATGCAGAATCGCGGCAATAGACGCCAGTACCAGCACCAGCCCAGTGACCAACCAATAGAAACGCTGGCCTTCCACTTCACCACGCAGCGTACGCCATGTCAGTACCAAAGCCATCCCGACAGACATCTGGCTTAATACCGTAAAAAACACCAGCGGCAGTTCATATTTTTCCATTACTTGTCCTCCGGCTGCTTAGGCTGGCGCGCCAGAATAAAGCGCGTTCCTGGATTGAGCTGTGGCATATGCGGGAACCCTGGCGGATACTGCACCGCATTATCGGGCACAGGATCGACATCCAAATCGATAATCGACAAGGCGCCCACCGGACAGGCGTTCACGCACGCCGGATTCATACCGATATCAAGACGCTCGTAGCACATACTGCATTTTTCCGCTTTACGCGTCTCTTCATTAAAACGCGGCGCGCCATAAGGACAGTTACGAATACAGTTTTTACAGCCGATGCAGCGCTCAGGGTTATGCACCACCACGCCATCTTCACGTTTGGTATAGGCTTCGACCGGACAGGCGGCGACGCAGGCCGGATGTTCGCAGTGGTTACAGGCCAGCGAGTAAAACGCCCGCTCTTCATGTGGATAGATGTCTTTATCCAACGGATAAACGTAGCGCCAGAAGCGATCCGGCTCCAGTTGGTTAAAGCTTTTACACGCCATAGCACAGCCGCGGCAGCCGATGCACTTATCGCTATTCACTAAAAACGCACGTCTCATGCTACGGACTCCCCTTTACCGATCAATACAACGTCAGCAAACTGACTGTGGATAGCGGCGCCCGGCGCGCCAGTTTTCATCAGCCCCATATCAGCAGGCGTATCAGCCACGACGTTTTGCACGTTGTACTGCCGTTTCGGGAACCAGGCTTCATACATCACCAGAAAATCTTCCGGCACGTTGGTGGTGACTTTTGCCCGCAGCTCAACTTCACCGGTGCCATTGAAAACTTTGACCAGATCGTTCTCGCTGATGCCTTTTTTCTGTGCGGAAGAAGGATGGATATAAACGAACGGTTCCGGGTAGAACACCTGCATCCAGTCCAGGTTGATAAACTGCGAGTGCAGACCAAACTGCACGTGCGGCGTAAACAGATGGAACGGCAGTTTGCTCTCGGCTTCCGGTTTGTATTCCGGCAGCGCGGTGTGGCCGTTTTTCTCCGCCAGTTCAGATTTAAATTCATACTTGCCTGACGGTGTTTTGAACTTGCGGTCATACCAGGCGGCAGAGCTTGGCAGGATCGCTTTTTTCGGCCCGTCCAGCAGATCGTCCCAGGAAGAGATGCCGAACATTTTCGCCATACCGTCGTTGAACTCCTGATCCAGCCAGCGCTTATGATCGAACTCTTGCGGGAAAGTACAGGAACCCGGCGCCATCTTATTAATGGCGCGCGACAGCATGGTAGCGATTTCAAGGTCGCATTTTGCTTCATACATCGGCTTAATCGCCGGCTGATTAATGGAAAGCCAGTAGTGCCAGTAAGAAGCATCCACGTTCCACTCTTCAAACGCGGTGGTAACGGGCAGCACGATATCAGCGTGTTGCACCGTTTCGTTGAAGAACTGATCGGCGCAGACCACCATTTCCAGTTTTTCAAACGCTTTTTTCATCTTGCTGCGATCGAAATCCTGGGCAAACGGGTTTTTACAGGCGACCCACAGCATACGAACCGGCGGATCGTTGGCCTCCAGAATCCCCTGCGCCGTCTGGTTGATATTCAGAGAGCGATCGGAGTACTGCACGGCGTCGCTGCCAGCGGCAGCCCCGAATTCACTGGTGGTGCCCGCCGCTCCCGGTATACCAATAGCGCCCTCCGGCGGCTTCTGCAGCATGGCGCTGTAGTTAAAGCCCCAGGTGTGCAGATGACCATAACGCGCGCCGCCGCCTTCGACACCGATGTTGCCGGACATAGCGACAAAGGCATCGATAGCGCGAACGTTGGCGCCGCCGTTGACATGACGCTGCATCCCGTAACCAATCCAGACCGTGGCCGGCTTAACCGCCGTAAACTCTTCCGCCAGCTGGCGAATGACATCCGCAGACAGGCCGCAGATTTCTGATGCCCACTCCACGGTCACATGGTTACGCAGATAGGCTTCAAATTCCGGATAGCCGTGAGCATCGTTGTTGACAAAATCTTGATCCACCAGCCCTTTATCCACCAAGTGGCGCGCCATTCCCAGCGCCAGCGCGCCGTCTGAGCCAGGCCGCACGCGCAGGTAGAGATCGGCTTTGGCGGCAGTTTGCGACAGCAGCGGGTCGATAACCACGACCTTCGCCCCTTTCTCGCGCGCCTGATAGATGTACTTCATGCTGTGCATTGAGCACCAGGCAGGGTTCGCGCCCCAGATAATGATGTATTTCGCTTTCACCATATCTTCCGGGTCGTTACACCACATGTCGCCCATGTCGTAGTTTTGCGCGTCGATACCGGCAGGCCAGCACGGCGTACCGGCGAAACGGGTGGTGTAGCCAAGCGAGGACATCATCCCTTCAACGGCATAGTTCAGCACGCCAAACTTACCGGAATATTTGGTCAGCGCCAGACCGAGCATAGAACCGTCTTTTTTCTTAATCTCCAGCATTTTGGCGGCAATGCGCTGCATCGCCTCTTCCCATGAGATGCGACGCCAGTTGCCGCTACCGCGAACGTCCTGCGCCATGGGATATTTAATACGATCGGGGCTATAAACCCGGCGCGGATAGCTTAACCCTTTGACGCAAGGGGTACCGTGAGTAAATGTTGATTCCGGCGCGCCTTCCACGAAAGTAATGACCCCGTCCTTTACCCATGTCTTGAGGCTACAGGTGTCATAGCAGTTACGCGGACACGCGTTACGATAAATTTTGTACGTTTTAGGGTTAAAGGGAACAGGCGGCTGCGCAAGCGCGCATCGGGAGGTCAGTAATCCTCCGGGTAAAGCCGCAACGGCGCCCAGTGCCACTATCCCCTTTAAAAAAGAACGTCTGTTCAGATGTCCTGTCTCATTACTCATATTGATACTCTCGTTTTAATTCATCAAGCCAATAAAATAAGATGTCCGCCACCGTATATAACGTGGTCGTTTGCGCATGAGTTTTTATTTTTTCGATATATAATGGCACCCACTTTGTTAAATAGTTATTGATATATTGAGTGAGAGTAGTTCGGTATTGTGACGTTTGCCGGATATTAGCCAGTAATAGTGTGGTCAATTCCAGCACGCAGGAAATATGATCGTCAGGGATATTGCTCTCCTGATTAACCGATAATCCCAACGCTGCCATAAAATCCCGTATCTCCAGCGTCGCCTTTCCCATCACCAGCGCATCATCTTCCAGATACACTGAAGCGAAAGGCGCAGCCAGCAGCTTGCCAGGACCAACGAATAGCGCATTAAAGTCATACTCCGCCTCCAGCCACGCCCGATCGGTAAGGTTTACCGCAGCAGTGGGATTTAATCTCACGTAGGCAGATTTCAGTGAACGACTATCATGAGAATTAAAAAAATCACGCAATGTAAGCCCTGTTTTTTCTAATTCCGTCAGTGATTCATAGATTGAATCCATGAATAAATAACCTCACATACAAATGCAATATAAATCAAGAAAAAAGAATGGGCATGTTAACGGAAGCGCTTAATCTTTCTTTGATAAAAAAACAGAAAAATTCCCGTTAAATCCGTAGAAGAGGTTTTTATTGTTTCAAAGTTTAAAAACAGAAGACCGTTGAAATAAAAAACCGTCTGTTATTAACAGACGGTTTCAGAGTATTGATAATGAAGAATGTGTTTTAGCTGGCGGCATGCCCCAGGCATAAACAGCGCAGGCCCGAATAGCTTACACTATCGGGCCATTTACGATGGCCAGTTAACTGACCTTGCAGGTGTGCTTACTTCTTTTTATGCGATTTTGGTGCGAATCAGATAATCAAAGGCGCTCAACGAGGCTTTCGCCCCTTCGCCTGTGGCGATGATAATCTGTTTGTAAGGAACGGTGGTACAATCGCCTGCGGCGAAGACGCCCTTAACACTGGTTTCACATTTGGCGTCAATAATGATCTCGCCCATGCGGTTACGCTCAAGCGCGCCTTCCAGCCAGTGGGTATTCGGCAACAGACCAATCTGCACAAAAATCCCTGCCAGCGCGACGCTATGAATATCGCCGCTGACACGGTCACGATACTCCAGCCCCACCACTTTCGAACCGTCGCCCTTCACTTCTGTCGTTTGCGCATTCAAAATGATATCGACATTTTTCAGGCTACGCACTTTGTCCTGTAGCACCTGATCCGCCTTCATCTCCGGCGCGAACTCCAGCAACGTAACGTGTTCTACAATACCTGCCAGATCGATAGCCGCCTCAACGCCGGAGTTGCCGCCGCCGATGACCGCCACACGCTTCCCTTTAAATAACGGACCGTCGCAGTGCGGACAATAGGTGACGCCTTTGGTGCGATACTGATCCTCGCCCGGCACATTCATATTGCGCCATTTCGCGCCGGTGGCGATGATGATACTGCGCGCTTTCAATACTGCGCCGGACGCCGTTTCAATCTGATGCAAGCCGCCTTCTGTTGCGGCCGGAACCAGTTTACTTGCGCTCTGGCTGTCGATAACGTCAACGTCGTAATCGCTGACATGCGCTTTCAGCGCGCCCGCCAGTTTCTGGCCTTCGGTTTTCGGCACCGAGATATAGTTTTCGATATCCACGGTATCCAGCACCTGACCGCCGAAGCGCTCGCCCATCAGACCGGTACGGATACCTTTGCGCGCCGAGTAGACCGCCGCCGCCGCGCCCGCCGGGCCGGAGCCAACAATCAGCACGTCATACGCATCGCGTTTGTTCAGCGCTTCCGCCGCACGTTTTTCTGCGCCAGTATCTACTTTAGCGACAATCTCGGTCAGAGTCATACGTCCCTGGCCGAACTCTTTACCGTTGACAAACACCGCCGGAACGCCCATCACGTTACGTTCGGTAATTTCGTTCTGGAAGGTGCCGCCATCAATTGCCGTATGTTTAATACGCGGGTTCAGCACCGCCATCAGGTTCAGCGCCTGCACTACATCCGGGCAGTTATGGCAGGAGAGTGAATAATAAGTTTCGAATTCAAAATCGCCGTCAATATCGCGAATCTGCTCCAGCAGCGACTGCGCTTCTTTTGACGGATGACCGCCGGTCCACAGCAGCGCCAAAACCAGCGAGGTAAATTCGTGGCCCAACGGAGAACCGGCAAAGCGCGGCCCCTGGTGAGAACCTGGATTCGTAATCAGGAAAGACGGCTTGCGCACCGGCAGAGTATTGTCTTCTTTAAACGTGACTTTGTCGGACAGCTCGGCGATTTCAGCCAGCAGTTCCTTGATTTCCGCCGATTTAGCGCTGTCATCCAGCGTGGCAATCAGCTCAACAGGTTTGGTCAGTTTCTCAAGGTAAGCCCTGAGCTGGGTTTTCATATTTGTGTCGAGCATTCTTCTTCCCTCTCTGAAAACATCATCATGCAAGCCGACTTCGCGGGACTGCATTAATACAACTTGCGTCATGGTGCTGAAATGAAATGGGCGCGGGTGCGCCCATGACTGAAACAATTTCCAAAGTATTTCACGTCAGAGTAAGGCGGCTAGCCTGAGAATCCCCGGGAGCTTACTGAAGTAAGTGACCGGGGTGAGCAGGCGACGCCAACGCAGCTATGGCGTGAAAGACGACGGAAATTTAAATTTTACCGACCAGGTCTAAAGATGGAGCCAGAGTCGCTTCACCTTCTTTCCATTTCGCCGGGCATACTTCGCCTGGGTGAGCGGCAACATACTGTGCTGCTTTAATTTTACGCAGCAGGTCAGACGCGTCACGGCCGATACCTTCAGCGGTAACTTCGATCGCCTGGATGATACCCTGCGGGTCAACAACAAAGGTCGCACGGTCTGCCAGACCTTCATCTTCACGCATGTTGTCGAAGTTACGGGTCAGGGCGCCAGTCGGGTCGCCGATCATCGCATATTTGATTTTTGCGATAGTTTCAGAGCTGCTGTGCCATGCTTTGTGCGTGAAGTGAGTATCGGTTGAGACGGAATAAACGTCTACGCCCAGCTTCTGCAGTTCTTCGTAATGGTCGGCAACGTCACCCAGTTCAGTCGGGCAAACAAAGGTAAAATCGGCCGGGTAGAAGAAGAAGACGCTCCAGCGGCCTTCGGTATCTTTCTCGGTGACTTCAATGAATTCACCGTTTTTGAACGCCTGGTTTTTGAAAGGTTTGATTTTGGTGTTAATTAAGGACATCTATACTTCCTCCGTGTTTTCGTTGAGGAGTAAGTTAACGAAATTTTGCTGATTCGGCTAATGCGTTTCCATTATCAAATCAATAAGCGTTAACTAACAACCCGATTCGGGCGACATTGTGAACACTGCGCCCTGTCAGCCATCTAAAGTAAAAAGGCCGCCTGACAGGCGGCCCCATTACCTGAACTACCCGTAGGTAACTTCAGAGCCAGTACGACTCGTCTTGCAAATTACAGACGTATTGTCTGCAACTCGAAATCCATAGCGTATATGCTGGCTAAGTGTTGCGCTCTACATTACCTTAACAAAGGCTGTAACAGCGAAAAGGATTACATCACCCCAGCATAGAAAGGGCAATCCCGGCACGCCAGCTCTTACCTATGTCTGTGATAGGCATCATCATTAATACTCTTTTCGCTTTGATCTTAAAAGGAAAAAATATGATTAAACGTACATTGCTGCTTGCTATGCTGCCCATTCTCGCCCACGCGGAAGAACTGCCTGCGCCGGTTAAAGCCATTGAAAAACAGGGCATAACAATCCTGAAATCCTTCGAGGCGCCGGGGGGCATGAAGGGCTATCTCGGAAAGTATCAGGATATGGGCGTCACGATTTACCTGACGCCGGACGGCAAACACGCGATTTCCGGCTATATGTATAATGAAAAAGGTGAAAATCTTAGCAACGCCCTGATAGAAAAAGAGATCTATGCGCCGGCCGGACGAGAAATGTGGCAGAAAATGGAAAAGGCGTCATGGATACTCGACGGTAAAAAAGACGCGCCGGTGGTGCTGTATGTCTTCGCCGACCCTTTCTGCCCCTATTGTAAGCAGTTTTGGCAGCAAGCTCGCCCGTGGGTCGAATCCGGCAAGGTACAATTACGTACGTTACTGGTCGGCGTGATTAAACCGGAAAGCCCGGCCACAGCCGCAGCGATTTTAGGCGCGAAAGACCCGGCGAAAACATGGCATGACTATGAAGCCTCCGCAGGAAAGATGAAGCTGGAGGTTCCGGCGTCCATCCCCCCGGCGCAGATGAAAGTCATTAATCAGAATCAGCAGTTAATGGACGATCTTGGCGCTAACGCGACGCCAGCAATTTATTACATGAATAAAGATAAGACGTTGCAACAGGTTGTGGGTTTACCGGAAAAAGCGCAACTGGACGCCATGATGGGGCAGCCTTAACGCAGAAATTAGCAAGGCAGAAGCTTAACCGTACCACGCCCGATAGCGCTGCGTTTGTCGGGCCAACCTCCTCCTGGCATTAACGCGACGCCAGACCAGCATATCATCCAGCACAGCTTTTTTAGACTAACGGCGTGATTATAAAAGTGTAAGTTATGTTCGTCTTTACTGTGATTATTTACTCGCTAAAATATTCATAACTGTGGTATTTTAGTTTAAATAAACTCTACATTAAGTTTAATAAACATAATTCTGGTAAATTATTGAGATTAAGTCATAATCATGGAAGATACCATGATTATGCCTGGAAGATACTATGGCTAATCTTTACGACCTTAAAAAATTTGATCTTAACTTGTTGGTTATATTTGAATGTATTTATCAACATTTAAGCATTAGCAAAGCGGCAGAAACTCTCTATATTACACCTTCTGCCGTAAGCCAGTCATTGCAACGCCTGCGCACGCAATTCAATGACCCTTTATTTATTCGTTCAGGTAAAGGAATTACGCCTACCGTAACAGGCATTAATTTACATTATCATTTAGAAAATAACCTTAACAGTCTGGAACAAACTATTAATATAATGAATCAGTCCAGTCTGAAGAAAAAGTTTATTATCTATAGCCCACAGCTGTTGATCACCCAATATGTGATGAAATTAGTTGAATATATTCGCAAAGATTCACAGGTTGAAATTGAACATCACGACATTTTGACCACTGACGAACAGCCTGAAGATCTTCTTGCCTACCGCAAAGCAGATATTGTGGTTTCAATGGCCCCACTCAATAATCGTTCTATTGTTTGTACTCACTTTAATAAGGTGGAATGTATCCTGGCTTGCAGTGAAAACCATCCCCGGCTAGGTGAAACCGCAACTATCGACGAAATTCTACAAGAGTCATTTACGCAATTCGTCGCCCGGAAAAACGATATAAAAGAGCATCATTCAGTTATCCATGATATGCTGGGGGAAAGAATAATTGGTTTCAGAAGCAAATCGCTGATAACCATCGCCAACGCCATCAGCGCCACGGAGCTTATTGGTTTTTTACCACAATCACTTGTTGACTATTACTCATCCACTATCAAACTTAAAAAAGTCTCCATACCTTTTACCATTGCTCCTGTACAACTCTATCTTATGTATAATAGAGCTTCGATGAATAATAGCGGATTTACTGAGCTCATTGAGTACATTACAAAAAAGCATGAATAAAAAGGTCAGGTAACGGGCATTAACATAAATTCAATCTATATATTTATAGAATGCATTTATTTAGTAAATATAATAAAGCATTGCAAGTTCATCTAATCTGCTTATCCTTTATGTTAATTATTTCGAATATACTGTAGTTAACACATCGGAGACTATCCAGAGATGTCGGTTTATAAAGTTCCGCTTGAGCAAAATGTTCTGGAAGCGGCTCAAGAGCGTATAATGTGGACCCTAGAAACCTTACCCCGGGTCTGCGTCTCATTTTCCGGTGGTAAAGATTCAGGACTTATGCTGCACCTGACGGCAACGTTGGCGCGCAAAATGAATAAAAAGATCCACGTTCTCTTCATTGACTGGGAAGCGCAATTCTCCTGTACCATCGCCTATATTGAATCATTACGTGAATACTACGCGGACGTTATCGAGCGTTTTTATTGGGTCGCATTACCCTTAACCACACAAAATTCCCTTTCACAATACCAGCCGGAGTGGCAGTGTTGGCAGCCGGGTGCCGACTGGGTACGACAACCGCCAGAAGATGCGATTACCGATCCGGCCTTTTTTTCCTTTTATCAACACGGCATGACCTTTGAACAGTTCGTTCGCGATTTTGCCGACTGGTTTTCAGAAAAGCGTCCTGCCGCTATGCTGGTCGGTATTCGTTCCGACGAATCCTATAACCGATTTGCCGCTATCGCTAACTCGCATAAGCTGCGCTTTGCCGACGACAAGCCCTGGACCACGTTAGCCCCTAAGGGTCACACCTGGTATATCTACCCCATCTATGACTGGAAAACCGCAGATATCTGGACCTGGTTCGCCAAAACAGGTAAACCATGTAACCCTTTGTATAATTTGATGTATCAGGCTGGCGTACCGCCCCGTTACATGCGTATTTGCGAACCGTTCGGCCCGGAACAACGACAGGGGTTATGGCTGTATCATGTTATCGAACCTGAGCGCTGGGCGGCCATGTGCGCCAGAGTCAGCGGCGTGCTCAGCGGAGGTATTTACGCCGGACAAGACAACCATTTTTATGGCCACCGGAAAATTTTAAAACCCGATCACCTTAACTGGGAAGAGTATGCGTTGCTCCTGCTACACAGTATGCCTGAAGTCACTGCTGAACATTACCGTAATAAAATCGCCGTTTATTTGCAGTGGTATAAGAAAAAAGGCATGAACACCATCCCACAGACGCAGCAGGGCGATATTGGATCGCGGGATATTCCGTCGTGGCGACGGATCTGCAAAGTTTTACTGAACAATGATTACTGGTGCCGGGCGCTGTCATTCAGTCCGACAAAACCTAAGAATTACCAGCGTTATAACGAACGTATGAAAGCTAAACGCCAGGAATGGGGGATCTTATGCAACACCGAATCACAGCCGAAATAACTCACTTTCTCTCTGAACTGCCTGAAGAAGAGAGAATCGCCGCCATTAATGAATTTAGAATGGCGATACATAACGTTAGTCCTTTTCGCGATGAGCCTGTCGATTGTGTCCTGTGGGTGAAAAACGATCATATTTCGCCTAATGACTACAACCCGAATAACGTTGCGCCGCCGGAGAAAAAACTGCTGCTTAAATCGATTGAACAAGATGGGTTTACTCAGCCGATAGTGGTGGTAAAGGCCGATGCCGAGGAGTACGAGATTGTGGACGGTTTTCACCGTCATGAGCTGGGCAAAGGAAAAACGGTCCTGAAAAGGCGTCTGAAAGGCTACCTGCCGATAACGTGTCTGGACAGAGAACGTCACGAACGCATGGCGGCAACCATTCGGCATAACCGCGCGCGCGGACGCCACCAGATCCACGCCATGTCAGAAATCGTGCGCGAACTTTCTCTGCTAGGCTGGGACGAAAGCAAAATCGGCCAGGAGTTAGGTATGGACGCCGATGAAGTCCTGCGCCTGAAACAGATCAACGGCCTGCAGGAGCTTTTTGCAGACCGTCGATTCTCCAGAGCGTGGACGGTTAAATAACTACAGTTTACACAGGCGCTCTGCGGCGGCCAGCAGCGTTGATTCCTGTTTAGCGAAACATAAACGTATAAGCTGATGCGGGAAAGGGGCGGCGCAAAAGACAGAGAGCGGAATAGCGGCGACGCCGACTTCTTCGGTTAGCCACTGACAAAACTCAACGTCATTTAGCGTCGACACTGCGCTGTAATCGATTAACAGAAAATAGGTACCTTCACAGGGCAGCACTTTTAATCGGCTTTGCGCCAGCGCGTTAACCAGCACATCGCGTTTTTTCCGGTAAAAATCGGGTAACGCGCGATAGTGTTCCGGCGCGGCGCGCAGCATATCCGCCAGCGCCAGTTGCGCCGGCGTATTGACGCAAAACGTCAGGTACTGGTGAACTTTGCGTATTTCGGCGCTAATGGCCGCAGGCGCAACGCAGTAACCAATCTTCCATCCTGTCATATGAAAGGTTTTACCAAACGATGAAACGGCAACCGCCCGCTCTCGTAACTGAGGGTGCGCCAATACGCTGGCATGACCTTCGACGGCAAAACAAATATGTTCGTACACTTCATCGCTTAACACATAAATTTCCCGCTCGCCGATAGCCTGCCACAGCGCCTCGATATCCGCCTGACGCCAGACGGTAGCGGTGGGATTATGCGGCGTATTGAGGATCACCAGCCGCGTGCGCTCGCTAAGCAACGCCGAAAACGCCTGCCAGTCGACGCGAAAATGCGGCGGCGTAAGCGCTATGCGTTTTAACACGCCGCCGGAAAGCGCCACGGCCGGGGCATAGCTGTCGTAACTGGGATCGAAACAGATAACCTCATCCCCTGCCCGCACCAGCGCGGTAATCGCCGCATACAGCGCTTCTGTCGCGCCCGCCGTGACGGTGATATCACTGACGTCATCGGGTCGATAACCATATATTTCCGCCGTTTTATCGGCAATGGCCTCCCGCAGCGCCTGCGCGCCCGTCATCGGCGCATATTGATTCGCGCCCTGCGCGACATGATAAGCCAACCGCTCGTGCAAATAACGAGGACCATCAAAATCAGGGAAGCCTTGCGATAAATTTATTGCCTGATGTTTCTGCGCCAGCGCGCTCATTTGCGTAAAAATCGTGGTGCCAAGATTGGGCAATTTGCTTTTTGGAATCAGTGGGTTATTTCTCATTATCTTCATACCCGCCAGTGATGTGGTTGTTGACACACTATCACAGGGTGTTAGTATTTGGCAATCAAGACGTTTAGATGTCTAAATATAATAACAACGGTGAGAAGACCCTAAGGACAACACAACATGAACCACACTGAAATCCGCGTCGTTACCGGCCCGGCGAATTATTTTTCCCATGCTGGAAGCCTCGGAAGACTGACAGACTTTTTCACGCCGGAACAGCTTTCCCACGCCGTTTGGGTGTTCGGCGAACGCGCGATTGCCGCCGCCCGGCCTTACCTGCCGGAAGCGTTTGAACGTGCTGGCGCAAAACATCTGCAGTTTACCGGCCATTGTAGCGAACGCCATGTTGCCCAACTGGCGCACGCCTGCAACGACGATCGTCAGGTGGTGATAGGCGTCGGCGGCGGCGCGCTGCTCGATACCGCCAAAGCGCTCGCCCGCCGTCTGGCGCTGCCGTTTGTCGCTATCCCGACCATCGCGGCGACCTGCGCCGCCTGGACACCGCTTTCCGTCTGGTATAACGACGCGGGACAGGCGTTACAGTTCGAAATTTTTGATGATGCCAATTTTCTGGTGCTGGTCGAACCGCGCATTATTCTGCAGGCGCCCGATGACTATCTGTTAGCTGGCATTGGCGATACGTTGGCGAAATGGTATGAAGCCGTTGTGCTTGCGCCGCAGCCTGAAACGTTGCCATTGACCGTAAGACTGGGCATTAACAGCGCGTGCGCTATTCGCGATCTCCTGCTGACCAGCAGCGAACAAGCATTAGCGGATAAACAGCAGCGTCGGCTGACCCAGGCATTTTGCGACGTGGTGGATGCGATTATCGCTGGCGGCGGTATGGTCGGCGGCCTCGGGGAACGCTATACCCGTGTCGCCGCCGCCCATGCGGTACACAACGGTCTGACCGTCCTGCCGCAAACGGAAAAATTCCTGCACGGAACGAAAGTGGCTTATGGCATTCTGGTGCAAAGCGCGCTACTGGGACAAGATGACGTGCTGGCGCAATTGATTGCAGCGTACCGGCGATTTCATCTGCCGGCCCGACTTAGCGAACTGGAGGTGGATATTCATAACACCGCCGAGATCGATAGGGTAATCGCACATACCCTGCGCCCGGTCGAATCCATCCACTATTTACCGGTGACGTTAACGCCAGACACCCTGCGTGCGGCGTTTGAAAAAGTTGAATTTTTCAGAATATAGCCTGGTGACGTTGCGCTTATCAGGCCTGGCAACACTCAGCAGCAACGCGCGCCGCCTTTTCCACCATAGCGCGCATCCTGCCGCTCGCGGAAAAATTCTTCATAGGTCATCGGCGTCTGATCCGGATGCGTTATGCGCATATGTTCCACATAGTTGTCGTAGTCTGGCACGCCAATCATCATTTTTGCTGCCTGTCCCAGATATTTTCCGGCTTTCGAAAGCGTATCGAACATCGTTGTCACCTGTCATCCAAATGCCCTCTCCTTATTCTGGAGAGGGCTATTGATGTAAAAAGATTAGTGCGCGCCTTTCGCCTGCGTCACGATCTCATCCACATTTTCCGGCATCGGCTCATACGGCGTTTCATTCGCCGTCGGTTTATCAATCTTCAGAGCGGCCAGCGCCGTCTTAATAGAGAAGATCGCCAGCACCACGACCACCACCATAAAGAAGATGGTTAGCCCGGCATCCAGACGGTTATTGAATACCAACTGCGCGAGCTGCGATTCGGTGTACTGCGGCGGAATATTGCCGCTGTCGATCATCGCCTGGAACTTATTGGCAATGGCCAGGAAGCCGATTTTCGCATCCGGACTAAACGCTTTCTGCCAGCCCGCCGTCAGCGTACAAATCAGCAGCCAGGCCGTTGGCACCAGCGCGACCCACGCATAACGCTGACGCTTCATTTTGAACAGTACCACGGCGCAAAGCATCAGCGCCATCCCCGCAAGCATCTGGTTAGCGATGCCAAACAGCGGCCACAGGGTGTTAATACCGCCCAACGGATCGACCACGCCCTGATGGAGGAAATACCCCCACGCTAGCACGCACAATGCCGTAGCAAGCAGGTTCGCTGGCAGCGAATCGGTACGTTTCAGCCCTGGCGACACTACGCCCAACAAATCCTGCAACATAAAGCGCGCCGCACGGGTACCCGCATCCACCGCCGTCAGAATAAACAGCGCTTCAAACAGAATGGCAAAGTGATACCAGAACGCCACATCCATCATGCCGCCCAACGCGCCATGTAAAATGTAGGCCATCCCTACCGCCAGAGTTGGCGCACCGCCTGCGCGGGAGATAATGGATTGTTCGCCGACTTCATTGGCAATCTGGTGTAACGTATCCGGCGTGATAGCGAAACCCCAACTGCTGACCACCTGCGCAGCAGAAGCAACGACATCCGCAGTCCCCGCTGGCGCCAGTACCGCCATCGGGCTATTCATCGCAAAGTAAACGCCCGGATCGATAATACAGGCCGAGACCAGCGCCATAATGGCGACGAAAGATTCCATTAACATCCCGCCGTAGCCGATAAAGCAGGCCTGGCCTTCGTTGGCCAACATCTTCGGCGTCGTGCCGGAGGAGATGAGCGCATGGAAACCGGATACCGCGCCGCAGGCGATGGTGATAAACAGGAACGGGAACAGGTCGCCTGTCCAGACCGGCCCTGTACCATCAACAAATTTGGTCAGCGCTGGCATAGTCAGCGTTGGACGCATGATCAGAATCCCAACCGCCAGACCGACAATCGTACCAATTTTCAGGAAGGTAGAGAGATAATCACGCGGCGCGAGCAGCAGCCAGACCGGCAGTACCGCCGCGACAAAACCATAACCCACCAGCATCCAGGTAAGCTGCACGCCAGTAAAATCAAAGTACGGCGCCCAGGTTGGGCTTGCCGCCACCCATCCGCCGGAAATAATAGCGAAAATAAGAAATACCAGCCCAATGACCGATACCTCGCCGATGCGCCCCGGACGCAGATAACGCAGGTAGATGCCCATAAAAATCGCCAGTGGAATGGTGAACGCAACAGTGTACGTTCCCCACGGGCTATGGGTCAGCGCTTTCACCACGATCATCGCCAGGACGGCCAGAATGATCACCATGATCATAAAGCAGGCCACCAGCGCGATCACCCCGGCCGTCGCGCCCATCTCCTCTTTAACCAGCTCGCCAAGCGAACGCCCATCACGCCGGGTCGAGACGAACAGCACCATAAAGTCCTGCACCGCTCCCGCCAGCACAACGCCCGCCAGCAGCCAGATCATCCCCGGCAGATAGCCCATCTGCGCGGCCAGTACCGGCCCGACCAGCGGACCTGCGCCAGCAATGGCCGCAAAATGGTGACCAAAAAGCACTTTTTTATCGGTCGGGACATAATCCAGACCATCATTATGACGTACCGCGGGCGTCATACGCGTTGGGTCAACCGCCAGCACTTTTTTGGCGATATAGAGCCCATAAAAACGATACGCAATAAGATAGACACAGACCGACGCCACCACGATCCATAGCGCGTTGATCTGTTCCCCACGATTTAACGCAATATAGCCCAGGGCAAACGCACCCAATACTGAGAGCGCTGTCCAGACGAGGTATTTCCCTGATTTATTCATAGTTGTTGTCCGTTTGGGTGTTCCAGAGAGATGTTACATTTTGTTTCTATAACACCTTTACCGTAATTAACAACACAACAACATGATAAAACCGGATCGTTACCCATTTTTTACATTACAGTGTTAACCAGATCACTTCCTTTCTTCGTTAACGCTGCAATTGCATTTTACTTTGCCAGAACTATCCCATTACCGCCGTTCCCAGGCGACAGGTGCAGCAGCGCCTCCCCTGCTCGTCAAAGAGCGTAATTTCCCAGCTTTGATTCTGCCGCCCCAGATGCAGCGGCAGGCAAACGCCGCGTACTTTCCCCTGCGAGACGGCGCGGTGGTGGGTGGCGTTTAACTCGGTCCCGACCACGCACTGCCCGTCGCGGGTCATCAGATAACCCGCCATTGATCCTAACGTCTCCGCCAGCGCTGCCGATGCGCCGCCGTGTAGCAGACCAAACGGTTGATGAGTGCGGGCATCGACGGGCATTTCCGCCTCCAGCACGTCATCGCCCAGACGGGTGTAAACAATGCCCAGATGCGCCACCAGCGTGTTCTGACTGGTAGCGTTCAATTCATCCAGCGTTAAATGCCGTTTCCAGATCATCGTCAGGCTCCCAATGTTGAACCACCGTCCACCACGATATCCTGCAAGGTAATGTGGCTGGCCAGATCGGAGGCAAGAAACAAAATGGTATTGGCTATCTCCTGCGGACGGGCGATTTTACCGAGCGGAATACCGAGCTTAAACTGTTCGCCGAAACCGCGGATACGCTGCTGTTCGGCATCTTCACTCACCCATAAAGTGCGCTGCATATCGGTGTCAGTCGAACCCGGCGACACCACATTACAGCGTACCCCGCAGCCCGCCAGCTCCAGCCCTACGGTTAGCGCCAGGCTTTTCAGCGCCGCTTTAGAGGCGCCGTAAGCGCTCATACCGATACGCGGCGTATGCGCCGCATCTGAGGCTACGGTGACAATCGCCCCTCCCTGCTGACGGCGAAACTGCGCCATCGTCTGCGAAAACAGGTTAAATGCCCCGCCCACATTAACCGCAAACGTCTGCTGCCAGTCGTCGACGCTAAGCGCATCGGTCGCTCCCATACGCAAAATACCGGCGGCGTTGACCAGCACATCCAGCCGCGGCGTTTTTTGCAACACACGCTGACACACCTGCGCAACCTGTGCGGCATCCGCCACATCCATGACTTCGGTAGCAAAGGGATAATTCTCTTGCGTAAATTCGCGATCGAAGCCGATCACCCGCGCCCCGGCGTCAACAAACGCCAGCGCCGTCGCATAACCGATTCCTTTCCCCGCCCCGGTCACCCATACCGTTTTGTCTGAAAAATCAAAGCTGGCCATTACTCTACCCCGCGAGAAAGCAGCGCCCACCAGGCGTCAATGGTCGGATTTTTCGCCAGCATCACGAAGTCGATATCGCCGTGTACTTTACGCCAGCGCGCCGCCAGCCCCATCATGCGTACTGAATCCAGGCCATAATCAATCAGGTTTTCATCATCCAGCGGCTCGTCAGTCTCATCCAGCAACGGCAGAATCAACGCCCGCAGCGCCGCTTTACTGGCAGGAACCGGCGTCGGCAGCAGCGATTCAGTCATGACGACGCGACCGGAACGCCCCGCCACATAGTTCAGCGCCATCAGATGCTCTTCCCGGCTGAAATCCGCCAGCGCATCCGCCACCATAAACGGCTTAATGTCGCGCATAAACGCATCGGTAGCGGTGGTCATACAGCCAATATGCGCATACACACCGGTAATGATGAGCTGATTGCGTCCGGTATCTTTTAACATCTGTTCCAGCGGCGAGCGGTGAAACGCGCTATAACGCCACTTCACCAGCACCGTATCCGCCTCATCCGGCGTTAAGGCTTCTACCACCTTCTGCTGTTCCGGAGAGCGCGTCAGTCCCGGTCCCCACATATCATTGAGTAACGCGCGATC
Organism: Salmonella sp. NW38; assembly: GCF_051807745.1. Taxonomy (NCBI): domain Bacteria; kingdom Pseudomonadati; phylum Pseudomonadota; class Gammaproteobacteria; order Enterobacterales; family Enterobacteriaceae; genus Salmonella; species Salmonella sp. NW38. The sequence continues at coordinate 34,055 of NZ_JAMMTO010000003.1, read as the reverse complement.
TTCATCGCTTTGCTCTTTCGGCTGAGCGGTGTAATAGACCGGGATATGATGTTCCTTACAGTACTGGCGCAGAGCGGCGATATTGGCAATCACCTGGTCCATCATTGGGCAGTTGCGGCCCCAAAAGCTGACAAAGTAATCCTGCATATCGTGGATGAGCAGCGCCGCGCGCTCCGGCTCAAATGCCCAGTTCACTTTGTTGGTCGGGATATCCAGTGCGGTGGGCAGCGCGTAAGACTGTAGTTTCGGAATGGCCATCTCTCTTTCTCCTTCAGAGCGGTGAACGTGACGCCAACCGCTGGCGTAATTGTTTTTTATCGACTTTACCAACCGGCGTCAGTGGCAGTGACGCAACGCACTCCACGCGATCCGGTAATTTAAATTCCGCCACGCCCTGCTCTCGCAGGAAACGGCGTACCTGTACCGCTCGCAGCGGCTCTTTTACCACCAGATATGCGCAACTTTTTTCCCCCAGCAGTTCATCTTCCATGCTGACCAGCGCCGCATGGATCACCGCCGGGTGGCGCAGTAACAGGTTTTCTATCTCTTCGGCGGCTATCTTCTCGCCGCCCCGATTGATCTGATCTTTTTCACGCCCGTGAACGGTGATGTAGCCGTCTTGATCAATGGAGATCAGATCGCCGGAGCAGTAAAAACCGTTGGCGTCAAAGGCGCTGGCATTGTGTTGCGGACTGTTGAAATAGCCGCGAAAAGTATAGGGGCCGCGCGTCATCAGACGACCAATCTCGCCCGGCGGCAGTGGATTCCCGTCGGCATCCGCCACCCACACTTCGTCGTCCGGACACATGGGTCTTCCCTGGGTATTGATAATCCGTTCCGGACTATCGTCCAGCCGGGTATAGTTCACTAACCCTTCCGCCATGCCGAAGACCTGCTGCAACTGACAGCCAATTTCAGCCGGAATACGGGCGGCCAGCGTCGCAGAAAGCCGCGCGCCGCCAACCTGCAATAACCTTAATGACGCCAGCGGCGCATTACCGCCCCACTCCTGGATAGCCTGTAGCCATAGACTGACCGCGGGCGGCACCAGCGCCGTGGCATTAATCTGGTGTTTTTCGATCAGCGGGAAACAGAGCGTGGCGCTGGGATCGGTCGCCAGCACTACCGTTCCTTTGGCGAGAAAAACGCCCAGCGCGCCCGGCGAACTCATGGCGTAGTTATGCGCGGCGGGAATCGCGCACAGAAAACGCGTCTCCTTGTTGAAACCGCAAATCTCATTGCTGCGGCGCACGCTGTAGTAATAGTCGTTATGGGTACGGGGAATAAGCTTTGGCGTGCCGGTAGTACCGCCGGAAAGCTGAAAGTAGGCCACTTCGTCAGCAGGTGATGGCGTGGCGGTGAAATCTTCCGCCGCCTGCCGCATCGCCGCGTCCAGGCTGTGATCGCCGTCGTCGTTGCGCAATAACACCACCCGCACAGAGCGGTGTTCAGCCACAAACGTGTTGAGAAAGTCCTCCCCGGCGAACAGCGTATGTTGGCGATCGGCAATCACCAGCGTCGGCGCGATCTGCATCGCATAGGCGTTAAGTTCGGTACGTTGATGGCTAAACAGCGCCAGAACGGGCGCTACGCCAAGCTTCAACAGGGCGAAAAAGGTGATATACAGTTCCGGTACATTCCCCAGTTGCACCAGAGCGGTTTCGCCAGGTTTGATGCCCTGACGGCGTAAACTGCAGGCCAGATTATCCACGGCCTGGTTGAGCTGGCGATAGCTGAATGCGCGCTCGCCTTCAATGACCGCCGTCTTGTCGCTGTCAGCGTGGCGGGTCAGAATATCGGTCAACGGCACGTCTTGCCAGTAGCCTTTTTCACGATAACGGCGGGCAAATTCATCCGGCCAACGGGTGAAAGGTATACGCATCATCGTTCCTTAATGCAGTCCAAAAACGTTCAACATCGTAGAGAGCTTGACGCCGGTTTCCCGCCACTCGCCGACTGGCGAAGAGGCAGGGACAATCCCGGCGCCGGCGAACAGGCGCACCTGATTACCTTGCAATTTCGCACAACGAATCGTCACTACCCACTCGCCGTTTCCTTCGGCGTCGCACCAGCCGACAATGCCGCCAAACAGTTCACGATCGAACGGTTCCAGTTCAGCAATCAGCTTTTTCGCGACCTGATGGGGGAAACCGCTTAACGCAGGGGTCGGATGCAGCAGACAGGCCAGCGTCAGCGCGTTTTCTCCGGCGTTGGCCTTGCCCTCAAACGGCGTACCGAGATGCCATAGCGTCGGCGTGGTGATCAACTGCGGAGAGGAAGGTAATTGCAGTTCCGTGCTGCGATCGCGCAGGATCTGCTTCATCGCCTGCGTCACCAGCTCATGTTCATGGCGATCTTTTTGTGAAGCCAGCAGTCGGTTTCCCGCCTCGCGATCCAGAACGTCATCCGGCTGTCGGCGTGCCGAGCCTGCTAACGGCAGCGAACTAAACCGCTCGCCCTCTTTGCGTAGCAACAATTCGGGGCTGGCGCCCAGCAGAACGCCGCCATCCGCCAGTGGCACATGGAAGTTGTAACTAACTGGATTCTGCGCAACCAGCCGCTCCAGCAATGCTCCGCTATCCACCGCCACATCAGTGGTGATATCTATTAGCCGGGAAAGCACCACTTTATCGACGTCTGGCGTGGCGGTCAGCATAGCCGCGCGTGCGACCATTGCTTCAAAAGCATCCTGCTCCGGAATCGCCTTTCGCGCCGTCACCGTCAGTGGCTGATGGTCAGTAAAATAACGCGCCGTGCGCTGCTTTTGCTGGCGGGAAAAGGACTGCCACGCCATCGGGATAAATAGCGACGACGGCTGACGGGTATCAAAGGGGATCGCCCCCACCAGGATAGGGTTGGCGATGCCCTGCGATTTGGCCTCGGCAAATTGCTGGCGCAATTTCTGCTGGAAAGGGCTATCCGGCGAATCTCCGGCAACCGCAGGCTCGGTATAACGGGCGAAGCACCCGGAAGTGGTAAAACTGCGATACGGCGACATGAAGAAAAAGCGATCGGGAGCAAGCGTTGCCATTGTCTCCTGAGCGTCCTCGGCCAGTGACATATCCATATCATCCTCCAATGATAAAGGCTTATATACACTTCATCTTTCAAGCTGCCTCTTTGTTGGCTGCGCTCAGAAACCCCGGTCACACAGTTATCTATGGTCGCGGGGATTTCTTCCCTTGCCGTTGCGATGCTTCTTGAATGATTTTGTGTATAATAATGATTATTATTTCTATTTTTAGTGCGCTAACCTAAGAGTAAAACGTCGCTCTGTCAACTCTGGTCATGAGTTAAATGGCACTAAGGCTTGCATCTCGCTGCTGCTGACATGAAAATGAGAAGCATTAACTTTATTAATAACAGGACGCTATTGTGAGACTCCCCGCCTTTTATCGTTGGCTGCTTTTAGTGGTTGGTTTATCAATTTCAGGAATATCCTTAGCCCAGGACGCCGGTTGGCCCCGGCAAATCCAGGACAGCCGCGGCGTTCATACTCTGGACCACAAACCCGCGCGTATCGTCTCTACCAGCGTGACGTTAACAGGCTCGCTGCTGGCGATTGATGCGCCCGTCGTCGCCAGCGGGGCCACTACGCCGAATAACCGCTTTGCTGACGATCAAGGGTTTATGCGTCAGTGGAGCGACGTAGCAAAGGCTCGCCATGTCGCCCGGCTGTATATCGGCGAACCGAATGCCGAAACGGTCGCCGCGCAAATGCCGGATCTCATTTTGATTAGCGCCACCGGCGGCGACTCCGCGCTGGCGCTTTACGATCAGCTCTCCGCTATCGCGCCGACGCTCGTCATCAATTATGACGATAAAAGCTGGCAGAGTTTGCTCACGCAACTTGGCGAGATCACCGGTCAGGAGAAACAGGCCGCCGCGCGAATAGCGGAATTTGAGGCGCAACTGACGACGGTTAAACAGCGAATCGCCCTGCCGCCGCAGCCGGTTAGCGCGCTGGTGTATACCCCTGCCGCGCATAGCGCCAATTTGTGGACGCCAGAATCAGCACAAGGCAAGCTATTGACGCAGTTAGGCTTTACGCTGGCGACATTGCCCCGAGGGCTGCAAACCAGCAAAAGCCAGGGTAAGCGCCACGATATCATTCAGCTTGGCGGTGAAAATCTGGCCGCCGGGTTAAACGGCCAATCTCTTTTCCTGTTTGCCGGCGACAACAAAGATGTCGCGGCCCTTTACACCAATCCGCTGCTCGCGCACCTGCCAGCGGTGCAAAATAAGCGCGTCTATGCCCTGGGCACGGAGACGTTCCGTCTGGATTATTACAGCGCAACGTTGCTGCTTAACCGGCTGGCCGCCCTGTTTTAGCCTTATCGGAGTCTTATCCGACTGACCAGACCGATTTTGTCAGTCGGATAAACGCCTCTTCATCAGCCAGCATCGCTAACCGGCGGCGTCTGGCGAAAACGACGTAGCTCGCCCAGCACTAACAGCAGCAGCAAACCAATAATTACCAGCCCGAATCCACTCACGCTCGCGGAAGCGACCGGCGTCATCATTGCGCCAAGACCGCCTAACAGCGCCGCGCCGATAGCGTCTCCCGTGACGTTTTGCGCAGTCCACAGGCCGTTCATTCTCCCCAGCATATTTTCCGGCGTCTGGGTTTGCAGCAGGGTATATTGTAATAACGAACTGATGGCGCTAAGCCAGCCAAACAGTGCCAGACAGATAACACCTGCGATCCAGACCGGCATGATGGCGAACAGCCCCACCGCCAGAAAAGAACCCACTGTCGAAACCAGCATAATGAGCCCCGGACGAACGCTATGCGCCAGTTGTCCGCTGGTCAGCGCGCCAATGGCCGCCCCCAGCGGAATTGCCGCATACAGCAAACCGATTTGCGCCGCCGACATCTGCCAGCTCATCGCCAGCGCCGGATAGAGGACGCGTACCGCGCTTGCCATCGTCACCAGGCCGCCAAGCAGCGCAATACCGCCGATAAGCGGACTGGCGAGCAAAAAACGAAATGCCGCCAGTAACGCGATAAATGGATTTTCCCGCGGCTGCGGAGGGACAGGCAGTCGCGGCAGCGTCAGTAACGGCAATAGCGTAATAAACGTCCCGGCGGCCGCCAGCCCATAGTTCCAGGCTACACCGCCGCTGGCAAGCAATATGCCCCCCAACATCGGCGAAATAACCGATCCCAGACGTACCGTCAGCATGGTAATCGCGCCGGCCTGCATCAGATTTTCTCTTCCGACCAGCGCTGGCGTCGCCGCCAGTAACGCGGTCACGCCCAGAGACGCGAAAAAGCCGTCCCACAGGCCAAGGAGATATATCGCCAGCAATGATGGTTCCGGCAGCAGCGCGTTCACGCACAGGCCAATAAAGCCAATACCGCAAGTACCGCGCGCCAGCAGAATCACCTTTTTACGTTCGTAGCGATCGGCCAGTACGCCGCCCACCATTAAGCCAATAAACATGGCGCCGCCGGTTAACGTTACCGACAGCCCTACCTGCCAGGTGGAGTGCGTCATCATTTGGATCTGTACCGGAACCGCCACGCCAAGCAGCCCCAGCGAGACAATAGAGATAAAACGGGCCAGAAATACTGCGCGAAATGCAGGGTGCGTCTTCAACAGGCTGAGATTGAGCAGCCAGGATTGTCGATTCATTACAACGCCTTAATGCGAGTTTTTTAAATATCCATTCAATGGCTGCACATGCTAACATAACCAAATAAGATAGATAACGATAATTACTATCATTATCAGGGAAGTTACTATGTCATGCTCGTTTTCCGTGACGCGCGCGTTTGCCGTGCCCGGATTGTTGTTATTACTGAGTCTCGCCGCGGTTTTAAGCCTGGTCATTGGCGCGAAACCGCTGCCCGCCGCCGCCGTGCTGGAGGCGTTCACCGGCGTATGCCAAAGCGCCGATTGCACCATCGTCCTGGATGCGCGTTTGCCGCGTACGCTGGCCGGATTACTGGCAGGCGGCGCGTTGGGTCTCGCCGGGGCGCTCATGCAAACACTTACTCGCAACCCGCTCGCCGACCCGGGAATTCTGGGCGTTAACAACGGCGCCAGCTTCGCCATTGTACTGGGCGCGGCGCTGTTTGGTTTCTCCACGCCGCTGGAACAGCTTTTCATGGCATTTAGCGGCGCGCTTATCGCATCGCTGATTGTCGCCTTCACCGGTAGTCAGGGCGGCGGCCAGTTAAGCCCGGTCCGCCTGACACTGGCGGGCGTGGCGCTTGGCGCGGTACTGGAAGGACTGACCAGCGGCATCGCGCTGTTAAATCCAGAGGTCTATGACCAGCTTCGCTTCTGGCAGGCGGGATCGCTGGACATTCGCAGCCTGCAAACGTTGAAAGTCGCGCTTGCGCCCGTGGTTATCGCAGGGATCGTGGCGCTATTTCTGAGCCGTGCGCTGAACAGCCTGAGCCTCGGCAGCGATACCGCGACGGCGCTGGGGAGTAAAGTGGCGCGCACCCAACTTATCGGTTTACTGGCGATTACCGTCTTGTGCGGCAGCGCAACGGCGCTGGTTGGCCCTATCGCCTTTATTGGTCTGATGATGCCGCATATGGCGCGTTGGCTGGTGGGCGCAGACCACCGCTGGTCGCTGCCAGTGACGCTACTGGCAACCCCTGCTCTGCTGCTTTTTGCCGATATTATTGGTCGTCTGTTGGTGCCGGGCGAACTCCGCGTATCGGTTGTCAGTGCATTTATCGGCGCGCCGGTACTTATTTTTCTGGTACGCCGTAAATCGAACGGAGGCGGCCTGTGATGTTTCTTTCTCGTCGGCTTATCGTAAGCTGCCTGCTTCTGGCGGCTGGCTGCTTCGCCATTGGTTTATGGAGCCTGCAAAGCGGCGCCGTGCCTCTTGAGACCGGGCAGATTATTGCCGCGCTGTTGGGCGACGCGCCGCGTAACATCACCCTTGTCGTAACCGAATGGCGACTACCGCGCGTATTAATGGCGTTGCTGATTGGCGCTGCGCTTGGCGTCAGTGGCGCGATTTTTCAGTCGCTGATGCGTAACCCGCTAGGCAGCCCTGATGTGATGGGCTTTAATACCGGCGCCTGGAGCGGCGTACTGGTCGCAATGGTCCTGTTTGGCCAGCATCTTACCGCGATCGCGCTGGCGGCAATGGCGGGCGGTATCGTCACGTCATTGATTGTCTGGCTGCTCGCCTGGCGTAACGGGATTGAAACTTTCCGGCTGATTATCATCGGTATCGGCATCCGCGCGATGTTAGTCGCCTTTAATACCTGGCTTCTGTTGCAGGCGTCGCTGGAAACGGCGCTCACCGCCGGCTTATGGAACGCCGGGTCGCTCAACGGTCTGACATGGGCAAAAACCTGGCCTTCGGCGCCGCTGATTATTGTGATGCTGACAGGCGCCGCGCTACTGGTGCGTCGTATGCGGCTGCTGGAGATGGGCGATGACAGCGCCTGCGCGCTGGGTGTTAGCGTGGAGCGGTCACGCCTGATGCTGATGCTGGTGGCGGTGTCGCTCACCGCTGCGGCAACGGCACTGGCAGGCCCCATCTCGTTTATTGCCCTTGTCGCGCCGCACATCGCCCGCCGTCTTAGCGGCACAGCGCGCTGGGGATTAACCCAGTCGGCGCTGTGCGGCGCGTTGTTACTACTGGCCGCCGATGCATGCGCGCAGCAACTGTTTATGCCTTATCAGCTTCCAGTGGGCGTGGTCACCGTCAGCCTCGGCGGTATTTATCTTATCGTCTTGTTAATTCAGGAGTCCCGCAAAAAATGACCGAATCCGTAGCCCGTTTGCGCGGCGACCAGTTAACGCTGGGTTATGGCAGCTATACCGTCGCAAAAAACCTTAATGTTTCGATTCCGGACGGCCATTTTACCGCCATCATCGGCCCTAACGGCTGCGGCAAGTCAACGTTGCTACGCACGCTAAGCCGTCTGATGACGCCTGTTGATGGCCATGTCTGGCTGGATGGCGAACAAATACAGCGTTACGCCAGTAAAGAGGTGGCGCGGCGCATCGGATTGCTGGCGCAAAACGCCACTACGCCGGGCGATATCACCGTACAAGAGCTGGTCGCCAGAGGGCGTTATCCGCATCAGCCGTTATTTACCCGCTGGCGCAAGGAAGATGCCGACGCCGTCGCCAGTGCCATGCGTGCAACAGGTATCACCTCACTGGCGACGCAAAGCGTAGATACTCTGTCCGGCGGCCAACGCCAGCGGGCGTGGATAGCCATGGTGCTGGCGCAGGAAACGTCCATCATGCTGCTGGATGAGCCGACAACGTGGCTGGATATTAGCCATCAAATTGATTTGCTGGAATTGTTAAGCGATCTCAACCGCGAAAAAGGTTATACGCTCGCCGCCGTCCTGCACGACCTGAATCAGGCCTGCCGATACGCCACGCATTTGATTGCATTACGCGAAGGTAACATTGTCGCGCAGGGCGCGCCGAAAGAGATTGTTACCGCAGAGCTTATCGAAAAAATCTATGGGCTGCGCTGTATGATTATCGACGATCCGGTTGCCGGGACGCCGCTGGTGGTACCGCTGGGGCGGCGATAGTCGTTCACACAGATGACAAAGCCGGATAATCGCTATCCGGCTTTTCGTTTAAATCAGACTAACCGTTCATCTATCGCCAGCGCGTTTTCCATTTTACGCGAGACCATCGCGTGACGCAGTAATACGCCGCCGCAGGCCATCATACCGCCAATCAACGCCGCCAGAATAATAATGATCGCTTTACCCGGGCCATCTTTTTTCACTGGCAGAGACGGCGACAGTTGATATTTAAACGGGGTAAACTTCACGTCGCTCACATTCATTGCCGCCAGTTGTTCAACATGGTATTGACGGTTACGCAAATCACCGTCGATCTCGGCCACGTCCGTTACCCCTTTTTCAATTTCCAGTTTGCGGGAAATACCATCCGCGCCGAGAGAAATAGAAAAATCCGGATCATCTTTTACCGCCTGACCATTACTGTAAACCGGTCTCTTAATGCCGGCGGCGTTGGCGATTTCCAGCGAATAATGGAGACGTTGAATATTGGCATCAAGCTGGTTTTTGAGACGCACCCGATCCATCGCCAGCTTTTCCTGCTCATAGCGGGTTTTGATTTCCAGCTGGTTACGAATATTTTCCAGCGTCTCTTTCACGACGATATCAGAGATGTACTGAATATAGCCAGCCAGCACTTTTTGCGCTTCTTCCCGCGTCGGCGCGGTAAAACTCAACGTCCACGACGTGAATAATGACGTTTCATTTTTCTTGCCGACATTACTGTCCACCGCTTTCATTTTTTCGCTCAGCACGACAATCGCCCGGTGAAGATCCTGCTCGTCTATTTGCGCGCCTTTTAATTGATCCATGACATACGGAGAAGAACGAAGATATTCTTCCAGCAGCGAGGGCGAGCTAAACTTTTTAATAAACAGATTAAAGACGCTGGCCCGATCAACGCTTACCTCCATATCCAACACGCGCAGCGCGGTCAACGTTCTCTCCAGCCCCTGCCACTGTACCGACTCCGCCGGTGTGACAATCGCCTGGCTGGTCCATTTTTGCGGCAGCAGAAAGGACAGAAGTAACCCCACGCACGCAAAGGCGAAAACGGTAGCAAGAATACGACGTTTCGCCTGCCATAACACCTCTATAAGGCTAAACAAATCGATTTCATGACTGTTGGCGGGCGGCAGTGAGTAACCTGCAAGTGACTGATGTTTTTCTTGTTTTACATTAAGAGATGGCATGCCGTATGACCTGAAAACTTTATCCAATGAAAGAACACATTCCTGTCAGAGATTCTAACAGCAAGTCAGAATTATCCGAAACACTCTTTGCGCGCCAGTGCCCGAAAAGCTAAATATTCGGAATTAAACTTGCCTGTAGCATGTATCACTTATGTTAAAAGAATTAATCGTTGCAATAAAAAACCCATAATAATTAGTAATTATTATGGGTTTCAGGATTTAATTTGTTAAAGGCAGAAACAACGCCCGTTATTTATTAATGAGCTCGCTGATGATGGGCCCGATAGTTTCAAAAGCGGAGGGAGAAATAATATCTACATGCGCGCACGGCTGGCGATAAATAGCCAAAGACGCTATCCACGGCGACCAGCTCTGTTCAGGCGATACGCCTTCCGGCACCGTTTTATCCGCCACAAAGAGCGTAGCATGTCCATCAAACGGTACGCTATGCGCCGTCGTCAGCAAACGGACGGCATCCGCATAATTGCCTTCAATGGCGGTAAATAAGGCTTCGGAGGCATTTCCCTGCTGAGCGGCGACAAACGCTGCGCGTTCACGTTCAATTTCCGCCAATACGTCCGGATTGAGGCCATTCGCCTCTTTTTCCCGCCAGTTTTGCGTTTCCGGCGGCCAGGTGTCCAGTAACCCCAAAAACGCTACGGTTTCGCCGCGTGCGCGCAACCGGGCGGCGATCCCTTGCGCCAGCGTCCCGCCCAGCGAATAGCCTAATAAATAATAAGGGCCATGCGGCTGCCGCACGAGCAAAGTCGCCAGATGATGTTCACATACCTCATCAAGGGTGGTTGCGGTTTGCATAGGGCCAGCGGGGCGCGGCGACTGAATCCCCATAATCGACCACGACGGGCTGAGATAGCGTGATAATACGCTAAATTGCCAGGCGAACCCCGACGCCGGATGGAAACAAAATAACGTTGGACCATCGCTTTCACGCAGCGGCAACAGCGGCCCGAACCCCAGATTGCGCGAGCGTTCGTCATCGTCAGTATCGAGCAGCTTACTCAACTGCGCCACGTCAGACGCCACCATCACCTGCCCCGGCGTCACCTGGCGATTAAACGTCTGGCTTAGCTGCGCGGCCAGTTTCATCGCCAGCAGCGAGTGTCCGCCCAGCGTAAAGAAATCACTTTCAACATCGTTAATCTCACAGCCCAGCAGGCGGGAAAACGCCGCGGCGACAGCAATCTCCGTTGCGGACTGCGGCGCACGCCCTTTCACGCGCGGCGTCAGGTCCGGCAGCGGCAGGGCTTTACGATCCAGCTTGCCATTAGCGTTAAGCGGCAAACCGGCAAGTTGCAACAACACAACCGGCACCATATGCGCGGGAAGTTTTTGGCGTAATTTTTCCTGCAGCGCCGGTAAATCCAGCGGCAAACCGGAGTGCGACACCAGATAGCCGACCAGTTGCCGGGCATCCCCGCCCGTCGCCGCCGCCTGATTAAAGACGCAGGCATGTGCTACCGCCTGTTCAACATCCGGCAGCGTTTGCATGACGCGGTCAATCTCGCCCAGTTCAATACGTTGACCCCGAATTTTGAGCTGATCGTCGCTGCGCCCCAAGTACTCCACCGCGCCGGAATCCAGCCAGCGCGCCACATCTCCGGTACGGTACATCCGTTCGCCTGGCGCAAAAGGATCGGCGATAAAACGGCTGGCGGTAAGATCCGGACGCCCCAGATAGCCCTGCGCCAGTTGGATACCGGTAAGATAGAGATCGCCAGCCACGCCCGGCGGCACCGGCTGCATATGCGCATCGAGAATACGTAAACCGGTATTCCAGACGGGATAACCAATCGGGATGCTGTTGCCGTCAACAGCCGCCAGCTCATCACCACAGGCCGGATACCAGCTCACATCCACCGCGGCCTCCGTTGGTCCGTACAGATTGTGTAGCGGCGCGTTGGTTAACGTCTCCCATTCGCGGCACAGCGCCGTCGGCAGGGCCTCGCCACTACAGAAAACGCGCTTTAAGGAAGCGCAGCTTTTCCCAGCCGACGCTGGCGTGAGCGAGGCAATAAAGGCCGCCAGCATCGACGGCACAAAATGGGTGGTCGTGACGCCGTATTGCGCAAAGAACCGTTGCATCGCGAGCGGGTCGCGGTGCGCTTCCGGTTCAGCCATCACCAGTTTCGCCCCGGCGATAAACGGCCAGAAAAATTCCCATACTGAGACGTCAAAACTGCACGGCGTTTTTTGCGCTACTACATCATCCGCCGTCAACGGATAGTGATCCTGCATCCACAGCAACCGGTTGACTATCGCCGTTTGTCCCACCATCACCCCTTTCGGCCTGCCCGTCGAGCCAGAGGTGAAAATGATGTAAGCGGTATGATGCGGTAACGACAGCCCCAGCGGAGTGGCGTCACTGACCGGTAGCGGTTGGCTATAACACAAATATTCCATCCCCGGAATATCGTGAAAGCGCGCCAGCTGCGCCTGAGTCGTAATTAACAGTTTCGGCTGCGCATCTTCCAGCATCATTCGCAGCCGATCGTCAGGATAACCGGTATCCAGCGGCAGCCAGGCGGCGCCCGCCTCGACAATGCCATGCAGCGCTAAGGTCAGGAAAACCGACCGCGGCAACGCCACCGCCACGCTATCGCCAGGCTGAACGCCGCGTTCCCGCAGCGCGTACGCCAGCGCTACAACCTGTTCGCGCATTTCACGGTAGGTAAAATGATAATGCGCATCTGCCAACGCGGAAACCTCTGGCGTTTTTTGCGCCTGCTGCGCCACCAAATCGCTAAGCGTGGCGGCGGGAATCGTTACCGCCGTATTATTAAGGTGTGTTAATTGCGTTTGTTCTTCCGCCAGCAGCATTTGCGCATCGCCGCAGCACAGCGCCGGGTTATCCGCAAACTGTGTGATAAGCGCCATCAACCGTAAGGCATGGCGGGAGAGCGTGGCATCATCGTAACGCTGTGCATTCGCCAGCAATTCAATATCCAGACCGCCGTTTTCATCCGGAAAAAGCGCCAGTTCAAGATCGTTAACCGGCCCCGTCGCCAGGGTATGGGTTTGCGCCTGTATGCCAGGAAGATCCAGATGATAATCAAACACTTTTATGTTGAGCACCGGGCCAAATAGCGGCGTCTCCCCTGCGGCTCGCCCGCTATCGCGTACAATCTGTTCGGCGTCGTAACGCTGGTGGCGGCGCATCTTCTTTAACTGCGCCGCCAGACGCTTCGCCAGCGTTGGCAGATCTTCCGTCGCATGAAGGTTAACCGCCAGCGGCAACACGTTAAGGACAGGCCCGGTCGCCGTTAACGCCGCCGAGCCCATCCGCCGCATAAAGATAAATCCGGCGGCATAATCCATTCGCCCGCATAATCGTCCCAGCCACAACGTCACCAGCGCCAGGGCAAGATCCGCTCGCGGTATCTCAGGCATGTGCGCCGCCAGTTGGCGAAACGCCCCCGCCGGCGCGCTCAATTTCATACGCAGAATACCCGCGCTCGCCGACCGCCCCGGCAGCGGCGCGGCAGAAATTGACGCCGGCGGCGGCAGCTCGCGGCGCTGCTGCGCCCAGAAGGCGCCGTCACGCTGCCAGGCCTCGCTCTGGCGATAGCGCTGATATTCCTCGACCACATCCGCAAAGGGGGTAAAAGGCGACTCCGGTGTAGGGGCCTCGCTCTGCCAGGCGCGATAAATCGCCGCAATCTGGCGGGTTATCGCCGGGAAGCTAAAGCCATCCACCAGCAAATGGTGATAGCGCTGATACCAATACCAGCGGGTATCATCAATGCGGATTAACTGGTGAAAAGCCAGCGGCTTACCGCTATCTGCGCGCAGGTTTTGCCGTAAATCCGCCTGCATTAACGTCAGCGCCGCGTGATGCGGATCGGGCTGGTCGCGTAAATCGGCAATCGGGGGCTCGCCGAAGGTGCGCTCAGGATCTATCCATTGCCAGACCTCGCCGTTCTCTTCGGTAAAACGCATCCGTAGCGTATCCGCCTGTTGCATCCCTACCGCTACCGCTTTTGCCAGCAAGGGGGCATCCAGCTCGCCATTCAGTTCCACGTAGTGCGCCACGCTCCAGGCGGAGGGTAAATCAGAGAGTTTTTCCGCCATCCAGATCCCCGGCTGAGCGGCGACTAACGGTAAACGCTGCGTCATTTCGCCTCCTGCTTATCGGCATAATGGGCCGGATTCAGTGTTGTCCAGCGCGTATTAAGCCACTGCTGGCACGCGTCCTGCGATTGCGGTTCGCATACCACGTCCCAGCCTGCGGGAAGCGCGCACGCCGCTGGCCAAAGGCTGAATTGACGCTGCGCATTTTGCAGGATGTAAAACTGTCCCTGCGGATTATCGAAGGGATTACTGAATTCCATACTCAACTCCTGTCATGGACATGTGCCCGGTTAAAGCGTGTCGATAAGCGGCTGCCAAAGCAGCATCAGCCCTTGCGTTAGCCCGCCGCGCCAGCAAAGCGCATCGTGTCCGCCGTCAACCTGACGCCAGAAAATGGACTGCTGCGAGGTATTCAGTTGGGCATAAAGCGCCTGATTCGCCTGAAACACGATCGGCTCACGCACGCCGGCTTCCAGTACGATACGCAGTCCGTGCGCGCATAATGCGCCGGTTTTCAGCCGGGTAATGACTTCCCCCTCCGGCGGGGTGATGCGATGGGGCCACCAGAACGATCCTGACTGGCTTAGTACACAGCCAAAACGCGTCGGCCAGTTCAGGCCGGCATACAGCGCCGACAGGCCGCCAAAACTCTGTCCGGCGACCACCGTTCGCCCGGCATCATCGCTAAAAGGCGTCACGGCTCTGACTTGCGGCAACAGTTCCTGCTGCACCGCCAGCCAGAAGTCGGCATTGCAGGTCAACTCCTGGCTGCGGTGTTGAGTATCAATCGCGTCAATCAGCAGGTAGACGGCACCAGGAAGCAGGCGTTGATGAGTCAGCGAGGCGAGCGCGGGCCAGACGGGCATATTTTCCGCCCAGAATTGACCGTCCAGCAGAATAGCCAACGGTTTTTCCTCCGGCGCCTCGTCTCCGGTCGTCAATATCCATACGCGGCGGGAATTGCCCAGACGTGCGCTATGCCACTGCATCATCAAAGGCGGCGAGTACGGCGTTTCAGGACGATCCCATCCCGGCTGAAGGGGCGCATCCGGCATTTCCAGCGCTGAAACCGCATGACCACGTCCTCCCCGCCAGCTTTGCGAATTAAGCGGGTCGGCAATTGCCTGCGGTAATAGCTGTCGCCAGCCTTCACGCAGTGCGTTCCGATCGGGCGTTTCGCCCGGCGCAAAAGCGGCAAAAGCGTCATCGCGCTCGGTAGGAATAAAACAGTAGCTGCCGCGCCAGTTAGCGCTAAGCGCCGTGCTCCAGCGCCAGACATCCGTTCCGGCAATACGCGCCATCGTCTGAGGCTGCGCGTTTTGATGATGATCGGTTACGCCAGTGATGTAGACCCAGACATGCCGTATCGGGGAGTGTGTTTCGTTTCCCTGCGGGTCGCGCCACCAAAAAGTGACCCGATAATTTCCGTCTTTTTCCCGTATCCATTCCGGCCCGGTTTTCGTCCTCCACCAGGCCTCGCTTCCCGTTGCCAGCGCCTCTTTCATTATAACCCTGTGTTTATTATGAATTTTGTATATAAAAGGTGAAATATATTGATAATATTATTGATAACTATTTGCATTTGCAATAGCGTATTGTCGCGCTATGGGACGCGCGAACACAATTTCACCACCCGGCCAATGCCTTTGACGGGCGCTTTGGCTTATGTGGCTAAAGAAAAGCAGGATATACAATGAACAAGAAGATTCATTCCCTGACCTTACTGGTCAATTTAGGGATTTACGGGGCCGCTCTGCCCGTGATGGCGGAAGAAAAAACCGATAGCGCTGCGCTCACCAATGAAGACACCATCGTGGTGACCGCTGCCCAGCAAAACCTACAGGCGCCAGGCGTATCCACCATCACCGCCGATGAGATCCGCAAAAATCCGCCCGCGCGCGACGTGTCAGAAATCATCCGCACCATGCCAGGCGTAAACCTGACCGGCAACTCCACCAGCGGTCAGCGCGGGAATAACCGCCAAATCGATATTCGCGGCATGGGGCCGGAAAACACCCTCATCCTGATAGACGGTAAACCCGTCACCAGCCGTAACTCGGTGCGCCTGGGCTGGCGCGGCGAACGCGATACCCGCGGCGATACCGCGTGGGTGCCGCCGGAGATGATCGAACGCATTGAAGTGCTGCGTGGCCCTGCCGCCGCACGCTACGGTAACGGCGCGGCGGGTGGCGTGGTCAATATCATTACCAAAAAAGGCGGTAGCGAGTGGCACGGTTCCTGGAATACCTATTTCAACGCGCCGGAACATAAAGACGAAGGCGCGACCAAACGCACTAACTTTAGCCTGAACGGCCCGCTGGGCGGGGATTTCAGCTTCCGTCTGTATGGCAACCTCGACAAAACGCAGGCGGATGCGCGTAATATTAACCAGGGGCATCAGTCTGAACGTACCGGGAGTTACGCCGACACGCTACCGGCAGGACGCGAGGGGGTCATTAACAAAGATATCAACGGCGTAGTTCGTTGGGATTTTGCTCCGCTTCAGTCTCTGGAGCTGGAGGCCGGATACAGTCGCCAGGGCAATCTCTATGCCGGTGATACTCAGAACACCAATACGAACCAACTGGTGAAAGATAATTACGGAAAAGAGACGAACCGCCTCTATCGGCAGAACTACTCTCTGACCTGGAACGGCGGCTGGGATAATGGCGTAACCACCAGTAACTGGGTGCAATACGAACATACCCGTAACTCCCGGATGCCGGAAGGCTTAGCAGGCGGCACCGAAGGAATTTTCGATCCCAAAGCATCGCAAAAATATGCCGATGCCGATTTGAATGACGTCACCCTACACAGCGAAGTGAGCCTTCCTTTCGATCTGCTGGTCAATCAAAACCTGACGCTGGGTAGCGAATGGGCCCAACAGCGTATGAAAGACGAGCTCTCCAACTCGCAAACCTTTATGGGGGGAAATATCCCGGGTTACAGCAGTACCAATCGTAGCCCCTATTCAAAAGCGGAAATTTTCTCTCTGTTTGCTGAAAACAACATGGAACTGACCGACAGCACCATGCTGACGCCGGGGCTACGTTTCGATCATCACAGTATTGTGGGGGATAACTGGAGCCCGTCGCTGAACCTGTCGCAAGGTCTGGGGGATGACTTTACCCTGAAAATGGGGATCGCCCGCGCTTATAAAGCCCCGAGTCTGTACCAGACTAACCCAAACTATATTTTGTACAGTAAAGGTCAGGGTTGCTACGCGACTGGCGCGGGTACCGGCATCGGCTGCTATATGATGGGTAACGATGATCTGAAAGCCGAGACCAGCATCAATAAAGAGATCGGTCTGGAATTTAAACGCGATGGCTGGCTGGCCGGCATCACCTGGTTCCGCAATGATTACCGCAATAAGATTGAAGCGGGTACGGTGCCGTTGCAGCGTATCAACAACGGCAAAACGGATGTCTATCAGTGGGAGAACGTGCCGAAAGCGGTCGTTGAAGGTCTGGAAGGCACGTTAAACGTACCGGTTAGCGACACCGTCAACTGGACGAATAACGTTACGTATATGCTGCAGAGTAAAAACAAAGAGACCGGCGAACGCCTGTCGATTATTCCACAGTACACGCTTAACTCAACCCTGAGCTGGCAGGTACGTCAGGACGTTTCTCTGCAATCGACCTTCACCTGGTACGGCAAACAAGAGCCGAAGAAATATGATTATCAGGGTAACCCCGTTACCGGAACAGATAAGCAAGCGGTCAGCCCATACAGTATTGTTGGCCTGAGCGCGACCTGGGACGTGACCAAAAATGTCAGCCTGACCGGTGGCGTGGATAACCTCTTTGACAAACGTCTGTGGCGTGAAGGTAACGCGCAAACCGTCAGGGATACTCAAACTGGCGCTTATATGGCGGGCGCTGGCGCGTACACCTATAACGAACCGGGACGTACGTGGTATATGAGCATTAATACCCATTTCTGATGGCAACCTTCCCTCCCTCATTCGGGGAGGGAATTAGCAAAAAACGATGCGGACATCTCATTTTCCCCTTCCCTTTGCCGGACACAGGCTGCATATCGTCGACTTTGATGCGAGCAGCTTTCACGAACACGACCTGCTATGGCTTCCTCATCACGATCGGCTCCGGTCTGCCGGACGCAAGCGTAAAGCTGAACATCTGGCAGGCCGCATTGCCGCCGTTCACGCGCTACGCGAGGTGGGCGTCAGGACAGTGCCCGGTATTGGCGACAAGCGACAGCCGCTATGGCCGGACGGCCTATTTGGCAGCATCAGCCACTGTGCGTCAACGGCGCTGGCCGTCATATCCCGACAACGTGTCGGCGTTGATATAGAAAAAATCATGAGTCAGCACACGGCGACAGAGCTGGCGCCGTCCATTATCGATAGCGATGAGCACCAAATTCTCCAGGCGAGCTCGCTCCCTTTTCCGCTTGCCCTGACGCTGGCTTTCTCCGCCAAGGAGAGCGTTTATAAAGCCTTTTCAGACCGCGTCACGCTCCCGGGATTCGATAGCGCAAAAGTTACCTCGCTTACCGCCACGCACATCTCGTTACATCTGCTGCCAGCCTTTGCCGCCACGATGGCTGAACGTACCGTCCGTACAGAATGGTTTCAACGTGGCAATAGCGTTATTACTCTTGTTTCTGCAATAACGCGCTTTCCCCACGACAGGAGCGCTCCCGCTTCTATACTTAGCGCAATACCCCGATAAATGAGATCACTATGGCGCTGAATGATTTTCACGTTTCTGAACCTTATACGCTTGGTATTGAGCTGGAGATGCAGGTGATCAATCCACCTGGCTACGATTTAAGTCAGGACTCTTCTACACTGATCGACGCCGTTAAGCCCCAACTTACTGCGGGAGAAATTAAGCACGATATCACCGAAAGTATGCTGGAGATGGCCACGGGCGTCTGCCGCGATATTGACCAGGCGGCGGCCCAACTTTCTGCCATGCAGCACGTTATTTTACAGGCGGCGTCGGAACACCATCTCGGCATTTGCGGCGGCGGTACGCACCCTTTTCAAAAATGGCAGCGTCAGGAGGTCTGTGATAATGAGCGCTATCAACGCACGCTGGAAAATTTCGGCTACTTAATTCAACAGGCGACGGTTTTCGGCCAGCATGTCCACGTCGGCTGCGCGAACGGCGACGATGCGATTTATCTTTTACACGGGCTGTCGCATTTTGTGCCACACTTTATTGCGCTCTCCGCCGCGTCTCCCTATATGCAAGGATCTGACACCCGTTTTGCCTGCGCGCGCCTGAATATTTTTTCCGCTTTTCCCGATAACGGTCCCATGCCGTGGGTCAGTAACTGGCAAGAGTTTGCCGGACTATTTCGTCGTCTGTCTTACACCACGATGATCGACAGCATCAAAGATTTGCACTGGGATATCCGCCCCAGCCCGGCCTTTGGCACGGTAGAAGTTCGGGTGATGGATACGCCGCTCACCCTTGATCATGCCATCAATATGGCAGGGTTGATTCAGGCGACCGCGCACTGGCTGCTGACCGAGCGTCCCTTTAAACCGCAGGAACAAGACTATCTGTTATATAAATTCAACCGTTTTCAGGCTTGCCGCTATGGTCTGGAGAGCTTGCTAACCGATGCCTATACCGGCGACCGCCGTCGCCTGGCAGATGATACACTGCGTCTGCTGGACAACGTTACCCCCTCTGCGCGCAAGCTGGGCGCCGACAGCGCCATTGACGCACTACGTCTGCAGGTGAAAAAAGGCGGTAACGAAGCGCAATATATGCGGGAGTTTATTGCCGACGGCGGATCGCTGATAGGCCTGGTACAAAAACATTGTGAAATCTGGGCGGGACAATAGACAGCATATTTGCCTTACCAGGCGATATCCCGGACAATGGCGTTTTAACTTACGTTTAACAAAGCCATGAAACACCCGCTTGAATCATTGATGACCGCTGCCGGTATTTTGCTGATGGCGTTGCTCTCCAGCCTGCTGCTGCCCGCCCCTTCGCTCGGCCTTGCGCTGGCGCAAAAACTGGTCGGGATCTTTCATCTTATGGATCTCAACCAGCTTTATACTTTGTTGTTTTGTTTATGGTTTCTTTTGCTCGGCGCGCTGGAATATTATGTTATTCGCTTTATCTGGCGGCGTTGGTTTTCGCTGGCCGATTAAACATTTCAATGCGTACGGCCATGCTTTTCTTTACGATAAGCGCCTGGCGGCAGGTTGAACGTGCGGGTAAAAATGCGCGTAAAGGTTTGCTGCGAATCAAAACCATACTTTAGACAAATATCATACACCTTCTGGTCGGTGTCGCGCAGGTCGCGCGCCGCCAGTTTTAGCTTACGTTCACGCACGTAGCGCCCCAGACTCTCCCCTTTGTACTGCATAAAAAGGCGCTGCAGGTGCCACTTGGAATACCCCGCATGACGGGCAATATCATCAATACGTAACGGCTGATTCAAATTATCATCAATCCACTCGACAATCGTGTCGATAACCTGAGCGGAAATGGTCATCGTGCTCTCCCCTCTATCAAACTCGTCAGCGGCTCCCGCACCGCACATTTACGGCAACAGCAATAAGCATAGTAATAACCACACAAATTGTGAGACGGCTTATCGCATGGCCTGCAATATGCTTTTCTACCACTTCATGCGGCAGCCCTTGATTATGAGTGAGTAAGCACTCATTATAGAAAGCAAAGATACGCCGTCAAGGTACTTTTCAAAGGTTGACATTCACCGTTGCGACGCGACAACGGGCATGATTCAATCATGTTTTTCCAGACATAAGGGTAACGTGTAGTGGCTCGTCCGAAGAGTGAAGACAAAAAACAAGCATTACTGGAAGCGGCAACCCAGGCGATAGCGCAATCCGGCATCGCTGCCTCAACGGCGGTGATTGCGCGTAACGCAGGTGTTGCAGAAGGAACATTGTTTCGCTATTTCGCGACCAAAGATGAGCTGATTAACACGTTGTATTTGCATTTAAAGCAGGATCTCTGCCAGTCAATGATAATGGAGCTGGATCGATCCATTACCGATGCCAAAATGATGACTCGTTTTATCTGGAACAGTTACATCAGTTGGGGTCTGAACCATCCCGCGCGCCATCGGGCGATCCGTCAACTGGCCGTCAGCGAAAAGCTCACCAAAGAGACGGAACAACGGGCCGACGATATGTTCCCCGAATTGCGCGATTTATGTCATCGTTCCGTTTTGATGGTGTTTATGTCGGATGAGTACCGCGCCTTCGGCGACGGCCTTTTTCTGGCGCTGGCTGAAACAACAATGGATTTCGCCGCGCGCGATCCCGCTCGCGCTGGCGAATATATTGCGCTGGGATTCGAAGCCATGTGGCGCGCGCTGACTCGCGAGGAGCAATAATGGACGGTCAAACACTGCACGCCTGTGCAAAACGCTTTGCGCTGGAACTGCCTTTTACCGAACACTGCTGGCCTTTCGGCCCACAGTACGATGTGTTTAAAGTCGGCGGCAAAATATTCATGCTTTTCACTGAACATCACTGCCGTCCAGTGGTGAACCTGAAGTCGGATCCCCAAAAATCCCTGGTAAATCAACAAATTTACCCCAGCATTGCGCCTGGCTATCACATGAATAAGAAACACTGGATTTCAGTCTATGCGGGTGAGGATATCACCGTCTCGCTACTCAACGATTTGATAAATGACTCATGGAATCTGGTCGTAGACGGGCTGCCTAAAAGAGAGCAACTGCGCCTGCGGCCGCGCTGATGCAATAACCGTTTCCGCATTTTCCTCCCTTATCTTTTTACCGATAACCCGGTACCCTGCTGATACAAAAGGGTACTAAACCAACCAGGAGCATTTATGGATATCGTTTCTGTCGCCTTACAGCGCTACTCCACCAAGGCGTTCGATCCCAGCAAAAAACTGACCGCCGAAGAAGCGGATAAAATAAAAACACTACTACAGTACAGCCCCTCCAGCACCAATTCCCAGCCGTGGCACTTTATTGTCGCCAGTACGGAAGAAGGCAAAGCGCGCGTAGCAAAATCCGCTGCCGGAAACTACACGTTCAACGAACGCAAAATGCTGGACGCCTCCCATGTGGTGGTCTTCTGCGCCAAAACCGCAATGGATGACGCATGGCTTGAGCGCGTCGTCGATCAGGAAGATGCTGATGGCCGTTTCGCTACGCCGGAAGCTAAAGCGGCAAATGATAAAGGTCGCCGCTTTTTCGCCGATATGCACCGCGTCTCGCTGAAAGATGACCACCAGTGGATGGCGAAGCAGGTTTATCTGAACGTCGGCAACTTTCTGCTGGGCGTCGCCGCGATGGGTCTCGACGCCGTCCCCATTGAAGGTTTCGACGCCGAGGTGCTCGACGCTGAATTTGGTCTGAAAGAAAAAGGCTATACCAGTCTGGTCGTGGTGCCGGTCGGCCATCATAGCGTCGAGGATTTCAACGCCGGGCTGCCGAAATCACGTCTGCCGCTTGAAACCACACTGACGGAAGTTTAATCCCCTGCCTAAGCCGGACGCCCGTCCGGCTTTTTTCACCTTTCTGCCAGGTTCCCCAATGATTAATAGCGCGAAGTGCCAGGTTTTACATCGCTAGTGTTAACTCCCTCTCTCAACCTATTGAAAATAAATAATATTTAAAACTGGCACGCCGTTTGCCATATCTGGATACCCCTATCTGGATGAAGGAGAAAACGGCGTGACACCGGTTTGCGCCTACGATGGCGATATTGTCACCACGGAGTTGGCCCTCCCTGGCGTATCATCAAAATCGGGCGCTAAACCCAACGTTATAACGGGTTTGATTGCCATCGCTTAACCCTGCCGTTTGCGCCAGCCCGGCGAAAGCGGACACCGTTGCCGACAGCGGAAAATCTGCGCCAATCGCGATATCAACCCAGTTTTTATCCTGCGCTTTTCCGTCGCGGCTAAACGTCAGCGCGGTCGATTTAAGGCCGCCGTTCGCCACATACGTATCATCGCCAAACTGACGGCGATAATTAATCTGCGCCCAGGAGTGAATGATGCTGTGGCGGAGATCCAGACGCCAACCAGCGCTACCCACCTGCGAATGGGCGTTTTGGTCGCCAAAACGCATTGATGTACTGGTATTGAGCTTCTCGCTATAACCATTAACGTGGCTGTAATCCCATGCATATTGCAGCATCGGTCCGGTCGTTAACCACGGCATCATGACAAAATCATAACCGCTGGTTAACCTCGCGCCCCACAGCCGACCGTTGGTTTCGCCCTCTTCCACCCGTCTTAGCGCACCGAGCGTTATACTGCGCTGGATGTTACTGAATTTAGCGGACAGATAGTGTAAATCGCTATCCAGCCACGCCTGACCGGCGCGTAAATGGCTGAATACGGCGGCCTGAAAACCGCGGGCATCATAACGATAATTATCGTCAGGATGTTGCTTATCCAGAGAACCGGCTATCAGCCCTCCCAGCAGTACCTGCTCGTTAAGCTGATAATCGACGCCAACCGTCAGATTATTATGATTACCGTTCCCGTCGGCCTCATTATTATCATAACGTTGATATCCCCCGCTGTATCCGCCGAACATGCCCAGTGAACCAACAGGATTTTCCCCCTGGCGAAGCTGCTGATAACGGCTGTCAAGCGTGGTACGACTGCCTTGCGCCATCGACTGAACGCTTTGGTTCAGGTATGTCGCCTGTACCGGCGCGGCAATGATCGACTGGATATATTGCGCAATAATGGTATGGACCTGCGGACCGGGATGTAAATGATCGGCAAACAGATAGTCCTGCGACGCATTAAATCCAGGCATTGCCGAGGAGCACGCCGAAGCGGATACGCCCGGCGGGCAGGCCATACCTACGGTATTTGTCAGACCAAACGCCTGCGGGTTGGCAAGAATTTCCTTAAAGAGGCCGTTGATATCGGCACGGGCTATATTGCCGCCGTGTTGCTCCAGCCCCTTCTCTTCCATCTGATTATAATAATCGGTCAGAGCTGACGCCTGCTCTGCCGCCGTTTCATAGCCCGCCAGCAGTTGCTCAACGAGCAGTTGCTGAATAAACGGATTGCTGCTTACCGTTGCAGCCGCCGCCAGCAACGCCTTGCGGATCGCCTGTTGCCGACTGGCGAAATCGGGCGTAGCACCCTCCGCCAGAGCGTCTAACGCCGCTTTTAACGCCGGAGGCGCCGCTGCGCCCAGCCCGGCGGTGATTACCGCCTCCAGAAGCATTGGCGTCGCACTAATATCCGGTACGTTTGGCACCACAACCAGCCCGGCGCCGGCATCCAGTAACAGTCCTACCTGCGCCGCCGCGTTAGTGGCGCTATTACCGGCTATTTGCTGTGCCATGGTTGGTTGCGCGATGGCCGCCGCCAGATCGTTTCCGCCGACCCAGTGAATATACAAACCGTTGTGGTCGGCTTTTCCCCCCGTTTTGGCAAGCCACTGCCGTACCTGATCCGCGGTATTATCCTGCGGGTTTAATTCCGGGGTCGCCGTCGCGCCGCCGGCGGCATAATTAGAACCGCCATTGTTGGAAGGGCTTAATGCCAGCCCAAATCGTTCGGCCAACTGTTCGTCGTAGAGCTTATTTTGACCACTATCCCAGGTCCAGCGACCGTTATTCCCGGTATCGCTAAGGCTATCGCCAAATACCGTAAGAGAGTCAAACGCACAGGCAGATAATGGCGCGGCCAGCGCCAGCGAGAGTATGCCGTATTTTAGCAGGGTACGCTTTTGGGTCATCCGATGTTCCTTAATGTTATTGTTGAGAGGTACGACGGTGCTAATCATCATCCGACAGAAACATTGCAATCGTTTTAAGCATTCTGGTTAAAATGTTTTCATCCATTGTTGACGAACTGGCGCCTGTTCAAAAAAATGGGGTGGCGTAAAATAACGACGTTTATGGGGCGCTGGATAAAATATAGCGTATGGATAACCCCTGAAGCGCTTTTACCCGTCTGTTGCTGATTATGCCTGAAGCGCGAGCGTCCTGATTTGCATAAATGCCATTCAGCAGTCATCATAGGCTGCTGTTTATAAAGGAGAGATTATGCAGGAATTGATATCCCGGGTAGAAGATTTAGCGGGAATTGAAATGAATCACACCACATCGCTGGTGGTGATATTTGGTATTATTTTTCTGACGGCAGTTGTCGTGCATATTATTTTGCACTGGATAGTACTGCGCGCTTTTGAAAAACGCGCCAGCGCCAGTTCCCGCCTGTGGCTGCAAATTATTACCCAGAATAAATTATTCCATCGTCTGGCTTTTACGCTGCAAGGCATCATTGTCAATATTCAGGCCGCGCTCTGGCTACAAAAAGGCAGTGAGGCTGCGGATATCCTGACGACCTGCGCGCAGTTATGGATTATGACCTACGCCCTGCTGTCGTTATTTTCTCTGCTGGACGTGATTTTCAATCTATCGCAAAAATGGCCCGCCGCCTCTCAGTTGCCGCTAAAAGGAATATTTCAGGGCATTAAGCTCATCGGCGCAATTATCGTCGGCATTCTGATGATCTCACTGCTGATTGGCCAGTCACCAGCAATTTTAATCAGCGGGCTGGGCGCGATGGCCGCGGTATTAATGCTGGTCTTTAAAGACCCGATTCTTGGCCTGGTTGCCGGTATCCAGCTTTCCGCCAACGATATGCTCAAACTGGGCGACTGGCTGGAGATGCCAAAATATGGCGCAGATGGCGCGGTCATTGATATTGGCTTAACCACGGTAAAAGTACGCAACTGGGATAATACCATCACCACCATTCCCACCTGGTCACTGGTTTCCGACTCGTTCAAAAACTGGAGCGGCATGTCTGCGTCCGGCGGACGCCGGATTAAACGCAGCATTAATATTGACGCGACCAGTATCCATTTTCTGGATGATGATGAAAAACAGCGGCTGTTAACCGCGCAACTGTTAAAGCCGTACCTTACCAGCCGTCATCAGGAAATCGATGAATGGAATAAACAGCTGGATGCGCCGGAATCAGCCTTAAATCACCGCCGAATGACCAATATCGGGACATTTCGCGCCTATCTGAACGAATATTTACGCCACCATCCGCGCATCCGTAAAGATATGACGCTGATGGTACGCCAACTGGCGCCTGACGATCATGGTTTGCCGATAGAGATCTACGCCTTTACCAATACCGTCGTGTGGCTGGAATATGAGAGCATTCAGGCCGATATTTTCGACCATATTTTTGCCGTGGTGGAAGAGTTTGGCTTGCGTATTCATCAGACGCCGACCGGCAGCGATATTCGCGCGCTGTCAGGGACATTGCGGCATTAATGGATTGCCCGATCGCATGAGCATGGGATCGGGCAAAAAAGTTAATGAGCCTTACGGCGCAAAACTGTAAACGCGATAAACAGGAATACAATCCATACCGGCAGCAAAATCGCCGACAATCGCATATCGTCCATCGTACACATTAACACCAGAATCAGCGCCAGAAACGCAATGCACAAATAATTTCCGGCGGGATAGAACAGCGCCTTAAATTGCGTCTCGCGCCCTTTACGACGCATCGCCGCGCGAAAACGTAAATGCGCGAGACAGATCATTATCCAGTTTAGCAATAGCGTCGCGACAACCAGCGCCATCAACAGGCTAAACGCTTTTTGCGGCAACAGATAGTTGATCAGCACCACCAGCGAGGTAATCGCTCCGGAAAGCATCAGCGAGTTCACCGGCACGCCGCGATGGCTGACGCGGGTTAAAAATTTCGGCGCGTTGCCTTGTACGGACAGGCCGAACAGCATTCGGCTATTCGAATAAACGCCGCTGTTATACACCGAAAGCGACGCGACCAGAATAACGAAATTCAGCGCCGACGCCACCACATTACTGTCCAGGTTATGGAAGATCATCACAAAAGGGCTGCTATTGGATTTCACCTCTACCCACGGATAGAGCGCCAGCAACACCACCAGCGAACCGATGTAGAACAGCAAAATACGGTATACCACCTGATTCACCGCTTTCGGAATGCTTTTTTGCGGATCGCGCGCTTCCGCCGCAGTAATGCCGATCAGCTCCAGTCCGCCAAAAGAAAACATAATCACCGCCAGCGACAGAAGCAAACCATGCCAACCGGTAGCGAAGAAACCGTTATAACGCCAGAGGTTATCAATGCTGGCATGTTCGCCGCCGTGGCCGGAGAACAGCAGCCACAGACCAAAACCTATCATGCCGATAATCGCCAGCACTTTAATCAGCGCGAACCAGAATTCCGTTTCGCCATACAGACGAACGTTCACCAGATTCACGGCATTAATGATAATAAAAAACACCGCCGCCCATACCCATGTTGGTACGTCAGGCAGCCAGTACTGCATATAGATGCCCGCCGCGGTCAGCTCCGCCATCCCGACCAGCACAAACATGACCCAATAGTTCCAGCCCGACAAAAAGCCCGCAAACGGCCCCCAATATTTCCAGGCGAAGTGGGCAAACGATCCGGAAACCGGCTCTTCCACGACCATTTCACCCAACTGGCGCATAATGAGAAAAGCGATAATCCCGGCAACGCCATAGCCCAACAAAACAGCCGGCCCCGCCATTTGAATCGCCGGGCCGATGCCCAGAAACAGTCCGGTGCCAATGGCGCCGCCCAGCGCAATTAGCTGAATATGGCGGTTTTGCAACCCCCGTTGAAGCGTCGGTTCATTCTTCGACGCGGCATCCGACACGCTGGCGCCGGATGCAGTTGACGCGTTTTTCACGTCCTACCCCTGTATCGTTTTTATTGAGGGGCACCTTTTAACATTTCGCTCTCGCTGCCGCAAGGCGCAATCGTTTGTCAAGGCTCAACTCCGGACGTTAACGTTATCGTGTAAAAAAAGATATCGCGGGGAGTAAAAAGAAAAGAGCGCGCGCCGATATAGAACGTTACGGGTGACAGACGCCGAGTATAAAACATGTGAATAACTCTGGACGAAAAGTACGACACCCTACAGAATACATTTAGTATTTTTTCAGTATTTTCAAAAAGGTGAATCAGACCTGGTATCTGTTATCCGTTTTTGAGCCACGCCAGGCATCAACGTCATGAATAAGATCATCAAACGTTTAGAGATCATCAAAAGCGCCATTGAACTTGAGGACGAAGAGATTATCCGTCAGCAGCTCATCTACCTGAAAAATGAGCCGCAGGATGCCGTAATCAGCGCGATTGCCCAGGCGATTGAAGCTCGTCGATTCAGTGACGCCATGCAAGAGATCGCCGCCTGGCTACAGGCTCAACGGGCGCTCTCGACGTGGCAAGATCCCTCTATTGCCGCCAGTAAGCTGGAGCTGAAAGCGCTTGAAGCCCAGCTTCGCGATCTGATTGACAAACGAAATGCGCGGGTACAAATCCTCGACGATTTCAACGACCTCTATCATCTGCGCCTCGGGCCGTTGATGAGCCGTATTCTGGAGTTGCGTAAACAGCTCGCGGTGAGTATGCAGCGTAAGCAAGAAGCCGAAATAAAACGCCGGGAAAAGGATTATCAATCCTGCCTGCAATTTATTTCCCAGGCCGTGGATCAACTGGCAACGCTAAAACAGCAGTGGACAGGATTGAATGCCGCCTCGCGCGAAGCGGTGGGCATCCGTCAGCGAATCCAGCAGCAGACGGAATTAATTACCGCGTTGCTGGCGGAAATTCGCGAGCTGGAAGCGGATTTTTCCCATCAGGACGACAGCGCATTCCGCCAGGCGCAGGAAAATGCGGAACAGGACTATCACCAGTACCGGGAGCAGCAGCAGGAAGCGCAATTCCGCTACGCCCGCGATCAACGTTTGTCGGCAGACGAACG
Source organism: Salmonella sp. NW38 (assembly GCF_051807745.1). NCBI lineage: Bacteria > Pseudomonadati > Pseudomonadota > Gammaproteobacteria > Enterobacterales > Enterobacteriaceae > Salmonella > Salmonella sp. NW38. The sequence continues at coordinate 5,453 of NZ_JAMMTO010000003.1, read as the reverse complement.
CAGTGAATTAAAACGTTTGTGGCGTCAGGCCAGCCGCCTGTGTCACCCGGATGTGGTCGCCGATGAATTGAAAGAAAAAGCGCACCAGATGATGGTACAGCTTAATCAGGCGCGGCAGAATGCCGATCTGGCGGCAATTCGCGCGTTATTGACGCAGCTGCAAAGCGGTCTGGAACCGATGATGGCAAGCGACAGGCTAAATAATCTGGAACATCTGCGCCATAAAATACGCCAGCTCCGCACGCAAATCGACGCGCTGTTGAAAGAGATAACGCAACTGGAAACGGAAAATGCCTGGCGGCTCGCCTCTTCCGTTGCGGATAAGGAAGCCTATTTCTCCGAGCAGGAACGGGCGCTAACCGAAATTCGCAATACGCTGGAGGCGCAGGTTCAACAGGTGGAACAGGAACTTCTGTCAGGGTAGTCCATCATTCATCAATAAATTGTCGGATGGCGCAAGCGCCACCCGACGAATCGCGGCATAAAGAGGGTAAGAGGGGCGCTACTGTCGCTGTAAAAGTAACGAACGGGCGGAGTCCGCCATGATCATCACCGCACCTGCCAGCATTAACGTATCTTTTAATACCAGCCGTCCGGCGCCCGATAAATACGGAAAACCATAATGCGCATCGCCCAGCGGCATAACCCAGGCCTCCGGCGTGGTGATTAAAAACGACAGCGTGACAAATGGCGTCAGGAATGCCAGCACGCCGCCCGCCAGCCCTAACCAGCGGCTGACAGGGTTAGCCAGTACCAGCGCCGCGATAATCAATTCCACCACGCCCAGACCATCCGAAAACGCATACGTATTATTGGCCGTTTGCCAGGCGCGTTCCTCCAGTTTTAGTTCGCCCTCATGAGTCAGATGCTGACGATATTCTTCAGGATGTTCATAGAAAAAAGACATAAACGGACTGTTCGCTACAAACGGGGTAATACTGTCTGCCTCATAGGGCACAAATTTTAGTAGTCCAATCCAGATAAAAACGATGGCGATACTCAGGCGAATTAATGTTAATCCCAGCCGATCCCCCTGACTTAACAGACGAAGATATTTATCCATCTCAGGCTCTCCTTATTTATATAATATCGCAGTGGCGTAACCCGTATTATCAATACGCATGGACGTAATTTTCCATGACGACGCCTGTTTACTTTGCGCCAGTCTGGCAATAGCGTCTTCAAGCATTGACGGCGTTGCTGACACCGCAGAAACGCTGATATATTCAACGTCAGTTAGCGGCTGGGCGGAGGCGGAAAACGCCAGCGGCGCAGCCAATAATGAAGCAATAAGTGTGGTAACTTTTAACATCGAGATTTCCAGTCGTGGGTTATTTCAATGGTGTTATAATACGTTACGCCTGACTAAAGCCTTTTCTTTCAGACGCCAGCATATTTGTCCTGGCGTATTTTTATAGCCTGACAGGCAAAAAAAGCCCTGATTAACAGGGCTACGTTATTTATGTTTTACTTAATGAGAGAGAAGAGATCGTTTAAAGACTCACTCATTGTAGGATGGGTAAAGATCTGGTCGCGTAACACCGTATAAGGTAAATCTGCATCCATAACGGTTTTAACGATATTAATCATTTCATGAGAATCGACGCATAACAATGACACCCCTACGATACGCTGCGTATTCACGTCCACTACCGCTTTTAGTACGCCACGGGTATCGTTCATAACACGGGCGCGAGGGATCGCCGCCACCGGTAATGTCACCACCTGCACCGTTGCGCCGCTTGCCCGCGCTTGTTCTTCCGTCAGCCCGACACGAGAGAGCGGCGGCGTCATAAAGACGGAATACGGAACATTCTGGCGATCGCGGGTACTGCGTTTGCCATCTCCCAATAACCCGTCGCGTACAATACGAAAATCATCCAGTGAAATATAGGTAAACTGCAACCCACCGGTAACATCGCCCATCGCCCAGATATTGTCCGCCGTGGTACGCAGGTAATCATCCACGATGATCCCGCCGCGTTCGTTCACCGCCACGCCGGCGTTCCGCAACTGTAAGCCAGCCGTCGCCGGTTTTCGCCCCGACGCCACCAGCAGGGCATCCACAAGATGCGCGCCTTCCGGCGTTTCTACTTGTACCGCGCCCTCCTTTGAGGATACGGCCTGTACGTTGGCGTTTAAAATCAGCTCGACGCCCTTTTCCTGTAAAATACGGGTAATTGCCTGCGCGATATCCCGATCTTCACGAGGCAGGAATTGCGGCGCTGCTTCAAAGATAGTGACCTTCGTACCGAAGTTGGCGAACATTGAGGCAAATTCAAGGCCAATATAACCGCCGCCTAAAATCCCCAGCCGCGCCGGACGCTGGCTCAGGCTGAGTAGCCCGGTGCTATCGAACACCCCTGCCGTCGTTGTTAAGCCCGTAATAGCCGGGATCACCGACTCTGCGCCAGTATTAATGAAGATCTTTTCTCCCCGTAACACCCGCTCGCCGTCCGCCTGAAATACCCGTAAGGTATGGTTATCAATAAACTCCGCCCTTCCCTCAATCACATCGACATTGTCCAGGTCGGCAAGATTATGAAAATTTTTGTCGCGTAAAAAATTTACGACCGCCGCTTTGCGTTGCATGGCGACAGAAAAATCGCCCTCACGTTCCGCATCATGCACCAGCGTTTTCGTTGGAATACAGCCAATGTTGATGCAGGTTCCGCCGAACATACTGGCGGACTGTTCGATAATCGCCACGCGCCATCCCGTCTTCGCCAGAGTTGCCGCCAACGTTTTTCCTGCCTTGCCAAAACCAATAATGAGCGCCTGATACTGTGTCATCTTCTTTCTCCGCCAAATCACCATCTGTTTGTCAGGACAAGTATAAGTAACGTCAAAAAAGACAGGGTTATCCGCAACGCGTCATTTTTTGTCTTATCGTCTAAATTGGCGGTTAGCAAAAATAAGGGTAGAAATGACATTGAGTCAGAAATATAGTGAACAGATACAGAAATGGTTATCTCTATTTTTGAAAATAAATCTGCTCTGGAGTCTATATGGATGCGCTTAGTCGGCTATTGACGCTTAACGCCCCTCAGGGCTCAATCGACAAGAATTGCCCGTTAGGCGGCGACTGGCAGTTACCGCACGCCGCTGGCGAGCTATCGGTGATTCGCTGGCATACCGTTACGCAGGGCGAAGCGCAACTGGAAATGCCTACCGGCGACGCCATGACGCTTACGCCGGGAAAGGTGGTGATTCTGCCGCAAAACTCCGCCCACCGTTTGCGCCAGTCTGGCGAAGCACCGACACATATCGTGTGCGGTAGTCTACGTCTGCACACGACGTCGCGTTATTTCCTTACCGCGTTGCCGGAAGTGTTATGTCTTGCCCCGCCGCCGCATAGCCCCGCCAGTATCTGGATTAACGCCGCCATTTTGCTGTTACAGCAGGAGTCAGAACGCCATTTACCTGGCGCTGATGTCTTATACAGTCAGCAGTGCGCCACGCTGTTTACCCTTGCCGTTCGCGACTGGCTATCGCAGGCTGGCACAGCGAAAAGCGTGCTCAATTTATTGCTGCATCCCCGGCTGGGCCGCGTGATCCTTCACATGCTGGAAACACCGGCGCATCCCTGGACGGTCGAAACGCTGGCGCAACGGGTACACATGTCGCGGGCAAGCTTCGCCCAGCTATTTCGCGACGTATCCGCTACGACGCCCTTAGCCGTGTTAACAACGCTGCGCCTGCAAATCGCCGCTCAGACCCTGTCGCGTGAAGCGCTGCCGGTGATGGTGATTGCCGAGTCGGTAGGTTATGCGAGCGAATCTTCTTTTCACAAAGCTTTTGTCCGTGAATTCGGTTGTACACCAGGCGAGTACCGCAAACGGGTCAGCGCGCTCGGACGATAAACGTAGGCTGAACCCGCCTGCAGTTTGACGCCGCAGGCGGGCGGCACACGTTATACCGCAAGGCGACGATGCCTGCGCAGCCACATCAGCTTGTAGGCTGCCGGAATGATGAACAGCGACAGCAACGGCGCGGTAATCATGCCGCCGACCATCGGCGCGGCAATACGGCTCATCCCCTCAGAACCCGCGCCAGCCCCCCATAAAAAAGGCAGCAGACCGGCGATAATCACCGCTACCGTCATGGCTTTTGGCCGCACCCGGAGCACCGCCCCGTGGTAAAGCGTCTCATCGAGTTTTTCTGCCGAAAAGGTGTTGGGAGCTTGCGCTTTGAAGGCCGCGCCTGCTGGATCACCGGCGATCCCATCATGCTGCGCAGAGCGATCAGTAATTTACTCTCTAATACGATGCGCTATACGCCGCCGGGTAAAACCATTACTCTTCGGATAAAAGAAGCGGACGACCAGATACATATTATTGTTGAAAACCCCGGTACGCCAATCGCGCCGGAACATTTGCCGCGCCTTTTCGATCATTTTTATCGCATTGATCCCTCCCGCCAGCGTAAAGGGGAAGGCAGCGGTATAGGCCTGGCAATTGTAAAATCCATCGTCATTGCGCATCAGGGAAAAGTTTCTGTCACCTCCGATACGCGCGCTACTCGTTTTATTTTGACATTACCCAAACACCTCCGTTGAACTGTAGCGATAGTGAAAGGCGCTATCACTAGCCAGCAAAATAATCTGACATCATCGTCATTATCCCGTCACGCGCCAGACCCAACGACTGTTTTATTATTTCTCTTATTAACCCACACCGGAGAAATAAGATAAATAAGTTTACATCCCTTTTAGCTGTCGTTTTTTTATTTCAGCTGGCGTAAACGCCGCAGAGAAAATGGAATCCCGCCAATTATCCGCCACGGCGCATGAGATGATGAATAACGGTGACGCCTTCGCGCATCAGCAAATGGCTCAGACACAGAAACCCAGCGCCCCGACTACTGTGGAAAATGCGACACCCTTTTCTGAAATGGACGACTATGAAAAAGCAATGGTCATCCATCAATCGATGAATAATGCCCATTCTTTCGCCCACGAGATCCAGGCTGAGGAACACCATAAACAGATTAAACGCAATTAGTTATTTGCATATTAGCGTCACGTACTGCGGATGGCGCAACGTCGTCGCCGCAGAAGCTTACGGATTAACATAATTTTGAGAGGTTAAATGGCGCGCCCTGCAGGATTCGAACCTGCGACCCACGGCTTAGATGTTTCTGGAACTACCTGAGCTAACAACAAGTTATCCCATACTACGGCACTCACACTCGCCCCATCTTCGAAAAACATGCAAAGCCTTGCAAGCCGATGCAAAGCTTTGTGTGTCCCGTTTTTGTCCCAAACCACTTAGCAATCAGTAGTCCCAATTGATCGGTAACAACGATCAATTAATAAGATAACAATAAGTTTAAACTATCAAATATCACATTATTGATCGTTTATATCGATCAAAACAATTTGTAGTGCTACACTCCAGACCTTTCCGAATCCGCTGATTTTCATAATGTTGAAGTTATTCGCTAAGTACACA